>JBGTLE010000125.1:0-3585 GCA_041744295.1 Pyrinomonadaceae bacterium | reverse complement strand
GCCGACTTGTCGGCGCTGTGTGATGCGGCTCACTCGCTTTCAAGAAGAGGAATAGGACATTGCTTATGAGATCCTTTTTGGAAACAAATACCAAAGCGCCGACAAGTCGGCGCAGCCCTATCAAAGGCTTCGCCTATTCTGGTTTCTTGTTCTCGATCATCAAGGCGGCGACCAATGCGCTTCCCAACGCCATTACCGATGAGATGATCATGATCAAACGAAAGCCGGAGACAAAAGAATCCTTAACTGCCTGTGCAACTGCTGCCTGCTTTTCTGGGTAAAGCTCCTGCGGCACATCCAATCCAGCGAGCTTGATCCGCTGCTCGGAAACTGCCGCGCGAGTCGCAGGCGGAATATCGATTCCGTTCAGCCGCTGCTCGAGTTCACGACTGAAAACCTGCAGCATCACGACACCCAGCACCGCAATCGCCAATAATCCGGCGGCTCGAGACACGGCGTTGTTCACTCCTGATGCCACACCTGCCTGTTCCTCTCGAACGGAACTCATCACGGTCGTGGTCAGCGGCGCCACACTAATCGCCATTCCAATTCCCAACACCGCGACGCCTGGAAAATATCCCGCCCAGTATCCACCGCCGACACTCGGCACAGCGAGCAGCGCGTGGCCCAACGCGGCGATGACCGGCCCGACAATCAGCGGCGGCCTTGGCCCGTACCTTGCGATCAACCCTCCTGACCATCGAGACAACGCAAACAGGATGATCACGAAAGGCAACAAAGCCGCGCCGCCCGCCGTCGCAGAGAACCCCTGCACCTGGATCAGATTCAAGGTGAGGAAGAACAGCACGCCTCCGAGCGCGAAATACAGCAATAGAGTAAGCAGGTTCGCTCCCGCAAAGTTGCGCGAACGAAAAAGCCCGAGCGGCAACATCGGAGATTGCACGTGAGCTTCGACATATACGAAAGCCGCCAGCGCCAAGACACCTACTGCGACTGAGACCAAAACCGGGACGGCGAACAGCGTGAGTCGAGATGATTCAATCAGTCCAAAGGTCAGGCCTCCCAGTCCAACGGTGGCCAGTACCGCGCCCAGCCAGTCGATGGGTCCGCGTTGTCTGTGCGCGCGAGTTTCCGTAATGTGTCGCAGTGAGATCAGGATTACGGCTGCGGCCAGGGGAATGTTGAGAAAGAAGATCGCCCGCCAGGAGACGTTCTCGATCAGCCAGCCGCCGAATACTGGTCCAATCGCCATAGTGATTGCTGAGAACCCGGACCAGGTTCCTATCGCCCGCCCGCGCTCTTCCGGCGGAAACGATGCGCTGATGATTGACAGGCTGCCCGGGACCAACAGCGCGCCACCGATTCCTTGAAACGCGCGTGCCAGAATAAGTTGTTCAATGTTGGGAGCAAGCCCGCACCAAATCGATGCGAGCGTAAAGATCGCCACCCCGATCAGAAAGACTCGTTTGCGACCGTAGCGATCACCAAACGAGCCCCCGACCAGCAACAACGCGGAGAGAAACAGGGCGTAAGCTTCGACAACCCACTGCACTCCGATCGCGGTCGCCTGCAGGTCTCTTTGAATTGCAGGCAGCGCGACATTCACCACAGTGCCGTCGATGAACGCCATGCTGGACGCGAGAATGGTGGCTGCGAGAATCCAGCGGCCCTTGCCCGACTCGTTCCGGGTACCGCCGTCCGGGGCGAGAATGACGCCTTCATCACATGGATCTTTGACTACGCCTGGCATGGGTCAACTCGTCGTCATCTGCCGCCGGACAAACGGGGACCATTTCGCAAAACTGATAAATATTCGTCATTATGCCGGGACACTGCTTGATTTGTAAGTTTAGGATCGCTGCCCTTCAATTCCTCCTGAAAAAGTTGATCGGTCAGCGCAAACGAGTTAATTTGCTTTCGGCTACCAGCCTAAACATTAACGCCTCATCACCGATGACGCGGCCTCAAAGTGGAGACATAATTTATGCGTTACCTGCCGCTCCTGTTCCTGCCACTCCTCTTAATGTTTGCCGGGTCGAATCAAAACCCGGCTACCGCTCCGGATGGATTGTTGCTAACGGTAGTTAGTCACAAGTGGTCGAAGGCGCGTCAGATGGTGGAGAAGCTCGAGGAACCCAACGGCCTGACGCCGCAACAAGCGATGATTCCGGCTAATCGAAATTTTCAGCGCAATGTGCGGGTTAATGACCCGGCCGGGGTACGTGATCCTAATGCTGACACTACTGACGGACGCGCAGCGGCTTTAGAAAAGATTGTGCAGGAATCGCGGCGGCCACAAACAAAACCGGTTGACGGCTATGCTTATCGCGTGAAGTTGCAAAACGCCGGTAACAAGGTCGTGGATATTCTTTTCTGGGAGTACCAGTTCATCGATTCGGCAAACCCCAAGACTCTCGCGCGGCGACAGTTTCTTTGTGGAGTAAACATCAAGCCCGGCAAAGAGTTTGAAGTTAAGGCGTTCAGTCTGTCAGGCCCGAGTGACGTGGTCGATGTGGGCAGTCTTGCGAAGGACAAAGAAAACCCTTTTCAGGAAAAAGTCGTCGTCAACCGAGTGGAGTATGCCGACGGGTCCATCTGGCAGCGGAAGGACTGGAACTTCGCGGAGATTCGTCTGACCTATCAACGAGCGATCGGAACACCGTGGGCGGATGAGATGTGTCGAGGCCTCTGACGTTGAAAGCGTTCGTCTTGATTAGATCACGCTCGCCCAGCCACTTCGCCTGTTTGAGTGTTCACTCGTACGACTTCCCCTTCCTTAATGAACAGCGGGACACGCACCGCCAGTCCGGTTTCCAGCGTGGCCAGCTTGGACGCACCACCGGCCGCCGTGTCGCCTCGCATTCCCAATTCAGTAGAAATTACTACCAGCTCGACGTATTGCGGAAATTGCAACGAGACGGGCGCGCCGTTGTATTTCAGCACCTGCAACGATACCCCCTCCTTTAAATAGCCACGATCACTTTCGATATCTTCCGCTGAAAAACTGAACTGCTCATAGTTCTTCTCGTCCATGAAATGAAAGCCGTGCGTGTCGCTATAAAGAAACGAAGCGGGTGCGTGTTCAACGTCGGGCTCTTCAAACTTTTCGCTCGAACGAAAGCTCTTCTCGAGCGCGGCGCCTGTTAGCAAATGTCGCAGCCGCGTGCGGACCATGGTGGCCGCACCCCGGGCAGTCGGTGAAGCGAAGAAGACATCGACTACTGCGTACGGCTGTCCTTCGACCGTGATCAGCAGTTTGCGTTTTAGTTCGTTAGCGGTAATCAGCGGCATTTCGGATTCATCCTTTTAGAGTTAAGCGAAGTCGGATTCTAGCTGAGCGGCAAAGGCCAGGCCAGCGGGCACATTCGCAGACAGCGAATGAAGCCCCAGCTGAAATGATTCTGAATGAATCAAGGGAGATCCAGAAAATTGCATCTCGAGTCGAATAGCGAGCACATAGTCGTCTTTGCAAAGCTGCAACCGTTGATCGCCGAAGTGAGAGAACTTATCGGCGAGCCTGACTACCTCGAGCACCTCGAACGTCTCGTCATGAACGTTCCGAACATTGAGAAGAAGCTCGAGAATCGACGCCGGCTACTGCATGGTTGGCTGCGGACCAAATCG
>JBGTLE010000124.1:0-2275 GCA_041744295.1 Pyrinomonadaceae bacterium | reverse complement strand
CTGAAGGTGTTTGCCCACGCCCAAAACCTTTCCGCTCCGTCTCGAACGTTTTTGCTTCATGATCCAATTCGTCTTTAAGAAGTTTGAGATCGACGAGCAAAGCCTCCGCTTGCTGATACCGTTTTTCCTTCTCCTTGCTTAAGGCTTTGTCGATAATTCTTAGCAGTTTGTCCGGGAGCGGAGGTACGTACCAGGTTAACGAAGGCGGCTCGTCTTTCATAATTGTCTCGACGAGTTTCCCAGGGTCTCTGTTTTCAAAAGGCGCGCGGCCAGAGACCATCTCGTAAAGCACCACGCCCAAACTGAAAATGTCGCTACGCGCATCGACTTGTTCACCACGCGCCTGTTCCGGAGACATGTATCTCACCGTCCCCATTAACAATCCGGACGAAACATCGATGCGTTCGGCGCCGGTCCCCCGCGAGAGTGCTTCGGATTGTTCGGCCAGCTTTGCCAGGCCAAAGTCCAGGACTTTCACATATCCGTCAGGCCGCAACATGATGTTCTCAGGCTTGATATCACGATGCACAATTCCTGCTTTATGTGCCGAACTAAGAGCGCCGGCAATCTGGATGGTTACCTCAGTCACGTCCGCCGGCGTGAGGGGTCCGCGGCTTAAACGCCGGCGAAGCGTCTCACCTTCAATCAACTCAGTGGCGATAAACTGTTGACCGTCAACATCGCCGAGCTGATGAATCGTCAGAATATTGGGATGATTAAGGGCCGAAGCAGCTTGTGCCTCGCGCTGAAAACGCCTGAGACGATCTTTGTCCTGAGTGTAATCAACGGGCAGAAACTTTAGCGCGATGGGACGGTTGAGTATTTGATCGCGAGCTAAGTAAACCTCGCCCATTCCGCCTCTGCCGATCAGCTCGACAATTTCGTAGTGTCCTATACGATGACCGGACTCGAGCTGACGGTACTCGTCTGCAAGTAGAGAGGCACCCACCTCCAGGGCTGGCTTATCGATAAAACTCCAATTACCCGAATCCGAGGCGAGCAGAGCCTCAACCGCCTCTCGTAACGCCTGGTCAGATCGAGACGCATTATCGAGGAGCGCAGCACGACGTTCCCCGTCAACCTCAAGGCAGGCTTGAAACAGTTCGTCTATTTGCCGCCAGCGATCAGAGTTCATCCGCTAATCCGCAGTGTTTCGGCCGAGTTGTATCTATCCAAAGATCCTAGCGAGAAATTCATGCGGAAAGGGATCAACGTGCGACACTATTTCAGCACACCCTGGCTCATTTCGAGTTGCAGCCAGGCTTTGGCTGCACGCCATTCGCGCTTGATCGTGATCGGCGAGAGCTTCATTGCCTCAGCAATCTCATCCACTGTTAATCCTCCGAAGAACTTGAGTTCAACGATTTGACTCTTTCGAGCGTCGAGACCTTCAAGGCGAGTGAGAGCTTCATCAAGCTCCACAAATTCAGCGGCGCGCTCTTGCCGCAGTACGGCCGTTTCATCCAAAGGAACAAGTTGTGCTCCGCCGCCACGCTTGGTAAAGCGATGCTTGCGTGCATGGTCGATCAGAATGTGCCGCATTACCTGGGCGGCGACGGCAAAAAAGTGAACCCGATCATTCCATTCCGTATTCCGCTGATCCACTAGCCGCAGATATGCTTCGTTGATAAGAGCAGAGGTTTGTAGAGTGTGCGCCGGGCTCTCCCGGCGCATGTGCTGACGAGCAATCCTGCGCAGTTCGGGATAAACGAGCTGGGTCAGGCGATCGAGTGCATCCCTGTCACCCTCGCTCCACTTCAATAAGAGTTGCGTTATTTCTTGAGGACTCGCGGCCATCCCTAAGACTTCCTTGTGTGACTCCGTCGAAGTCTGAACTAATCAAACTCCGCCACTTTAAACTGGTTTCGGTTGCGCGACGCGCCGAGTGAAAGAAGGAATTTGCGCCGGCGGATGATACCACCCGCTGAATTTTCTCGCTAAGTGAAGGTAGAACAAGAGTGTATGAGAACGAACGGCGGGAGTCGCCGTGTCTATGAATGCTGTCCCATCGTTGTTGACCAACAGTGGCGGCGCGGCCGGCGTCGTGCACAAGCAAGTCTCAGTTTAAAAGGGAGGCCCCCAATGCTTCATCCGTTCCGCCGACACCGATCTGTCGTCATTGCTCTGGCATTAGTTTCCTTCGGGAGTTGGGTTACTTTCCGAACGTACTCTCATAGCCAGAGCGCAGCGTTAAACCTGGATCGCCAAGCAAGCACATCTCGCGCGGCGTATTCAAACCCAGCAAAAGCAAACGAGTCGGCGCGGGCCCATATCA
>JBGTLE010000123.1:0-20417 GCA_041744295.1 Pyrinomonadaceae bacterium | reverse complement strand
CATGCGTGAGGCGCCGTCCGCCTATCTCTTCGACTCCGACGGCACTGTCCATCGGCAACGATCCTTCGACGACGACGAAGCTAAAGCTGCGTTGATTAGCAACGAACCCGGTCCCCAGGTGACTGCTCGCAGATAACGCTTCGGCACTTCTCCTCATTCTGCACAGACCCTCCCGAAAGGAGCAATTGAATGTTCAATTCCCTCATGCTCAACCCCGACTCACTGGACGAACGTCCTCCGCAGAGTTCATTGCCGCACGTTTGGATTGGCTTTCTCTTCGCCGCAGCATTTCTCATTGGCGAATCGGTACTGGTCTATTTTGAAGATGAAGTGACCGGTATTTTGAAGCTGCTGCCGATCGCTCTCGGAGGTTGGATTTACTGGCTCTTCTGCGTGTACAGATTTCACAAGGTTGTGAACGAAGTGTCGGCGCAGCAATACCCCTTCAGCCCTGGTGAAGCAGTAGGCAAACACTTCATCCCGTTTTATAACTTTATGCGGCCGCCTACGTGTCTCGATTCAAATGCGACGCCGTCGCCATTGATGACTCGGTGGTAAGTGGCCTCCTCGCTCACGTCAGATCAATGTCGCATTTCATTTTGGTCATCCGAATTCCCATCGGTTATTGACGAAAATCTGAATTCACCGCAGAACGCAACATCAACTTCCTTTTCCTAAAGCTTCCAAGTACTCAGAACTTGAATCTGACTCCCTGGGCCGAAAAAATAGTACGGAAGAAAACTTATGCGGCCTCCGTCTAAGGGTTGTTCGTGTTACTTGGCGGAGGATTGCAGATGGAGCAGCGCGCGGTAATGTCTGAAACAAAAATTGACGAGCGCGTGATTGACGCTTGCCGCCAGGGCGATCGCGAGGCGTTTCGTCTGCTGTTTGAGACATACAAAGACCGGGTGTTCTCAATCGCCGTCTACTCCTTCAACGGCGACGAGTCAGCCGCCAGCGATGTGGCCCAGCAGGTCTTTCTTAAGTTGATGACGTCAATCGGACAATTTCGTGGCGAATCGGCGTTCGCCACCTGGCTCTATCGTATGGTTGTCAACGCTTGTTTGGACGAGCGCCGGAAGGGAAAACGCTTCTTGTCATATGGAGAGTTGACTCCGATGAGCAGAATCGAAGATCGAAGACCGCAGGAAAAGCAGTTCGCGCGTGCTGAACTTGCCGAGTCGGTGAAGACTGCAATCGCACAGCTAAGCCCTAAGCTGCGAATGCCGATTCTGCTGAAGTACATGGAGGGATTGTCGTACCAGGACATGGCCACCGTGCTGGAGTGCTCGCAAGGCACCGTCGCCTCGCGTTTGAACCGCGGGCACAAAGAGTTAGCAAAGCGACTCGGGCATTTAAAGGGACAGATCGGGGTGGGAGAGTAGAAATGTTTGCCAGGCATGTCAGTAAAGAATTGTCAGCGTATTGTAACGGAGAGTTGTCAGCCGATCAGTCGCGACATATCGCGGAGCACTTGTTGGTCTGTCAACAGTGTCGCGCTGAATTTGAAGAAATAAAGCTGGGTGTGCACCTTGCCGGTCTGTTGCCGACGCTGTCTGCGCCGGTATCAATGTGGAGTGAGCTGGAAGCGCGAATTGATGCCACCAGCGCGGCGCCGGCGGCGGCTGCAAGACCGGTTTCATTTTGGTGGAATGCGCGAGTCGCAGCCGTGGCGGCTTCGCTCTTGATTGCTGTTGGGATAGCAGTGATTTGGATTTATTCACGTGAATCCAGACCATTTTGGGTGGTTGCGAAACTCGCCGGCGCGCCAACAATTGGCAACTCTGCGATTCATGACGAAGGCCGGCTCGCACTTGGGGAATGGCTTGAGACTGATGCAGCTTCGCGCGCAAAGATTGAGGTCGCGTCGATAGGCCAGGTCGAGATCGATCCGAATACACGAGTTCGTTTGTTAGCGACCAAAGTGACCGAGCACCGTCTTGAGCTGGCGCGCGGCCGCCTGAGCGCGTACATCTGGGCGCCGCCACGGCTGTTCTTTGTTGACACTCCTTCTGCAGTGGCGGCCGATCTTGGCTGTGCTTATACCCTTGAGGTTGATGACGTGGGCGCCGGGTTGCTACGCGTCACTTCGGGTTGGGTGGCATTACAACTTCATGGGCGTGAGTCGATGGTTCCCGCTGGAGCAGCCTGCGCGACTCGACCAGTCGTGGGACCGGGCACGCCATACTTTGAAGACGCCTCAGCCTCATTTCGCGAGGCTCTTACGAGAGTCGATTTCGACTCGCTGCAAGGCAAAGAGTTGGACGCGGTGCTTGAGATAATTCTCTTGCAAGCACGTCAGCGCGACACGCTAACGCTCTGGCACTTGTTGGCACGCGTAGAGGGAACCGCACGCGAACGCGTTTACGATCGCTTGAATGTGTTGGCGCCTCAGCCGCAAGGCGTTACTCGCGAGGGGATACTTCAACTCAACGAGCAGATGCTGCAACTCTGGAAAGACAATTTGGAGAAATCGTGGGGCGGCCCGGGCGTTCTAAAAAAGACCTGGCTGAAGATGTGGACGGGCGCTGTGGGAAAGGTAAAGGGAATCCAGGAAAAGAGGTGAGTTATGAGTGAACCAGCAATGCTGAAACGACGAACGTTCTTGAAACAAGCATCGGTGATGGCCTTAGCGTTGCCGGCTCTTGATTTGACGCTGCTGGGATGCACCAGCCAATCACAGTTAGCGCGCGCCGGAGATGATGCAAAAGCCCCGGTTGCGCCGTGGAAGATTTCAACTGTCTCGGAAAAGGAGCCCGGTGAACCGCTCATTGTGTCCGGAACTATCTACGCGCCGGATGGTCGTACAGCGGCGGCAGGAATCAGCCTTTACGTCTATCAGACGGATGTGACCGGTGTGTACTCAGGTGGTCCACGCGACACGCGGATCCGCGGATTGATGACGACAAAGACCGACGGGCGTTACGAGTTTCGTACTATCAAACCCGCGCCCTATCCCGGGGTCGCGCCGCCCGCTCACATTCACGCGCATATTCTGGGTCCGGGCTATCCCGAATACTGGATCGAGAATTACATCTTTGAAGGAGACCCGGCCATCACGGCCGAACAGCGACAACGGAGTTCAGCAGCGGCCGGCTTCAACCCGATCCTGTCTCTGACGAAAGGGTCTGATGGCGCGTGGCACGGTGTTCGGGACCTCAAGCTCGAACGATGTTCGCGTAACTGCATCACGAGCTAATTTGTATGCCGGAGTTCATCGCATGAGAGTAAAGAGAATCTTAAAAGGGCTGGCAATCGTCATTGCGGGTGCGTTGGTTGCTATTCAGTTCATTCGCCCTGTGAGGAGCAACCCGGCGGTTCCGGATGGTCAGTCATTAAACTCTCATGTGCAGGTGACGCCTCACGTTGGCGCGATTCTCGATCGCTCGTGCGCAGACTGTCATTCAAACAAGACGCGCTGGCCCTGGTACAGCAACGTGGCGCCGGTTTCGTGGTTCGTGATCGATCATGTGAACCACGGTCGTAGCCACCTGAATTTTTCGGAGTGGAGTAGGTACGAGAAGCGGGAGGCTGAAGAACTACTCGAACAGATGTGCCGGGAAGCGCAGACAGGTTTTATGCCGATGACGTCTTACACGCGTATTCATCGCAATGCGGTGATGTCGGCAGATGATATTAAGACTTTGTGCGAGTGGACGGATGGATCCCGACGAGTGACAGGTGACAAGTGACAAGTGACGTGGGCAAACAGCGTCCCATACCGCGAAGCGGTTACAACCTTCAGCCCAACGTTGCCGCTTCGGCTACGTTGGGTATGTAGTGGATTGCGGACTTAACCACTCCGGGGTTGCGGCGGATTGAAATCGACACCCAAGGTAGCCGAGGCGGAACCTTGGGCTGAAGGACAAAACCGCTTCGCGATATTCGTTCTGCGCACCTTGAATGACGATTGACGCCCACTCACTTGTTACTTGTCACTTGTCACACGCTACCGATTCCCACTAAAACGTATCCGTCCGGCTGTCTATCAACTGTGACCTCTCACGCAATTCCCACCAGATGCCGCGTATCATTCAGCACAGGAACGCGAACGAAATCATGCGCGCGCAATTCAAACCGAGAGATACCGCAATTTGAAGTGGCGATCCACACCGGCTTCAATTTGGGTGCGTCGAGCGCGCCCATGATATGCAGCGCTAAGATGCAGATCGTTCCCGTGTGAGTAAAGATAGCGATCCTGCCACCACGATGCGTCTCGATTGCCTCGTCCAGTTTACGTGAAGCCCGATCCAACATCTGCCGGTAACTTTCACCCCCCAAGAGAACGTGGTCGAGGTCGCGGCGCAACAGGGCCTGATACTGCTCCGGATGCTTCTCTGCAGCCTCTTCAAATGTCAGTCCTTCCATCACGCCCACACTGCGTTCGCGAAACGCGTCCGTAATTTGCAGTTCAAGCTTCGCAAGCCTGGCTAACGGGCTTGCAGTCTGCACGGCTCGCAGCAGATCGCTGGTGTAGATTGCGGAAAACTTCTCATTCGCTAGCGCCTGCGCCGTTGCCTCTGCTTGCGCTTTGCCGTGCGCTGATAGCGGCGTCGCGGTGTGTCCGCCGAAACGTCCGGCCGCGTTGCCTTCAGATTGGCCATGGCGGATGAGCACCACGTGAGTGACTATCGACATAACTGGATTCTAATTTCTGATTCACTGAACGCCAACTGGAGGGATGCAAGTCGCTTGATTGTGCGGAGCCTTTGGAGTGCGCTGACTTGTCAGCGCTTTGGTCTTAGCGTTCGAGACTACGTCTAAGCGTAAATGATCGCGAAAAGTTAAAAAGCGCTGAGAAGTCCGCGCATTCAAAGGCTCCGCATGGCGCTGGGGGCTTAGGCCGCGATTGCTTCTGCTTTCAACTTCTGTTGCTGGTCGTGGGTGATCAGTGCCTGGATGATCTCGTCGAGGGCGCCTTCCATCACCAAATCCAATTGGTGAATAGTAAGGCCAATGCGGTGATCCGTAACGCGGTTCTCTTTGAAGTTGTAGGTGCGAATCTTTTCTGAACGATCGCCGGAACCGACCATCGATTTGCGTTCGCTCGCGAGCGCGTCGTGCTGCTTCTGCTCTTCCAGTTCCTGCAGGCGCGCACGCAAAACTCGCATCGCTTTTTCCCGATTCTTGATCTGCGACTTCTCGTCCTGCATTGAAACTACCACGTTGGTGGGAAGGTGCGTGATGCGCACAGCAGAGTAGGTGGTATTAACCGATTGCCCGCCAGGCCCAGAGGAGCAAAACGTGTCGATGCGTAAATCTTTCGCATCAATCTTTACATCAACCTCTTCGGCTTCAGGGAGAACCGCAATTGTGATCGCAGAAGTATGAATGCGTCCGCTGGCTTCTGTTTGCGGAACGCGCTGAACGCGATGAACCCCCGACTCGTGTTTTAGTTTCGAGTAGACCTTGTCGCCTTCGATCAGCACGATGCCTTCCTTAATTCCGCCGATGCCGGATTCGGAGGCATCGAGGATCTCAAACTTCCAACCCTGTCGTTCTGCATACCGACCGTACATGCGAAGCATCTCCGCGGCGAACAAGGTCGCTTCATCGCCGCCAGTGCCGGCGCGGATTTCCACGATTACGTTCTTCTCATCATTCGGATCGGAAGGTACCAGCAGTACTTTGAGTTCATTCTCGGTCGCTGCAATCCTGGGCTCGAGCGTTTCCAATTCCGCCTGGGCCAGCTGTCGCATCTCATCGTCTTCGGCGCCTGACAAAAGCTCGTGGGCGCCGGCAACCTCTTCCTTGAGAGATTTCCAAGTGCGGTATTTCTCGACTATTTCACCCAGGCTGCGATGCTGCTTAGTGGCCTTGGTGTAGGCAGACTGGTTCGAGAGCAACTCAGGCGACGACAATTCGTTTGATAGCTCTTCGTAGCGCGCTTCAATCTGTTCCAGTCTTTGAAACATAAAACTCTTTCCCAGGTGGTATCTAACAGTTAGCGTTTTGGTCTCAGGTCTCAGGTCTCAGGTCTCAGGTCTCAGGTCTCAGGCTAGGTCTGTGATCTTAGATCTCAAATTTGAGATCTAAGAAGGAAAAATTGAGCCATCAGTTCCGCGCCATCAGTCCCTGAGACGTGAGACCTGAGACCTGAGACCAACTCGAAACTAGAAACTAGAAACTCGAAACTTCCTTTCTTCCTCCCCTACGACATCGGCGCGAGCGCCGCTTCCGACTGCTGCGGCTCGAGTTTCAAAGACTCTTTCAGTGCTTCAATGGCAACTTCCAGTTGTTGGTCGTCGGGTTCCTGCGTAGTTATGTTCTGCAGCCACACTCCCGGCAGCGTCATAATCTTGAAGAACCAGCTGCTTTCTTTCCTGGCAGACAGCCGAATTATCTCGTACGAAAGACCGGCCACCAGCGGCATCAAAGCGAGACGCACCAGAAAATTGTAAAGGAGCGAGTCAAACTTGATCACCGAAAACAGGATGATCGAAACCAGCATCACTACCATTAGAAAACTGGTACCACATCTCGGGTGTTGTCTTGGTTGCGGGCGTGCGTTCTCAACGGTGAGGGGAAGTCCCGCTTCCCAGGTGAACACCGTCTTGTGTTCGGCGCCGTGATACTCGAAAACGCGGCGAATGTCCTTCAGCAATGAAAAGCTGAAAATCATGATCAGAAAGAACGTCATGCGGATCAGCCCATCGATCAGGTTGAACGAAATGGAGGGCCGAACAGGATGAAGGTAAGTACCGACACTGTTCCAGGCTCGCGCATACCAGGCCGGCTCCGAGGCCTGTGGACTTGCGGTCGACGCGTTACCTGCTGTCTGCGTTTGCACATTCGTTGCTTCCACGCTGATCGCGGCAGGTGCGGGCGCCCAACCGGCTGCAATGAACAATGCGTTAGTCAGTAACAAAGGCGCGGCCACAAAAAGCAGCATGTTGAAAATTATGGCGAAGATAATCGAGCCCGCCGCTGCCGCCGTCCCGCCCTTCTTGAGTTCATCCCCGGATCGTTTCTCCGTCGGCACAGGGAAGAGTCCGGGCACAGCTCCGGTCACACCTGCGAAATCGCCTTCGCCTTCAATGACGGCAGGGGTCAACGCCACTTTGACTTCCTTCGCTTCAGCTTCTTCGGCTTCGGCAAACGCTTCGTTGGCGGAAAAGTTGAGTGCCTTAATGCCGAGACCCATTGATTGCACCAGGACCGCGCCGCCGCGCAGGATTGGCAACTTCAGCAGCGGATACTTGTCGCTCCATTTTGGCAGGCGCGCGGAGATATTGACGATCGTGCCGTCAGCTTTGCGTACGGCAATCGCGTAGGCATTTGGCGTGCGCATCATTACGCCTTCGATTACTGCCTGGCCGCCGACAATTAGGTCTCTTTCGTTTGTGCTCAAGGTTTTTTTGCCTCGGTTTCGGTTAATCGAAAAGTGCGTTCTTAAGTACTGAGTGCTGAGTACTGAGTTCCGCTTTGTCCTAATCAATATGCCTCTGTCGTAGCAACCGCTACCTTCGGATTCAAGCTGGAACTCAGTACTCAGGACTCAGTACTTTCTTTGATCCAGCAATCAGTACTTCAGTTTTAGAAAAGAACGCCGGCGTTTTCAATCGGTCGCCATGCGGTTGGATGCACTTTTAGCGACCGACGTGATTCACGCCGGCGTTTCGATTTTTCAGGGTTGCTAGTGTCTTAATCTCATTAGGCTGAAGTCGTCTGCTCGGGAGTCTTCTTGCCGTAGCGCTTGTTGAATCGATCCACGCGTCCGGCCGTGTCAACCAGCTTCTGCTTGCCCGTGAAAAATGGATGGCAGGCCGAGCAAATTTCCACGTGCAGATCGTCCTTTTTGGTTGAACGGGTCTTAAAATTCTCGCCGCACGCGCAGGTTACGGTGATTTCGGTGTATTCGGGGTGAATTCCTGGTTTCATTCTCTCTTCCTCTCCTATAGCAGCGAATTTGCTGCTATTTCGAACAAGCCATGATAGGGGTGACGCCTCAAGAGGTCAAGTTTGGCGATGAGTTTTGCCGCTTAAGAACTGGCCGCGGATCAACGCGGACGACGCTAATCTGAAAAATTCCCAGACACAAATGAAACTGAAGTAGAAACGACATAACTGAATTGAAGAATCTAAGATCTGCTGCCGTGTTTCTTTCTCAGATCAGCGTCATCCGCGTTAATCCGCGGCCAATGACTTTCCGCTGCGAGTCGCTCATCGCTGATTGATCGCACGTTCCGGAGGTGGCTTTTGGTGCACTTTTGTAGAAGCTTCAGGGTGAAAACAACTTTATTGACAGTAGATTGTTGCCATGTTTAAATCCCGCCTTGCCGTCCTTCTGTAATTGCATTAACACTTCAGCTCGCAGTCTTTAGTCCTGATTTCACATCAGAGCGAAACCTGAGGAAGCGTGTGAGCACCTCGATCGAAGCTTATGGCAGAAGATAACAAGGAGCCAGAAGCAGTTCGCCCGCCCGCCGCCGACCCGTCAAAAGATCTCGCCCCAGCGACCAGCGACGCAGCAACTGACGGAACACCGCCTCCAACAGCCATTCCCGATGCGGGAGAACTCGCAGGCGCGGATGCCGAGAAGGCGGCGATGATTGAACAGGCGAAGACGCGCGTGGCTGCGGTTAAAGAGACGCTAAGCGAAAAGGCCGCGAGTGCCGCCGGGCCGGGCGCTCCTAAAGCGCCAGTAAAAAAGAAGGAAGAAGGACCCAAGCCAACAGACGCTTCTGCGCATCCGTTGGTTAAGGAGTTGCAAAACAAATTCGGCGCGGCGATTCTGGGAGCTTCGGAATTTATCGGCCAGTTGTCGGTAAGGGTGGCCGGCGATTCTATCGTAGCGATTTGTGACTATCTCAAACGCCATCCGCAAACGCCCTTTGATTATCT
Source organism: Pyrinomonadaceae bacterium (assembly GCA_041744295.1). Taxonomy (GTDB): domain Bacteria; phylum Acidobacteriota; class Blastocatellia; order Pyrinomonadales; family Pyrinomonadaceae; genus PSRF01. Next base: position 11,573 of record JBGTLE010000123.1, on the reverse strand, counting down.
CTCGGACGTAACCTGCGTCCATTATCCACTGCAATCCAGCGCGCCTTTCGAAGTTGTTTATAATCTCTATTCGATCCCGGCAAATGAACGCATTCGTCTGAAAGTTACAACCAGCGATCAGGCCGGAGTCGAAAGTGTTACCGGTGTCTGGCCCGCGGCAAACTGGATGGAGCGTGAGGTCTATGATCTTTTCGGAGTTAACTTCCGAAATCATCCTGATTTGCGACGCATTCTGTTGCCTCCTGATTGGGAAGGTCATCCGCTCAGGAAAGACTACGCGCTGGAGTTTGTCGAGAACGAGTGGACTGCAAAGCATTTGCCGGAGATGACCGTGGTGCAGCGTGAACAGTTGGAGCAGCGTCGCGCATACGGACTGGAAATACTTTCAGTTCCGCAGGAGCGGATGATGCGCGAGATTCTGCAGCAGGGTAAGGAAGTAATGCCGAAGGATAAGTAATGTCAGTTGTCAGTTGTCCGTTGTCCGTTTTTGGTCTTTGGACTTGGGTCTTTGGTCTTTGATTTCTAACCGCGCTTGACTCATTTAAATGGAAAATTCACGGTTGCATTAAAGAACAAAGACCAAAGACCTAAAGACCAAAGACCAAAGACCAGCATCTGACATCTAACATCTGGCCACTAACGATTATGACCGCCAAGGAGATCGCAGCTCAATACGAAGCAAAGGTTTTCGATTCGCCCGATGCGGCGAAGGTGGCAGGGTTTGTCCTGACCGAATCGGCCTCGCCGCGCAACGTTTGGAACAAAGCAAGAGCGGCGCTCGCGATAGTCAGCAAGTTGGCCGAGACACGGGCCAAGGGAGACGCCACTGAAATTGGATTGATAATTGAGCCCTGGACCATAACGGGTTGTTACCTTCCCACAGGACCCGCGCCCGACGCGGCATGATTTTCATATGCATCAGGTAGAGATCGCGACCACCAAAGAGACGCTGCTCGACAGCCCGCAGATGGTCCTCAACATGGGGCCACAGCATCCGTCTACCCACGGGGTGCTGCGCGTGATTCTCAAGTTGGATGGCGAGACGGTGATGGATCTTGACTGCGATATCGGCTATCTCCATCGCGGTATGGAGAAGATCGCCGAGAATCGCACGTACACAATGATCGCGCCTTATTGGGACCGGCTCGATTACATCGCAGCGGTTTCCAACGGACTCGTGTGGGTCGAAACGGTCGAGCAGATGATGGGTCTCGTCGTTCCCCCACGCGCGCACTATCTACGCACGATTCTGACGGAGTTGAACCGCATTGCCTCCCATTTGTTATGGCTGGCGACGCATGCTCTCGACATTGGCGCCGTGACAGTGCTGTTGTGGGCGCTGCGCGAGCGCGAAGAGATCCTCAAAATATTTGAACGGCAGTTTGGCGCGCGTTTGACTTGTCATGCCTGGCGAGTCGGCGGCATGCCAAACGATGCGTACGACGAATTTGAAAGTGATGTGCGTCAGTTCATTGGAAATTTCCCGATGCGTCTCAACGAATATGAGACCGTGCTTTCGGAGAACCGGATTTGGTTGAGTCGCACCGTAGGAGTTGGTGTGATCTCGGGTGACGAGGCAATCGCGATTGGCTTATCTGGCCCCTCGCTGCGAGGCTCCGGCGTTGCCTGGGACATTAGAAAAGCAAGACCGTATGCCGCGTACGCGGATATGGATTTCGATGTGCCGGTAGGGGAGAACGGCGACACGTATGATCGCTATCTCGTGCGACTCGAAGAGATGCGCCAGTCGCTGCGCATCGTCAGGCAGGGGATCGACAAACTTCCTGATGGCCCAGTCAACGCAAAGTTGCCAAAGATTGTGAAGCCGCCGATCGGCGATTACTACCACTCAATCGAAGGTCCAAAGGGCGAGATTGGTTGTTACGTGGTTTCAGACGGCACGGCACAGCCATGGCGCGTGCGCGTGCGTCCACCGTCATTGATCAATCTGCAAGCACTAAAGCAGATGTGCATCGGTCATCTTGTCGCAGACGTAGTCGCTATTATTGGCACGTTGGATATCGTGCTCGGGGAAATTGACAGGTAGACAGGAAATCCTGCCTGTCACTCGTTGCCTGGGAAGTCCGTTCGATAAAACAGGAGACGTTCGTGCTCTTCTTCGCTCCGATTAACTTCATCGATGAACTGCTGCTGAAATTTTTTAACGCAGAGACGATAAACCACGTCGTGTGGCCGCTGATTCAAATCGGCCTCGTAGTGACGCTGGTTGCGGGCTGGGTCGCGTACGCCACCTATCTCGAGCGGAAGATTTCGGCGTTCATGCAGGCCCGGCTGGGGCCGATGCGAGTTGGCCCCTGGGGACTGTTGCAGCCCATCGCAGATGGTCTCAAGCTTCTGACGAAAGAGGATTTCGTACCTGAGAAAGCCGACCGCTTGATCTTTCTGTTTGCGCCATACATTGCTGTTGCTTCCGCGTTTATCGTCTTTGCAGTGATTCCTTTCGCTCCGGACTGGGGCGTCATCACAGACGTGAACATCGGCCTGCTGCTCGTTTTGGCCGTATCAAGCGTGGGCGTGCTCGCCTTGATACTCGCGGGTTGGTCTTCCAATTCAAAGTACGCCCTGCTCGGCGGTTTGCGTTCGAGCGCGCAGATGGTCTCGTACGAAGTGGCGATGGGGCTCGCATTGATTGGTGGGTTGATGTTCGCGCGGACGCTTTCTTTGTCAGGCATTGTGATGTCACAGGCTTCCGACGGAATCTGGTTTCTGGTTTACCAGCCAGTGGGGTTCTTGATCTTCTTAATCAGCGGCATCGCCGAGAACAATCGTGCCCCGTTCGATCTGCCGGAAGCAGAGTCGGAGCTCGTGGCGGGCTTTCATACCGAGTATTCAGGCTTTCGCTGGTCGCTCTTTTTTATGGCGGAGTATGCGGCGATGTTGGTGGTCTCGGCAGTGACGGTGACGATGTATCTCGGCGGCTGGTACTTCCCCTTCGTTTACCAGTTAACTGAAGCGCGAGGGCATCACAACCTGTATGTTATAGTCAGCCTTCTCGTATTCGTTATCAAGTTACTGGTCATTCTTTACCTCTATTTTTGGTTGCGTTGGACCCTGCCGCGCTTTCGTTACGATCAGTTGATGGACATTGGCTGGAAGTGGTTGATTCCTTCCGCACTCATCAACATCGTGTTGACAGCCCTCGCGGTTTTCGTGGTTCAGGCATTTGAAGCCAATGGCGTCAATACAATCGACTCCATTTCGGCAGGGTTGAATCTGACCGCTACCGGTAAAGCAATCATGTTTGGCTTCGGGCTCGTTGGGCTTTTCAGTACCGGAGCCTTGTTGGCAAAAATTAATTGGCGCTCGCAGGACTTTAATCTCAAGAAGCAACCACGCAACGTTCGTCTGGTGAATGTGCCCCAGGGTAAACCTGCTGTTCCGGCGGCAAGTTAGAAGTTGGTAATCGCAAATCGGAAGTAACTTTTATGGTTGAAATTGCAAAACCAAAACTGATCGACAAACTCAAGCGCTTTTTCATGGCCGACCTTTTGAAAGGTCTCGGCCTGACGTTGAAGTTCAACTTCGGCGCGATGACGAGTAATGATGCTGTCGGCGGCAAGGGCATCTACACGGAACAATATCCGAAGGAGAGGCCGGACGTGGCGCCCAGATTTCATGGCGCGCCGCGACTGAACATGGATCCTGAAACGCACGATACGCTCTGCATCGCGTGCAATCTCTGTGCGCTCGCATGCCCGGAAGATTGCATCGACGTGCTCGCCATGGATGTCGAGATCGTGGTGGCCGGAAAAGCGCGCCGGAAAAAGGTGCTCGATGAATTCATCTTCGATACTTCGCGTTGCATGTTTTGCGCGTTGTGCCAGGAGGCGTGCCCGACATCGTGTCTGGAGCTGACTCAGGATTTTGAACTTGCTACCTACTCGCGCGCGGGTTTCGTTTGGAACCGTCAGATGCTCGAGCAGGGACGGGAGACGGTGAAATACACTTCATAAACGTAGATTGGTTGACGGGACTTAAAGTTTAACTGGCTATTGAGAAATACAATTGAGTCGTTAACAGCATTCATTAATTTCCAATGACACTCTCCGGTTGGGAAGCAGTCTTCTTCTGGATCTTCTCCATCGCCGCCATCCTCGCGGGACTTCTGACCGTGATGGCGCGCAACGCAGTGCATAGCGCGCTGTTCCTAATCTCTTCGCTGGTTTCGGTCGCCGCCCTTTTCATTCTCTTACACGCTGAGTTCATTGCCGGTGTGCAGATTCTGGTCTATGTTGGCGGCGTCATGGTCCTCTTCCTTTTCGTGATCATGCTGGTCAACGTAAGCGCGCAGGAGCAGGGCCGGGAAGAGATTTTTAATCGGCCACGTCAGGTTGCGACCAGCATCATCTTCTGCTTTCTGCTCGTCGGCGGCCTGATCTACGCGATCAATGTCGGATACAAAGGCTTACAAGCTCGAGACAGTGCGAAGCTCAGAGACTCGGCGGCGCAGTCAGCTACGAGTGACCAAAGTTTGCAGGCCGGCGCGACAGGCACTTCCAGAATTACTACCGACACGGCACAAGTCGGAAACATGCTTTACCGGTTTGGCTCGTTGCCGTTTGAGATCGCGAGCGTATTGTTGCTGGTGGCGATCATCGGTTCGGTAATGCTGGCGCGGACGCTGAAGCAGGAGGCATCAGTCGACGACCTCGCGCCCGAAACAGCAGCAGCCGATCCTGACCTCGTGAAGTTGGAAGCGGCGTCGAATGAGCAACGAAGAGCGAGCGATGAAGTCAGTATCACCTTGCGGTAGCGGGTTGGTCATCGACTCAAGGACGCAACTCCATTTGAATCATCCCACCCGCTACCGCGCGGTGGTACTGACTTCATGGCGCGAATCTTATCTCGTCGCCCCGCTCGGGCTTTTGATAGTTGACGTCAAGTAGGTCACTTATAACGCTATGTTGAGTCTCTTCATTTCCGCGGTCGCACTGGTCATTCAGGAAGCAGCGGACGGACGCTGGGCGGCGATGACCGAAAGCGCGAGGAATCCCGATCTCTCGAAGTTTCTGGTCATCGGAGCCATTCTATTCATCATTGGTGTGGCAGGCGTGCTGACCCGGCGAAACATTATCGTCATCTTCATGTCGATCGAGTTGATTCTGAACGCCGCGAATCTCAACTTCATCGCGTTTTCACGCTATCTGCAGGATACGGGTAACGTGAACGCGGTCGCTGGTCAGGTCTTTACTGTTTTCGTGATCGTCGTTGCGGCCGCAGAAGCGGCAATTGGTTTAGGAATTGTGATCGCGCTTTATCGAAACAAGGAAACGATTTGGGTGGATGAGATTGATATTCTTAAATGGTAATCATCGAGGTTTTCTAAGAGTTTAGATTTTTTGGTCTTTGTACTTTGATCTTAGGTCTTTGATCTCTGCGCGACTGGAACTTTGTCTTGAAACCGTACCATACGGGTTAGGAGTCAAAGACCAAAGACCAAGTACAAAGAACAAAGTACAAAGAACAAAGTACAAAGTACAAAGCTCAGTTCGTAGCAGCATCTAGCCTCTGTTCAGTTATGCACAAGTTCATCTGGCTTGTTCCCCTTTTCCCTCTGGCCGGCGCCGCCATCAACGGGTTGCTCGGGCGGCAGTTTCGTTTCTCCGAAAAAGTAATCGGGGGCATTGCCGTTGGCTCAATTGCGCTTTCGTTTCTGCTGACAGTCGCCGCGGTCTATTCCTACGGCTTTGGCCATCATTTCGTCTGGCCAAATCCTTACATCACCAGTCAGGACGGTTTTAAGTTCACGTGGATTCCCGGTGGAGCAGTGGCCCAGACGCTGGGAGATAGCGAGCGCGCGGCAATTTCATCCCGGGAAGAAGCGCGAAAGAAGATCGCCGCGATGTCGGTGGAAGAGCGAGCGCGAACGCCCGCGATTTTAGTTGGCGCCTCGATAGCACCTCGCAGTTCAGTCCTTGATGTCGAGTGGAGTTACCAGCTCGACCCCTTGTCTTCGATTTTCATGCTGGTGGTGACGGGCGTGGGCTTATGCATCTTCGTCTTCGCCACCGGCTATATGCATTCAGATCCGGGCTTCTATCGCTTCTTCGCGTACATGGGCCTGTTCATGTTTTCAATGCTCATTTTGGTAATGGGCTCGAACTTCCTGATGATGTTTGTTGGATGGGAAGGCGTTGGTCTCTGTTCGTATCTCCTGATCGGTTACTACTTCAATCGTAAAGAGGCCGGTGATGCTTCGCGCAAGGCTTTCATCACCAATCGCATCGGCGACTTCGGCTTTGCCCTCGCGATCTTTGCGGTGATCGCCACGTTTGGCACCACGGCTTACGTCGATGTCTTTGCGCAGGCGAAAGACTTCTCAATAGAACCGATCGGCCATTGGGGTTTGTTGTCCTGGATCGCGCTCGGACTTTTCATAGGCGCGTGCGGTAAATCGGCCCAACTGCCGCTGCACGTCTGGTTGCCGGATGCGATGGCTGGGCCCACGCCGGTGTCAGCTTTGATTCATGCCGCGACCATGGTGACCGCCGGTCTCTACATGGTGACGCGCACCAACGTCATCTTCCAGCATTCGCAAACGATGATGCTGGTGGTCGCCCTCGTCGGCGCCGCGACCGCGTTGTTTGCCGCGACCATCGGCATCACACAAAACGACATCAAGAAAGTCCTGGCTTACTCGACGGTTTCACAGCTCGGCTTTATGTTCATGGCCTGCGGCGTGGGCGCGTTTGTGATCGGAATTTTTCATGTGATGACGCACGCGTTCTTTAAGGCGCTGATGTTCCTTGGCGCCGGCAGCGTCATTCATGGCATGCATCACGAGCAGGACATGCGGCGCATGGGCAACCTGCGAAAGTACATGCCTTACACGTACCTGACCTTTCTGGCAGGGTGGCTCGCGATCTGCGGCATCATTCCGTTCAGCGGCTTCTGGTCGAAAGATGAAATCCTTTGGAGTGCGGCTTCCACGGAACAAATTCCTTATGGCTGGTTGATCTGGCTGGTCGGCACCATCGCGGCGACTTGTACTGCGTTCTACATGACGCGGCTCGTGGCGATGACGTTTTGGGGGAAAGAGAAGTTCCTCGTGCAGCCATCCGGAGAAGAAGCCGCCGAAGCGCAAGCTCACAGCCTTGACACGCATCACCAGGAAAATCACCATCCGCCACATACTCCGCACGAGTCGCCGCGCTCGATGGTTGCGCCGTTGGTGGTGCTTGCGATCCTGGCCACAGTGGGCGGATTTGTAGGAGTTGGTCCGGCCTTCAAAGCCATCACGGGAAGTGAGCATCCGGGTGGCAAACTGAACATCGTCACCTGGCTGAGTCCAATTATCTGGAGTCCAAAGACCGGCGAGTTTGGAGCGGCAGAAATCGCAACCGCGAGTCACGAGGCAGCGCCGGCGGAGTCGCATGCGGCAGCGCCTGCTCCGACTGAATCACATTCTGCTTCGCTGCCCGGTCAAACCGCAGCAGCACATCATGATTTCAACCTCGCGCACGAGGCTGAAAAAGTACTCGGGAGTCATACGCGCGCCGAGTGGTTATTCATAGTGATTTCCTTATTAGTGGCAGGCTTCGGGATGTTCCTCGGTTATCTGTTCTATGTGCGGAACCCGCGACTGCCCGATCTGTGGGCCGCTCGCCTCAAACCGCTTTATGTTGTGAGTTACAACAAGTACTGGGTCGACGAATTTTATGGTTGGGCAGTAACTCGCCGAGTTATGGATGCTGCGCGGGCGGTCTATGCCTTCGATTCGAGAGTGGTCGACGGCATCGTGAATGGTTCTGCCGCGGCTACGCGGCTATTGAGTCGTATTACCGGTGGCATCGACAAATACTTCGTAGATGGTTTGGTAAATACGATCGCGGCGTTCGTAGTGCGATTGATGTCGCCACTGTTCCGTGCGGCGCAAACCGGCCTAACACAAAACTATGCACTCGTGATGGTGCTGGGGTTGGTTGTTGCCGTCGGGATCTTTTTCGGCTCCGACATCGTGACGGCTTTCTCCACTGCTATTAAAGGTCTTTTTGCTACCAGCTTTTGAGATCCGGCTGGCGACCTGAAATCGCCGGGACGCTTCCGAACGACGGACAATTATGGAAAACCTGCACCTGCTATCCATTGTTACGTGGCTGCCGACCCTTGGCGCGATCATCATTCTCGCAGTCTTCAAAAAAGACCAGGGCGACCGCATCAAGAAATTCACGACCACGTGGTTCGGGATCGCCTTTGTCGTGTCGTTGTTGTTGTTGAAGTACGACCGCGGCGTTGGTGGTATGCAGTTTTTGGAAGACTACCAGTGGATTCCTGTGATTGGCGCGCGCTACCAGATGGGCGCGGACGGCGTGGCTGTGTTGTTGATTATCTTAACGACTTTGCTCGGCGTGATCGCATCGTTGTCATCCTGGAAATATATCGAGAAGCGAGAGAAGGAATACTACGTCCTACTGCTGTTGCTGCAGAGCGCGGTCGTCGGCGTGTTTGCCTCGATGGATCTTTTTCTTTTCTATCTGTTCTTCGAAGTCTCGCTCGTGCCGATGTATTTCCTGATTGGAATCTGGGGTGGCGAGAACCGGCTGTACGCTGCAATTAAGTTCTTCTTATACACGCTGGTTGGCTCTGTCGTGATGTTGCTGGGCGTTTTGAAGATGTACTTCCTGACGCAGGACACGACGCTCACCGCCAATATCACACAGGAGACGATCAATCTGCTTGCCGGCAACGAGAAAGCCGCACAGTTGGTTGCATCGACTATTCAAGCTGCTGCGCAAAACGGCACCGGCACTTTCAATCTCATTTATATGCAATCCGTCGGCTCGGTGATGCCGATGGGCACGATGCAGGTGCTTTTGTTCTTCGCGTTCGCGCTCGGTTTTGGGATCAAGGTGCCGATGTTTCCGTTTCACACCTGGTTGCCGGACGCACACGTTGAGGCGCCGACTGCGGGTTCAGTAATTCTCGCCGGCATTCTGCTAAAACTCGGCACTTACGGATTCTTCCGGTTCAACCTGCCGATGTTCCCCAAGGCATCAGCCGATCAAAGTTACTTCTTTGACGGCACGTCATATCAGTTCGGCGTCCGCAGCGTGATGATCTTTCTCGCGATCGTGGGAATCATCTACGGCGCGCTGGCCGCGATGTACTTTGTCGTTAAGAAGGATGGCGACGTTAAGAAGCTGGTCGCATATTCGTCTGTGTCCTCGATGGGAGTCGTGATGCTCGGGTTGTTCTCGTTGAATCCCAACGGGATCAACGGTGGTGTGCTGCACATGATCAATCACGGCATCTACTCGGCGGCGCTGTTTCTGCTGGTGGGCATCATCTACGAACGACGGCACACGCGGAACGTTTCGGAGTTTGGCGGGTTGTCGCACGTGATGCCTGGCTATGCCGCGGTGTTTCTCGCCATGGCGATGACCGCGATTGGGTTGCCGCTGCTTTGCGTGTTTATCTCGGAGTTCCTGGCCTTGCGCGGTGCTTTTGAAGCAAATCCGATGTGGGCCGCGTGGGGCGCACTGGGAATAATTCTCAACGCCGCGTACATGCTCTGGCTCTATCAACGGATGTTCTTTGGAAACATCGACAATCCCAAGAACGAGAAGCTGACGGACATGAACAAGCGCGAGTGGATCTACATGCTGCCGCTTTTGATACTTTCGGTGTGGATTGGTGTTTATCCAAAGGCGTTTCTTGATTATGTGCAACGACCAGTAAACGCGGTGGTGAAGCAGTTGCGGCCTGACTACCCGATACCAGGTATGACACCGACGCCGGCGGTTGAGCGTCGCGCTGCACGCTAACTGGGAGCGCGGTCGGCCTCATCCGCCAGGCTGCGCCTCCAATCAAGGTAGTCAGATCTTCAACCTGTATGGCATTCGACGTTGCGGACGAGGCCGTCCGCGCTCCCAGTAAAGAGCGGGCTCGATTCGCTGAACCGAAGGATGATTGAACTGAGTCAAGTTAGCAACTCTGCGACCGTACAACATCATGATCACACTCGGATTAATATCAGCTCTGCTTCATCCTTCATCCTTCATCCTTCATCCTTTCGCACTTCTTCATCCTTTCCTCTTGCAGGCCAGTTCAACTTCGGTCATCAACCTTTCTGATCTGCAGTTGATTGCACCGGAACTTATCGTCACCGTTTGCGCTTGCGTGGCGTTGGTGATGGAAGTAATCCTGCCTTACCGCAAGAGCAAGGTCATTGCTTACTTCGCGCTCTTTGGCATCGCTTTAGCTGCAACATCATTGGGACTGCAGTGGTGGTTCGCGCGTGATATGTTGCCGCTCGAAGGCTTCTACGGCATGGTGCGCATTGACGGTTTTGCCTTGATCTTCAAAGCGATTTTTCTCATCGCTGCCGGTCTTACCATCGCGATTTCCACCCGTTACCTCGACATTGAAGGTGAGCAACACGGCGAGTTTTACGCGCTCGTTCTTTTTGCCACGGTCGGCATGATGTTTCTCGGGTGCGGCTACGATCTGATCACGCTCTACGTCAGCCTCGAGTTGATGGCGCTGACGTTCTACATCCTGGTCGCTTTCACCAAGCGCGAGAAGCGATCGAACGAAGCCGGAATGAAGTACTTCCTGCTGGGCGCTTTCTCTTCCGGAATACTGCTATACGGCATGTCGCTGATTTATGGGCTGACGGGATCGACAAACCTGGGTGAGATTGGCCGCGAGATCGGTTCGATGGCTGGTAACCCATCGATGAGGCCAATGCTCATTTTGGGAATGATCGCGTTGGCAGCAGGTCTCTTCTTTAAGATCGCCGCCGTTCCTTTTCATATGTGGGCGCCGGACGCCTACGAGGGAGCGCCGACGTCAGTTACTGCTTTTCTTTCCACGGGATCAAAGGCCGCGAGCTTCGCTCTCTACACTCGCATTTTCATCGAAGCATTGCCGGCGATGCGCGACGATTGGGCGCCGCTGCTTGGTCTCGTGGCGGCGCTAACGATCATGGTCGGCAACTGGGCCGCGGTCACGCAAGAGAACTCAAAGCGTCTGTTGGCCTACTCTTCAATTTCCAATGCCGGTTATTTGCTGCTGGGACTCGTCGCGTCCAACACGTACGGATACCTTGGGCTCGTGATTTATCTCTTTGTCTACACGCTCATGAACATGGGCGCGTTTGGAATCATCATCAGTCTGCGACGGCGCGGCATCATCGGAGACAACGTTGATGACCTCACTGGCCTGGCGCACAAAGCGCCGGGCATGGCCGCAATGATGACGATCTTCATGCTTTCGCTTGGCGGCCTGCCCATGACGGGTGGGTTCATTGGCAAGTATTTTCTATTTGGTGGACTGCTGCAACGCGGTCAGATGGAAAATAAGAGCTGGTATTACTGGCTCGCCATTTGGGCGATTCTTAATACCGTAGTGTCTTTCTACTACTATGTGCGGTTCATCAAAGTGATGTATCTCGGCGATAGAGTTGCGGATGATCGTCCGCTCGCGATGTCGCCGGCGTTGCGCGTTGCGCTTTACGTCTCGCTGGTTGGAGTAGTAGCTACGGGCGTATACCCGCAACCGTTCATCAGTATCGCCCAGAAGTTGCTTGCGCCACTCGCTGCGGTGGCGTC
>JBGTLE010000122.1:0-2934 GCA_041744295.1 Pyrinomonadaceae bacterium | reverse complement strand
CGACTCATGGCTTCGTACTGCTTCCACTTCGTACCAAGGACTTATCTCAACGTCATCTCGTAGTCCGAGCGCCCCACGACCATCGCTCAAGCGTAACGGGGTGATCTTGGGTCCAATGTACAAACTCTCTGTGCTGAAGCTAATTGCCCATCGTGTATTGTTGTGCATGCGCAGCCATATACCCTGATTGCTTTCGCGTGCGTATATTGGTTTACGCTCTCCCGCACGCTCAAACGAAACGTATACAGTTGGCTTGTCCTTCGCGCGAACCACATCTGCTTTCGTTAAATCTAGATTCTGTTGCTGCCCCGCTGAGACAACCAAAGCAAAGCCGCAAAGAAGGATTACCGAACATAATGCCTTACACATTTAGGTCACCTATTTTGCATAGAGCTTTGCTCATTCAAGAAACTTTTTCCCTTGATTAGTAGGAGTGACTTCATACAAGCCTCCTTGACTCTTAGGTCGTGCTAAAACTTTGTCTATACCAGCACTTCGCTTTGACGCCCTGTCTGCCTCTCTCCAACCCGACACAGCTCGCCCAAGCTTGTCGTAGCCCGTGTAGTTGCCTGCGCTGCTACTCGTACCGTAAGTCGCCGCCACTAGTCTCCCAGTCGAAAAGCCGCGATTGAACCCTGCAGGCGCTCCCGCCGGCAACAACTGCCCGTCGTACTTGTAGAACACCGCCGGGGTGTTCTGCGGGTCGTTCGTGTATACGCGACTGGTCACCCGGTTCAACGCGTCATAGTTGTAGGTCGTCGTAATCCCACGCGCGTCCAGCTTTGTCTTCAGGTTCGAGTTCGCGTCGTAGCCGTAGGTGATCGGCCCGCTCTCGGGATTGTTTGCCGACAACAACCTCGACAATGAGTCGTAACTGAAAGTGCGTTGAGGCTGCGTTCCCTGAGTCACCGTCTTCAGGTTCCCTCGCGCGTCGTACCCATAAGTAGTCGAAAAGGCCAGCGCGTTCGGGTCTTCGATCACTTGTTTCAAGCGGCCAAGCCCATCAGAGACACTGCGCCTGGCTTTGCCGGCCTGATCGGTCACCGTTGTCACTTCGCTGGCGTAGACGGTCGTCACGTTCCCCGTCCAGTTCCCTCCACTGTCGGGCGGCGGAGTGCTCGGCCCGCCCGAGAACGTCGCTACTTCAGTCAATACGGCTAATGAGATCGTCTTGCATCTCGATTAGAAGATGAAGGTGGGTTATTCGGGCAGTAGGCACAGAGATAGAAGCGAAGCTAAATTTCTGCTGATGGAGTATGCCGATGAACTCGAGCCAAGCGAGAGACTTGAGATAGTCATCTTGCGAACGGAAAGTGCGCCTGCGATTATTACCGCGGGTGATCATGTGACAGACGTCCGCCGGTTCTTTCAATTTTCAGTTTTCCTTGCCATGGCGCGCCAAGACACATTCTGAGGCGGACAAATTTCAATATTTCACGCCTGACCCCTTCTGGGATTAAAGATCTGACGTAAGCAATGCATTCAGCTGGTACCCTGGCGCATTGAGAAACCAAGCTTAGTCGTCAGTTAGGGTGAGGTAGCGAGCCACAAATCGTCATCGTGGCTGAGGTGGATTGCCGCTTCACAGTCGTTCACTTTGATAATCATTGGGTTGCTCTCGTCCCAACCACACGTTGCTTTCACGACGGCGACCGCTGCGGCCGGTCTGAACGAGTCAGGCCCGTGCGGATCGCAAACCACCTCGGCCATGCCCGGCAAGTCAATCAAAATGAAGCTAACGATACTGTCGGCGACCATTTGGTGCAGATAGCTAGCAACAGCATGACGCATGTTTTGATCAAGCCGATGGCGTTGCGCATCGACTACATAGTGATTCTCGGATACTCCCCCGTCCACCTGTACGTACACGCAAAAAGCTTGCACTTCTGGGACTGAACCATTGAATGCGTCAGAGCTGATGTATGTGTCTGTCGGTAGTGCGAGTCGTGCGTTGCTCACCTTTAGCCCTCCTGACTAACCGAGCCTTATACAATGCAGGACTTATCTTTACTCCTCATGGGCGAATAGCCAACTGAAAATCACTACGAGGCCTTTCTGTCAGTTAAGAGGTTTGACATCTGTAACGTCAAAGAATGGCTTTTTATCGCGGATGCCCGCAGAAATAGTCGCCGTTCCCTGTGTAACCTGCCCACTTTGATTAACGATAAGGACTGGCTGTTGCTTTCCTACCTGAATCGAAGCTACCACAACAGTTCCGTTAGCTTGGGCGACACTCTCTAGCTTCAACCCCAAAGATTTAACGGCTGCCCCGGTCGCCGTAACCGCTTCTGCTTGGCTTAACCCTGCCTGCGATATTTTGCCCGCGATCGTCGCCATCTTCCCCGTGGCCATCTCCTTTACTGACCGGCCAATAGATATGCCCAGTTGTTCCGCTTGACCAGGGCCTAGCGTCGGTCCCGGCGCTGGATTACCCTGTGACATCTGAACTCCAGCTTGGGCGAGCTGCTGGACTTTATCCGGATTCCGAGCAGCCCATCGAAGGAGTCCTTGTAGAATGCGTGGAGATCGAATTCCCAGCGCAACCGCTGCTGCGATGGCGACTCCGGCGGCTCCTCCTCTCAAGGTCTGCCAATACTGCTCTTCGGTGATCTCGCCATTTAGCCTTTGTCGATGGACATGTTGAAATCTGGCGTCGAAACCATCTTGATGCCCGTCTGGGTCGATGTACTTCAGGGGGTTGTTTTTCACGTAGTGATACTTGTTGAGTGTTTGCGGATTGGTGATATCGGCATAAGGGAGGGCCTGCTTTTCCGTATCTTCGCTTCCTAACACCCCAACCTCTTCCGGTCCACCTTTGAACTCGTCAGGGCTCGTGAACCTCCCTTGAGCCGACGAGTAGTACCTCGCAAGGAAGTAGTCCAATCCCGATTCAGTATCTCTTTCTTTTTGGGTGAACTTCTGCTTCGTGCTATC
>JBGTLE010000121.1:0-4948 GCA_041744295.1 Pyrinomonadaceae bacterium | reverse complement strand
CAACGAATAAACGTCGGTCGTCGGTGAAGTGGCGCCGCCCTGCACCTGTTCGGGCGAGGCGTATTCGGGCGTCATCAGACGCATCGCAGTTGCAGTCGGATCGTGCGTGATGTCGCCAACGAGTCCCGGATCGAGCAACTTTGCAATGCCAAAATCCAGCAGCTTGGGCACACCATCGTGAGTGACCAGCACGTTAGACGGCTTGATGTCTCGGTGAACGACCTGTTTCTGATGGGCGTAGTGGAGCGCGTCGCAGATCGCGAGAAAGAGTTTGAGCCGTTCGTTAATGCTCAGATTATTGGCATCGCTGAAGCGGTAGAGCGGCTGGCCCTCGATGTACTCCATCACGAAGTAAGGCAGACCGTCTTCCGTGGTGCCGCCATCGAGGAGTTGCGCGATGTGTGGATGATCGAGGGCCGCCAGAATCTGTCGTTCTTTGCGAAAGCGACGCAGGACAAAGTCGGTATCCATGCCGCGTTTTACGAGTTTGATGGCCGCGCGTTTGGTGAACTCGTTGTCGGCGCGCGCGGCTTCGTAAACCGTGCCCATGCCGCCGCGTCCGATTTCGCGTTCAATCCGATAAGCGCCGAGCCGGCGGCCGATCATCGGATCTACGTCTTCCTCAAAATCGAGAGCGGCTCGCGTGAAGTTTGATCGGTCAAACGCCGGCTCTTCGAGCAGACTGCCGGCACTGTCGTGTTGAGTTAGGAGATTCTCAACGTCGCGTTTGAGCGACATGTCGCTGGCGCAGGCTTCTGACACGAATCGGCCACGCTCTTCCGGAGCGCGATCGAGAGCCGCCTGGAAAATCTCCTCTACTTGTTGCCAGCGTTCGGGGGTCATGATGAAGAAGTAACAGGTGACAAGTGACAGGTGACAAGTAAGAATGTCTGGCGACGCTTACTTGTCACCTGTCACTTGTCACTCGGGGAAACTCTGAAACCTCATCGTAAGTGACAGGTAATAAAAGATCAACCGGCTCAAAATTCGCACTACCAATGAAGTCGGCCATCATCCGCATAGCGGTGAGTCTTGCCGTGAGTCTCTTTTCGCAAGTAAGCAGGTCACGCTTCACTCCGCCAACTTCGCTCGCAATCTCTTGCTGTCATTTTCGAAAGCTGCCACAATCACGCCGCGCATTTAGACGAATTTCTCACGGTTCTCGAAGTATCAACGCGTAGATCTTCTGGCCCTCGCCATACCAGCGTCGCTGCCTAAACAAGTGCTGGAGATTATTACGATCCAGCAAATCGAACGATTACCAGTGGCTGAGAACACGGCTCACGTAGTTCACTCTTTTGTCTTCAATAGCTAGGAGGTTGCGGTGAAAACCGACACTCTCGGTGGTTCGCTCACGCGTATTAATAGAAAGTTTCTAATTGCTTTCCTGGTGTGTGCAATCGCAATCGTCCTCTTGCCTGATTTCAGTCAGCACGCGGCGCCAGAATCCAGCCGGCGCGCAGCCCGCAACAATTCTCTGGAGGATCTCTCGCAAGTAATCAGTGCTGCTCGATTGTGCATATTGTCGCCAAACGTTAAGCAGGGATCCTTGTCAGGAGAGGCCTTTGTCGACCGTTTGCTGGGACAATTGAAGTCCAAAGAGCAGGTTGTTTCCGCCGCGATCCTGGAGAACGCGAACGATCCGTCGATCCTTAAACAGCAAGCCGCGAAAGAAGGGTGTCAGCTCTTATTGTTCCTCACCATCGCAGGTGATGCTCCTACTTTCAGAATGCCCTTTGGAGCCAAGTACAAACTGGAGGTGCAGTATCGACTGGAAGACGTGGGCAGCAATGAGTCACTAGCCGATGAAACTTTGTCGGAAAAGGGAGGCAACGCTGAAACGATTCTGCGCACCGTGCTTAACAAGATCGTCGAAACCATTTTGTTGAAAGTCTCTGGTCGGACAAGCCACTCACAGGCTGGATCGGCCATTCCTACCCCTCCCACCAATTCTTCAAAGCCTGCGGTCACCGCAACGCGTGATTTATTTAGCTCGACCACGCGTCCGCGTCTCGTTGTGCAAACAAGCCATACAGCAATGGTGACGGATTTCGTTTATAGCCCAAACGGGAAGTTACTGGCGACTTTGGGCGCCGACGGGGTGGTCAAACTTTGGCTGACGAGTAAGGGCCAGGAGATCGTTAGCGTGCCTGGCTATCAAGTCGTGGGAATGGCTTTTCATCCCGATAGTCGCAGCATAGCCTGTCTAAGTAAGAACGGAGTACTACGGATTTTTGACGTTAGCACGGCCAGAATTCTTCATCGTTTGACCCCGATCAAAAGCGGCGGAGGCAGTTTCCTTCCCATCCCAAAGATCAGCAAACGCGAGGCTATCAATCCGTTCTTTAATGTGCCTTCTCCGGTAGCGTTTAGTGCTACCGGCAAAGTGCTGGTCAGTGGTGGCAATGGTGGAGTGAAGGTCTGGGACGTGGCCCGGAGCAGTGTCTTATATCAGCTGGCGAATAAGGAGTTTGTCCCGCTCGTAGCATTGAGCAATGACGGCAGTTTGGTAGCAGGCGTTGTCGAAGGCTATCGCATCAAGATCTGGTCAACTACCACAGGTAAAGAGAGTCGAATCATCAATACCGACATTGCTGCGTTGTCGGCGTTAACCTTCAGTCTTGACGGTAACCTGGTGGCCTGCGGAAACATCAACGGTACGTTGAAGGTCTACAACGTCAACGATGGGAAAGAAGTGAAGCGGCTGCTTGAGGGTCCCGGCGAAGAAGATTTCATCGCCATCGGTCGCAAGGTGGGCAGGATCCCCATCGTTGGAGATATCGGTGACGCGTTCTCAGATTTGATTGAGAGCGGCGACCAGCTTCGTAACCTGCTCTTCAAAAATAAAAGTATTCGAGCTGTTGCTTTTAACCCAGACGCCAAATCTCTGGCCTATCAAGCGGGCGATAACGTCATTCACATTCTGAGGCTTGAAGACAAGAAAGAGATTCTAACTGTTGAACAGGACGATCCTTTTGACACCGACGGCAAGAAGCTGGGCAGCAAAGTCGCCGGCGCGATTACAAAAAAATCGAGTGAAGGCGGCAGCCCTTTCTTTCGCCAACTTTGTCCCATTCGCTACAGCACCGACGGCAAAACGATCAATGGTTGTAAGAACTTCAAGAACATACAACGTTGGGACGCGGTTACCGGCCAGGAGTTGTCCACCCTCGCGGTAGCCAAGCGGGGCACGATCAAGGGTCAAAAGATTCCGATCCCTTTCCCGTTGACGACCGTTCCGCGTTTTGCGAATGACAAGCTCCTCTTAACTTCGAGCTTCGCCGGTGGTGTGAAGTTATGGGATCTCGAGAAGCGCTCAAACCCGCAGCGTATAGTCGAAAGCTCTCCGGCCCTTGGAAACAACCTTCCGGTTTCTCCCGACGGCGAGCTGCTCTTAGTCGTGGCGGCCGATGAGAAATCGCTGGTAGTGCGAGGACTGAACTCCGAGAAAGAGATTCGCACTTTTCAGGTTGAAGATCCGCCCACGCAAAAAATCATTGCGGCCCAGTTTAGTCCGGACAGCAAGCTGGTGGTACTCGAAGTACTTGAAGAAAAAGTGCGGTTTAAGTTCTTTGCGTCACGTAATGTCCTGCTCAGAATCATGGACATCAGTACGGGCCAACGCGTGTTTGGCGCGGGAGATGTGCTGGAGAACCAGTTCAGCTTCAGTCCGGACACGAAGAAGTTCGCTTATATGCCAAAGGGGCAATCAATTTGGGACGCCTACCGCAACAAAACGGAGATCCAGGTATACGAAGTGGGCCAACCCGCGGCCTGGCGCAAGCTCTATGAAAAGGACGTCGAGAAAGAGTTTGACAGCAACTTTGTTTCAAAGGTGGTGTTCAGCTCGAACGGCAAACTGCTGGCCAGTGAAGACAGGGACACGATTAAAGTTTGGGACGCCGATAACGGCAAGTTACTTCATGAGCACAAACTTGACTTGGGAACCTATGTCAGCAGTTTCGTTTTCGTCCCGCAGTCGAACGTTCTTACATTTACGATCTTCAGCAAGATCTACTCATGGGACTTGCCGACGAAGCGCGTTGAGAAGCTACGAATCGAAACAGACCTCTGGGGAACCCTCGCTTACAGCCCTAACGGAAAAACCATTGCCTTGGGCAGCGTCGAAAACAAGGTGCGGTTATTCAACGTGACGACACAGGACGAGTTGGGGAATCTGGTAGCGCCCAACGAAGACGATTGGATGTTGACGACTCCCGAGGGACGCTTCGACACCAGTCGCCTGGACGAGGTCGAGGAAGTTCATTGGATCATGCCGAATGAACCTTTCAATCCCGAAGCCGTGGAAGTCTTCATGCGCTATTTCTACGAGCCGCGGCTGTTGACCCGCCTGTTGAGTGCAGATGACTTTGACGAGGTTCCCGACCTGGCAAAGATGAATCGTGCTCAGCCGCAAGTGAAGATCAAGGAAGTGGTTCCGGTAGCCGCCGACACAGTGCGTGTCATCGTGGAGGTCGCTGGCGGGTCAAGCGAAACGCAAACCGATGCGCTGGGCCAGGCGCTGCGGTCCGGTGCTTATGATGTGCGGCTGTTTCGCAACGGGCAACTGGTCGGCTACAGCACCGATCCGGCGAAGTTGGCTGCCTTGTCACAGCAACCCGGAACGCAAACAATGACTGAGGAACTGGCTAGCTGGCGTGGCGCAAACAAGATTGAGTTGGACGCCGCCAACGGGCGCACGCTGTTGACTTTCAATAACATCAAGGTCCCACAGTTGGCAGAGAAAAGCCGGTTAGTCTTCTCGACCTACGGTTTCAATGAGGATCGCGTCAAGAGCATGACTGATCGCTTTGTTTACGAGTTGCCAGCCGCCGCTCAGCCGCGCAAAGGTCGCGCATACATCATCTCTGTTGGCGTCAGTGCTTTTGAGAATTCTAGTTTCAATCTGGAGTTTGCCCACAATGATGCGAAGGAAATGCAAACCCAG
>JBGTLE010000120.1:0-10081 GCA_041744295.1 Pyrinomonadaceae bacterium | reverse complement strand
CGTCGACTACTACACACCCGTGCTGGACGAGTTTGATAGCCGTATCGACAAACTTGAAGAGGACATCTTCTCGTTGAGGCGACCCAATAATGCAATTCTTACGGACATTATGGATCTAAAGCGCGCGGTGTTGAGATTGCGGCGCATCTCGGCAAGGCAGAAGGAAATTTTTTATCGGATGGGCCGGGGTGAGTTCGAGATCATCGACGAAAGCATGCTTCCTTTCTTCCGCGACATCCATGACCACGTGATTCGGATGGTTGATCTTTCCGAGAGCTATCGAGACCTGATTGGGGGCGCTTTGGACGCCTACCTCTCAGTGGTATCAAACCGGATGAATGAAATTATGAAGGTGCTGACGATCTTCTCCGCAATCATGCTGCCACTTACGTTTATAGCGGGGGTGTATGGAATGAACTTTGACAACATGCCAGAGTTACACTCCACCAATGGCTATTTCGCTGTCCTGGCAGTGATGGTGATTGTGGCAATTGGAATGCTGTACTTTTTTTGGAGACGAGGTTGGCTTGGTGCCGGTCCTCAGAAAGACGATAAGTAGCCGGAAGGGTTGCCGAGATACTAACGCCGGTGCGGCAGGTGCGTATCACATCGGTCCGGCGTCGTCGCGCTGCTGCCGATCACCGGAGGGTTTAGCGTCTGGACTGGGCACGTCATCTCTCTCGTTCGAACCGCCTCCGGTTTTCTGTCCTTCCTCGAGATCCTCCAGAGTCTCATCGCTGGTAGCGTCCGACGCGCGATCGCGTAGCTGCTCCGCTACTTCCCGCTGCTTTCTCTCATCGTCATTCATTTTTCATCCCTCTCAAATAAACCAACGCAATGAGACCACCAGCGCCACGGCGATCGCAGCATAAACACCGGCCACCAGATCATCGGCCATGATGCCCAAACCGGCCGGCAGTGACTCCAATTTACGTGCGGGATATGGCTTAACTATGTCGAAAAATCGAAAGAGCAGGAAAGCAAGGATGATGGTCCACCACGACTCGAATTCCATCGGCATCGCTGTTAAAGCGAGCATCTGCCCAGCAACCTCGTCAATGACCACCTTACCAGGATCTTTCTTTCCTGAAAGTTGCTCAGTTCTGGTTGCAGCCCAAGTCCCAACGGCGCTTACCACCGAAACGGCAAGCAATTCCAGCGCAACCAACGCGTAAGCAATATGCAGAAGGTTGAGTTGGTTGCGACCAGCCAGCGGCCAGAGGATTGTCAAGAACAGAGCGCGGAAACCCAGGTATACAGCAACGCCAATCAGCGATCCCCAGGTCCCGGGAGCCAGTGGCAGGAATCCCACTCCACAGGTAGCGATCGAAATCGCCAGGTAGTCGGTTGAGCTGCGGGGTGGCGCGGCAGGTTTGATTGCATTCCCCGGAGCGATTACGGGCGGATTGAGTTCGTCACTCGATTCTTTGATAACCATGATAGGGGATGGACTCTTTGGGAGTGCAGCTAGCCGCTATCAAACGATGCTGCCGACGAGATCGTATTCCTGAGCGTCGGTTATCAGCACATTAACAAGTTGTCCAGGCACGGGGACCCTTCCCTCCGGAGCGTCATTGATCAGAATGACCCCGTCGATGTCGGGGGCTTGAGTTTCAATTCTTCCCTGCCACAGCAGGTCGCTCTCGTTGGACTCGCCCTCGAAAAGTACCTGTACCGTCTCACCAATCCGCGCCTTGTTTCGCCGGCGTGAAATGCGTGACTGTTCCTTCATCAGCTTTGCTCGACGTTGCTCGGCTACCTTTGCTGGAACCTTATCAGAAAGATCGAAAGCGGGAGTTCCTTCTTCGTCCGAATATGTAAAAACGCCCACGCGATCAAACTCAACGTTCTTCACGAACTGCAACAACTCCTGAAAGTCCTCGTTGGTCTCTCCGGGAAAGCCGGTGATGAAAGTCGTACGAATGCCGATTCCAGGAACTCGCTCGCGCACGCGACGAATCAAGCGTTCGAGACTCTCGCGATTGCCGCCCCGCTTCATCAGCTTGAGCACATTCTGCGAAGCGTGCTGCAGCGGCATGTCGAGATACTTGACCGCCTTTGGTTCCGTGGCCAGCACCTCGAGAAACCCATCGCTGATGTGCGTGGGATAGGTGTACATCACGCGCACCCACTCGATCCCGTCAGTGTGTGACAATTCGCGCAGCAGGTGGGCCAGCGCATCCTGTTTGTCGAGATCTTCCCCGTAACGCGACGAGTCTTGCGCGACCAGAATCAACTCCTTCACACCCTCTTCGGCGAGCTGATGAGCCTCGGCGACGATCGAACCGAAACGCCGGCTACGGAAGTGGCCACGCATCTGAGGAATAAAACAGAAGGCACAGGGCCGGTCGCAGCCCTCCGCGATCTTGATGAATGCGTAATGAGAAGGAGTGGCCAGTACTCGCGGCGTGGACTCATCATAGAGATAAGTCGCGCTTTGATTGCCCAGCGGAATTACGGGCAGCGACCGCGTATTTGTTTGCGGATCGCAAACTGTCAGAATGTCGTTGATTTGACTCGTTCCGATGAAGGCATCTACTTCTGGGAGCTCGGCTTTCAGTTCCTCTCGATAGCGTTCAACCAGGCAACCGGCCACAATCAGTCGTTTCGCTTTACCCGAGTCTTTTAGCTTCGCCGCTTCCAGAATCGCCTCAATCGACTCCTTCTTTGCTGAAGCGATAAAGCCACAAGTGTTGACTACGATCGTATCTGCTTCACTTTCGTCCGCCGTGATTTCGTAACCTTTTGCTTTGAGGTGGCCCATCATTACTTCGCTGTCAACGAGGTTCTTCGGACAACCCAGACTAATAAAACCAATTTTGTTCATGTGCTCCAATACTACTTGCTTAATTTAGTTCAAACTCTGCTGCTCAAGTTCCCTTAGCATCTGCTCAATCTGTTCCTGTTCTGTTCCGGATAGTCGCTGTGATCCAAACCGGACTCGATTGTAAGCGCTTGTAATGGCCAGGGCCTCGTTCAATCCAACGCTCACGGCGAACTCCAGCGGCGTTTGCTCGGGAGATCTTTCAATGCCGCGTTTCGCCAACTCCGCCGTCATTCGCTCGTAAAAGACCACGGCGGAATGTTGCGCGTCGTCGTGCATCCCGGCTAGTTTGAGACCACGCCAGCCCAATCGTCTGATTCTCGATACTAGAAGACCCAACAACACTGCGAGCAACACAAGGCACAATCCCAATAACAGCTTGTACCAGGTAACGCTGCGCAGGATAGTCAGCCATTTTGCGAGAACACTCTGGTAATGGAATGCCTGGTTCTGTAGCGATGTTGCCAGCGAGCGCTGCTCTTGCTTGTCGTAGCCGATTACGTACTGGAACCACATCAGCTGCAAAGCTTCAACATACTTTCCCAGTTGCGCAGCGACGCCGGTGCTTTGCGGCTCAATGCGGCCGGCGGCAGGAGTTGGATCAAAGGTCACCCACGATCCGGTCTCCGGGAAAAAGACCTCCACCCACGAGTGCGCATCGCTCTGCCGAACTGTGAAGGCATCCGCGGCTTCGTTGTATTCACCCGGCAGGAATCCGTTCACCACGCGCGACGGGATTCCCTGCGTGCGCAGCAACACCGCCATGGCTGTCGAGAAATATTCACAGTGTCCAGCGCGTACATTAAACAGAAAGTCCGACAGCGGTTCAGGGCCGCTCGCCTTCATCTCGAGCGAATAACCATAGTTCTGTTGTAGATCTGTTTCGATAGCCCTGGCGATGTCGTAACGCGAGCGGGCGCGATGATTAGAAACCATCGTATCAGCTAGCTCGATGATCCGAAGATCGAGCGACCGCGGCAGAGCAAGATAGCGCCCGAAGGTTTGCGGATCGCGGCCATCGTCGCGGCGCAGTATCTGCGGTTCCGGCTCGCTGGTATCGGAGAGTGCTTTATACTTGATGCGATCCAGTTGTCGTCGCCGAGATTGAATTGAGCCTTCTGTGTCAAGTCTCAGTGACGGAAACTCGCCTTGAATAGCTACTGGCCGCGGCAGAGCAAATAAGACCGGCGACTCAATCGCTTCTAGAAAGATCGTTTGCGTAGTGAGCAGGTGAAGCGATGACGTGTAACCCACCTGAATCAACCCGTGCTCCGCCGTTTTATTTACGGAATCTCTTGCTACCGGAGACTTGCGCCAACCCCTCCCCGTGAATTCATCCAAAGCCACGCCACGCCAACGCAGTTTCTGAGGCGACAGCGGACCTTCGATACGAACCCTCATCACCACTTCATTGCTCGCTTTGAGCGTACCGATTTCGCCGAGACTCACATTCTCGGAAAAGCCGATAAAGTTGCTGAGCCCCGGCCCACCACGCGACAGCGCCGCCGATCCTGCACGCGGCGCAATTAAGAAGAGTGGCAAGGCCAAAACGAAAATCAGCACAAGCAAGGCGAGCGCCATCAACGGAAGGCGTCGCACGGCCGTGTTGCTGTTTCTGAGTCCGGCCGCAAATCTGCGAAACAGCTTTGCATCGGGAGCAACCAGCAATCGCGTCTCAGCGACTTCGATCAGACGTCCGGCTTTTCTGATCTCGAAGGCGCTTATAGTCAGCAGACCGCAAAAGACATAAAGGATAAGCGTTCCCAAAAAAACCGGATTCAAGCTCAGCCCCGCCGCCAGCAAGACTTCGAAAAATGAGATTAGGTAGAGAAATACCCAATCGCGATCCGACTTGACCTGCAACAACTTTACCGCTGAAAGAAAGACAATCAGATGGGCCAGCGCATTGACACCGAGGCGTTCTCGCGCCCCGCCAAAGGCGCCTTGTAAGTGCCAGTCGATAAAGAACAATGGTATCGAGAGCAGCACAACTACCAGACCAACACGTTCGGAGAATTGCCATCTCGTGCCCTCAATTTTCCAGGCAAGGACGAGCACTGCCGCGAAGGCTAATGCGAGGCCGAGGTGGAGCCCGCCTGCCAGCACGAGTGCCAGCATCGCAACGCCAATCATTGCGTAGGAGCAGGCCCGAAAATATGTATCAAAGCTCATTTCGCTTACTGACTCGGCTGGGACGACTGTGGCTTGAGTCTAATCTCAAAGAGTTTGGACCAGAGTTTTCCCGTTACGAATAGTCTGTTGCTACCCTCGTCATAAGCGATCCCATTAAGAACCGCCTCGGGATCGCTAACTTCATTTGCGGGACGTAAACCACGCAGATCAATCCAGCCAACAACGCTGCCGGTTTGCGGATTGATACGAGCGATTTCGTCGCTATGCCAGATGTTCGCGTAAATCTCGTTCTGAACATACTCGAGTTCGTTAAGGTTATTGATTGGCCGCCCTCCGTCTAACACTGAGATCGTCTTTACCACCTGAAAGTTGTCAGGGTTTATGAATCGAATTCGGTGGCTGCCGTCGGTCATGATTAGTGAAGTGCCATCCGTAGTAAGTCCCCAGCCTTCGCCGTGATATTTGAACTCTCCGATTTTGTCGAAGGTCGTAGCGTCGTAAATGAATCCCAACTGATGTTCCCAGGTTAGTTGGTAGATTTTACCGTTCAGAAGCGCGATGCCTTCGGCAAAGTACGGGGATGGCACGGGAATCCTCTTGAGAATGTTCCCCGTCTCCCGTTCAACTCGGCGCAAACTCGAGCGCCCTTCCTGGCCGGTACTCTCGATAAACTGACCGTTCTGAAAAACGAGTCCCTGGGTATACGCCTGCGTGTCGTGGGGCCAAGTGTTTACGACCTCATACCCGTAACGCGGGACTGATGCTCCGCTTCCTGCGGTTGAAGGATCATTGGCTGTTTTGCACCCAACGGTTATCACTGAAAAAAGCATCAGCGCGATTCCTGCGATATCTTTGATTTTCATCTGTGTCGTCACATATCTAACTGCTTATAAGACCGTAAAGGCATTCTGGGGGAGGTCGGTTGAAAACAAAAGCCCGCAAAGGTGATTAGCACCACCCTAAAAAATCGCCGGTGATCCGAGGTTGACGAGATTCCCTAAGAGATTCAGGATAGGGCACTGTATTTCATGGACTCAGTTTTAGTACCCTTTCCGATGCGGTCAATGCTTGGGAAATTCCAGTGGTACCACAGAAGCCGTCAGCCTGAACGAAGTACTCAAAGGTAAAGGCAGACTTTCGAATCCCTTTCAGGAGGAACCATGCCGAAATTGAGCACAGCAGGAGATGGAAACGGGAGCGCCAACGTGGCGCCGCCGCGTCTGATCGACCGAGCGCTAAATACAATTGAGCGCGTAGGAAATAAACTGCCTGATCCCGCCGCCTTGTTCTTGATTCTACTTGTGGTCGTTTGGATCCTGTCAGCATTGCTGGCGCCAATGACGTTCACCGAGATAGACCCGCGCAATGGCCAACCGATCAAGATCAACAACCAGCTTACGGGTAGTTCGATTGCCTCGTTCCTTGCCAACATGGTGACTACGTTTACTAGTTTCCATCCTTTGGGAGTTGTACTCGTAGCCCTGCTGGGAGTAGGTGTTGCCGAACACACGGGCTTCATCAACGCTTCTTTGAAGGGCTTGCTGAGTTTTACTTCTGTGAAACTGCTGACGCCAATGCTCATTCTGGTGGCCATTGTTAGCCATACCGCCGCCGACGCTGGATACGTTCTAGTGATTCCGTTGGGAGGGGTAATTTTCTATACCGCTGGGCGGCATCCGCTGGCTGGCATCGCTGCCGCATTTGCAGGAGTTTCCGGCGGCTTCAGCGCAAACTTCGTTCCCTCCAGCTTGGATCCCCTGCTGTCTGGTCTGACGCAAGCGGCAGCCGGGATCGTTGATACCACTCGGACAGTGAACCCGCTAAGTAACTGGTACTTCACCGGACTGTCGAGCCTCCTGGTTATCGGGGTTGGGTGGTTTCTCACAGACCGTGTTATCGAGCCACGTCTGCGCAAGGTCGAGATCGATGGCGACATTGCGGATATGCCAAAGATGGAGCGGCTCGGACAGAAAGAGCGCAGAGGCCTCATTGGTGGATTGGCGACTTTGTTTGCCGCGCTGGGGCTGCTCGCCCTCGTATCAATCCCGCAAGGTTCGGCACTGCGTTCGCCACCAGGCTACAAATTGACACCCCAATCGATTGAACGGCTGCGAACTACTGCGGTTCCGGAAGAGGCGGTGCAGAAGTTAGCAGCCATGAGGCAGGAGTTTCCCGGCTTAAAGCCTCTTCAGGACGCAGTTAAAGCCCGTTTGGGTGATGAACACTTTGGAGCGTTTAGCCAGATCATTATTTCTAACGCCGAGGTCTCGCCGTCTCAGTTGACTGCTGCGAATGCGCCGTTGATGCAGGCGATAGTACCGCTGATCTTCCTACTATTCCTGTTGCCGGCAGTGGTCTATGGCTATCTGGCGGGAACTGTCGAAAGTCACCGCGACATTATCAAGGGCATGAGCAAATCGATGAGCACGATGGGTTACTACATTGTGCTCGCATTTTTTGCTGCGCTCTTTATTGCCGCGTTCGGCCAATCAAACATCGGTGCGCTGCTCGCCTTAAAGGGCGCGGGCTTCCTCAAGGCAATGGCCTTACCGGGACAGGTGACGATAATCGGCATCATCCTTCTGACGGCGCTCGTAAACCTCTTAATTGGATCGGCATCTGCAAAGTGGGCGCTGTTGGCTCCCATCTTTGTTCCGATGCTGATGCAATTAGGCCACTCCCCGGAATTGACGCAGGCCGCCTATCGCATTGGTGACTCAACGACAAACATCGTCACACCTCTAATGCCCTACTTCCCACTCGTAGTTGTATTCGCTCAACGCTACGTGAAAAAGACGGGCATCGGAACCCTTGTTTCACTAATGCTGCCTTACTCAATTACGTTCCTGGTGTTGTGGTCTCTTTTCCTTCTAATCTACTGGACACTGGGAATTCCGCTGGGTCTCCAGGCACCGTACAGCTATCCAGGGTGAAGGCCGTCATTGAAAATATAAAGGCTCGGAAAATTCCTCTCTACGACGTCTTCATTCGCGACCGGGCGCGCGTGGTGGATGGCCCCGATCTCGGCTCGGCCAGCTAAACCGTTTTCCTGTGCGCGATACCTTTATCCAAAGCGCCATGGTCTGCTCATTCATCACTTCCCGTGAATACCAGGAACGGTTTAGCTCGATAGTAACGCGCACAAACGCTGATTGCGACCAATAAGAAGCTTGCCGGCCTGACAGGCGCATCTACCGTGGGCCGGATCCGAGAGTGCTTCTCCCAACTCTAGACCGAGTCGAAGTGGTCCACTTCGCCGAACCGGGAACTTATCTTGTCATTTGTGGTGTCCTTCCTCATTTTCAGGAGGGCATGTATGGATACGTGAAAGTGCTTCCTTAGTGTGAATTCAGTAGTGGTTTGCTGACGAACGGCATTCAGGCCGAATGCCAACGTCAGCCAACACCGAAGCCCGCTCCGCTCGAACCGGGGCGGGCTTCTTGCAGAAACTCGCTCATGTGGGGCGCGATGTAGCTACGCGGCAGTTCTTCTGCTCGCCCTTTCTCCGTGCATTCCTGTCCTCTCTGTCGCCGAGTCTCGGGATCACCTTGCCCAAGTTTTTCAGTCAGGGCTGGACAAGCCCTGATTTCAAGTGATATTCCCACAAGACCTAAATGCCGGAGACCCCACACACCAGGATTCTCGCGATCGGCTTCGCAGCGTTTGCTGTGATCGTTGGCGGCACTTTCTTGTTGTTAATGCTCACCAGCGTCGGCGTGTTTGTGGCGCTGGGATTCACGATGGCCAATGAAACCGGTGATTCCACTCAGGCAGGCATTGGCATTTTGGGTGGAATTTTTGCATTACTTTTCTACGGCGTGCTTTTTGTCATTTTTGTCTTCCCCGTAGCATGGGCCAGTTGGAAGCTTTTCAAGCTGCGTCCGCGCGCACGATTTTGGGGGATAGTCGCTTCGATTCTGGCCCTTCCGCTATTTCCGCTCGGGACTGCGCTCGGTGTTTACGGCCTTTGGTTTTTCTTCAGCGAACAAGGAAAACAACTTCATGCGCAGGTTAACTCTGCCCTCCCGATCAGATAGCAACAGAACAGCTCGTGAGGCTCGCACAGGTCTTGAACCATGGACCATCGCCGAACTCCCTCCAGCACCAACTCCAAGAGGATTCGGCTGGTTGAGTGCCGTCGGCCCGGGCGTAATCGTCCTCGGCGCGTCGATTGGCAGTGGTGAGTTTCTGCTTGGGCCTGCTGCCTTCGTAAAGTACGGCCTTTCGTTGCTATGGATCGTCGGCGTGGCCGCGCTGCTTCAGACTCTGCTGAACGTCGAATTGATGCGTTATACGATGGCAACTGGTGAGCCTATCCTCACCGGTTTCATGCGCACCCCGCCGCATTCCACTTTCTGGGCCTGGTTCTATTCAATACTGTTTTTCCTTCAGATGGGCTGGCCGGGATGGGCCGGCGCCGCGGCGGGCGCGGTTTTCTTCTTGTTCGCCAAAAAACTTCCGGGCGCAACCGATGCAAACACTGTCTATTTGATCGGCGTCGGTCTTTTCCTCTTGTGCGGAATCATCCTGATGATTGGACGCCGCATCGAACGCACGCTCGAAATTCTCAACTGGATTTTGGTAGCGGCCATCATTGGCGGCTTTGGTTTGCTCGCTTTGTTATTCGTACCGGGATCTACCTGGCTGGCGGCCCTCACTGGCTTCATTGGCTTCGATTTGAACGGCGGATCGTTTCAATTCATTCCGCGCGGCGCCGATTTCTTTTTGCTTGGTGCATTTGCGGCCTACACCGGAGGCGGTGGAGTCATCAATCTTATGCTGAGTAGCTGGGCTCGAGACAAGGGATATGGAATGAGTGGCTTAGTAGGATACATACCGACTGCGATGGGTGGTCGGAAGGTCCCCCTCGCGCACTCCGGCACCACTTTTGTTCCCACCGAGGAAGCACTCAGGCGTTGGCAGGGTTGGTGGCGAATTGTCAGAGTCGACCAGTGGTTCATCTACTTTGTTGGCGCGCTGCTCGGCATGGCGTTGCCGGCGATGCTGTATGTCACTTTCATTCCCTCAGGAAGTGACATTCGCGGTCTGGGCATCGCGGCTGCGTTGGCGCAGGCAGTTGCGACGCGACAGGGAGCGATCTTTGGCGGAGCGATTGCGGTCCTC
>JBGTLE010000119.1:0-4951 GCA_041744295.1 Pyrinomonadaceae bacterium | reverse complement strand
GGAAGCAAATATGGCTCGACATACTCCGTGCGCAGTGACGGGTGAAGGATCCCCGGAGCGTTCTGCCAATCCGACTACATGTTTTGTTTCCAAAGCGACGAATCCCATGTCGGTCGTCGTCGTGGCCACATCCTCTGCGGTGATATACGAACCACTCAATGTCTCAATGAAACGTCCATGTGCGCGAAAGAGTTTTTCTCTGTCCCGGATTCTGTCCGAAGCAAAGATAATGGATTTGCCGCCTCCAAGCGGCAGACCAGCAAGCGCGTTCTTGTAAGTCATCGCACGCGAGAGGCGGAGCACATCCGTCAACCCCTCAGCAGCATTGGCGTAATGCCAGAGTCGGGTGCCACCCAACGCGGGGCCGAGCGCTGTGTTGTGAATGGCGATGATTCCGCGATAGCCTGCTTCCAGGTCTTCCCCGAAGAGTACTCTCTCATACCCGGCTATTGCCTTTTCTAGAATCTCCATCGATCGCTCCTGGCCCGGTCAAAAAGTTGGATGTTATTATCCAATGATCAGTACAAAGGTACAAGTAGGATAGATTATGAATTACTATCTCGGACGGCCACTGATTCACTATGAGGCGAAGTTGCGATAAACGGAAAAACTAATGTTCACTTGAGACGTTAATGCTAGTCCGTTCGCTCCGGTTGAGCATCCGTATTGTTACGCACCGACAATGAGTGGAATTACTCATCTGAAACTGTTTGAAATGCGACTCTCATGAACGTCGTTGCGTCAAAGACGCACGTGCCCAGCATGATCAATAGCTTTAGAGATTGGCTCGCTAGAAAAATGGGCGTGGGCCCGCAGCGAAAAGCAGAGCTTTATCTCGAGCTTTCCAAGTCGATAACACTCACCGATCCTTCCTACTGGTTGCAAACCCTGTTCGCGGCGGGCATAGCCACCCTGGGCTTGGTCCTCAATAGTCCAGCAGTAATTATCGGAGCCATGCTGATCTCGCCGCTGATGGGTCCCATACTCGCAGGCGGCCTGGCGTTGGCCACGGGCGACGTGATACTCGGCCTGCGTTCGGCCCTCAATATGACTTTAAGTTGTTTATTGGCGGTTGGATTTTCCCTCCTGCTGGTGGCGTTTCTTCCGTTCAAGGAGATTACGAACGAGATCGCCGTCCGCACTCATCCAAACACTCTGGATCTCGCGGTCGCGTTTTTCTCCGGCGCGATCGGTTCGCTGGCGATCTGCAAAGAGATCAAAGGCGTAGTCACGTCGATTCCAGGCGTGGCAATTGCCGTCGCCTTAATGCCGCCACTAGGTGTCGCCGGCTACGGAATCGCAGTGGCTCTAAGTTTGAATACCGAAGAAGGGATGCGCGTTGCACTGGGAGGCGGCTTGCTCTTCCTAACTAATCTCGTGGCCATAACTTTCACCGCGATGATTGTTTTTCTCTTACTTCACATCGATGTTCCCAGCGTCAAAGAGCAAATGGAGGAATGGCAGAAGAGTGACACTGAAAGCATGAAGGTGCGCCACACCCTGGCGCGATTGCCGGGCGTGACAGCCGCTCGACAAATCGGCTCCCTGCCGGGACGCCTGCTCATGATTCTCATTATCATTCTGGTGATTTTGATCCCACTCAGCCGCTCGTTCAATCAACTCAAGAGTGAGCTTAGCCAGCAGAAGAAAGAAAATCGCGTCCGCCAATTGGTGACGAAGACATGGCAGAAGGAATTCGGCAAGCTGCCCAACGGCGAAACGCGCTCATTCCTGGATAACACGTCCGTAACAGATCAAGGCGGTAAGTTGCGGCTCCAACTGAGAGTTCTGACCAGTAAGCCGCTAACCTCGGTAGAAAAAGAGCAATTCAATCGCATTCTTGAGGCAGGCCTGGCTCGACCAAGAGACTCGCTGGAAACACAGATCGTTGAATTCCCCACGGCTGCAGCGGCGATGAAGTCCATGGCCACATCGGATCTTCCGCAGTTGCCACCTTCGGTCGCACAGCTGCAAACGAATTTGTTTGAAAGGATCGATCGCGCGCTCGCCGGACTCTACCTGCCACCGCCAGCACAGTTCGTGAACTATCAACTCGCGACTAGACCATCCGACGGATTGGATCTCACCTTGAGTTACCTGAGCGACCGCGACATCGACCCTGACGCTCAGGCGCTAATTCAACAGGATGTCAGGAATCGTCTCGATTTGCCCGAGGCGACCGTAAAACTTTCCCGGTTTCCCTTTTCACTGGGACAGCTGCTCTTCCGCGCTGGAGATTCATCCCTCGATCGCGCCAGTCAGGAAATGCTCGCCAAAGCCGCCGGCTATTTGTACCAACACCGCAACCTCCGATTGGAAATTCTGGGCAACGCGGTCCAGGGCACGCAGGAGGATCCGACCATACAGGCGCGAATCACGGCGATTACAGACTACCTTTCTTCGCATTCGCAAATTGCCGGTGAACGGACCGTGCTGAAGCAGGAAGGCGAAAACGCGAATGCGTGGACCGTCAACCTCCGCCTGATCGAGTGATCCTATCGAATCGCTCTTACCCCGCTCGTTTCTAAATCACAATTGGTCAGCCAGACGTAAGTGTTATCACTCACGGTGAAGGTGGATTCCTCTGACGAAACGTGTCTCTCCTAAATGTTAGACTGCTTTTGATGAGTTCGCTATTGCGGGTGTGACGCAGATGAACTGGGTGTGCACGGCAGTCGTGAACCAGCAAGAATAAGCTTGCGACCAAGTATCTACTAAACGAAAAAGCAGAAGGAGAATTAATGCAGAAAACGAATACGACTGAAACCAGGATTCTTGATTTGGTGTCGAGCGAATCACGCTTCACCAAATTCAATGAAGCCATCAAAGCCGCGGGACTAACTGAGAGATTTTCGAGCCCGAACAATTTCACGGTCTTCGCGCCAACAAACGAGGCGTTTGCAAAGTTGCCGCAAGCCAAGGCTCTTGACTTGCTGAAGCCTGAGAATCGCGAGCACTTGAAGAACCTCCTGTTGCTCCACGTAGTTCCCGGCACGCTAATGGCAGAAGATCTGAAAAAGACCGACGCTATCAAGACGGAGGCTGGCCAGACTATCAAAGTCAGCGTCTCGCCAGATCTGAAAGAGATCAAGCTCGCCAATGCCCAGGTGATGTGGCCGATGGAAGAGGCGAAGAACGGGATCGTGTATCCGCTTGACGCCCTCTTGCAGCCCATGACTGCCGCTGCTACAGCGTAAACCATTCGCTCAGCGCTATCTATCGCAGATTGGCGCTTCCCCGTGCAAAAGCTGCCACGGGCCTTCGGGCCCCTGGCGGCTTTTGTATTGGCTTAGCTCGCTCCGTCCGGTTTGAAGCTGAGGCGGTGGTGCGGTCAATGTTCGATCTTGTTCTGGGCGAGAAAGCAGTACAATCCAAACAGCATGCATAACCCAACAGTCCTAAAACGAAACTCTCGTTGGCGGGAACGATTGTCGTTCTTACTCATGATGACATTCGTTATTACGGCACCGGCGGTCATCGCTCGCGGTCAAGAGCCATCTGCGCCAGCCATGACGCCCCAACCCCCGGCGGCGACAACTCCGGTGGCGACGCCTGGTCCAACCCCGATCCCGTTGGCCGAAGTAGTCACGCAGGCTGAGACAGCGTCCGCTAATCTGCGCACCCTCGAAGCCGATCTGGCTTCGACTCAAGTCACGGCAACCGTCGACGCCGAACTCCCTTTGCTCGTCCAGGATATTGATGCCCGGCTCAGCGAAAACGAAAAGATTCTCAATTCGCGTCCATCGTTGGAGACGCTCAAAAATCTGGAGACCGAATGGAAGACCCTGGCTGAGAAGCTGAGTGTTTGGAGACGCGACTTGACAACTCGCGGCACCGGTCTCGATCGCGAACTGACGCGCCTCACGCAACTTGATCAGATGTGGATTAAAACTCTGGCTCAAGCCGAGAGCTCTAAATCGGGGACGGACGAGGCTCAGGGAGATCAAGCAGAGACCGCCAGGGCAGTAACCCCGCCGGAAATTCTCCAGCGAATGCAGAGTGTGATCGCCGCTATTAAGCAGACTCGCGATTCGATCGAGACACGACGCACGCAAGTCCTGACCTTGCAAAACAGCGTGGCCGAACAAGATACGCGTATCGCCGAAGCACTTGCTTCTGTGAGACAAGTTCGCGACGAGACGATCAACCGCCTCTTTGTCAAAGACAGCCCTGGCATCTGGAGTGCTGAAGTGTGGTCGCGCGCCGGGCAAAACCTGTTGCAGGACAGTCACAATTCCTTCACCACACAATGGACCGCTCTCGGGGCGTATGCTCGACGGCAATCGCCGAGATTTATTCTTCATGGGTTGATCTTGCTGGGCCTGGTTGGGGCTCTCTACAGGGCCCGGCGCCGCGTCCAGCCATGGGTGTTGGCCGAGCCGAGTCTTGCAGGTGTCGCTCGGGTCTTCAACGTTCCGGTCGCTACCGCACTCGTCCTTTCGATCCTGATCAGCGGGTGGGTCTATCCCCAGGCGCCACGCATGCTGACCGCCATCCTCGGCGCCGCAGCACTCATCCCGACGATCATCATTCTCCGACAGCTGGTCGAGCGGCCGCTTTTTCCTGTCCTCAACGCCCTGGTCGTCTTCTATTTCATAGACCTGTTGCGCACCCTCTCCACGGCCTTGCCGCTCACGTCGCGGCTGCTGTTTCTGGCGGAGATGCTCGGCGGACTCATCTTTATCGCTTGGCTGATCAAATCAAAGAGACTCTCTGAAGTTCCTGACGCGGAACGCAATTGGTTATGGACCATCCTCAGGATCGGTACGCGCATCGCCGGTCTGGTCTTTCTGGCGGCCTTCATCGCGAATGCACTCGGCTACGTCAGCATTGCGGGCCTCGTGGGCAACGCGGTCCTGGGGAGCGCTTATGTCGCCGTCATCCTCTTCGCTGCGGTGAGGATTGCTGACGGGCTCATCATGTTCACGTTGCGGATTCGTCCGATCTCGCT
>JBGTLE010000118.1:0-5550 GCA_041744295.1 Pyrinomonadaceae bacterium | reverse complement strand
TCGCCTCGCGCAGCATCTCCGTTACTCTGAGTACCAGATCGGTCGCAGTAACGCCTTCGCGTAAAGAGCCGATCATGTTCACCCCGACAACGTCCGGCATCAACAAGTACACGGGCTGGCCCAGCATGGCTGCCTCCGCTTCAATCCCGCCCACACCCCAGCCGACTATTCCAAGCCCATTGATCATTGTTGTGTGTGAGTCAGTGCCAACCAGCGTGTCGGGGTAACAGGTTCCCTCCTTTTCGATCACACATTGGGACAGGAATTCGAGATTGATTTGATGACATATCCCAATACCAGGCGGCACCACCGTAAACCCATCGAACGCCTGTCGGCCCCACTTCAGAAACTGGTAGCGCGAATGATTGCGTTTGAACTCCATCGCCATGTTGCGCGTGAAAGCGTCACCAGTGGTTGAGAAATCGACTTGCACCGAATGATCTATGACGAGATCGACCGGCACCAGCGGCTCGACGATCTTCGGGTTGCGGCCGAGCCTTGTGACCACCGAGCGCATCGCAGCTAGATCAACAACCAGCGGGACTCCGGTGAAGTCTTGTAATAGAACTCGCGAGACGACGAACGGCACTTCAGCTATTCGCTCAGCCCTGGGCTGCCAGCTTGCAAGCTGGCGGATGTTTTCATCCGTAACGCGGTGTCCATCGCAATTGCGGATCGCTGATTCAAGCAGAATGCGAATCGAAACAGGCAGCCGCGAAATCACGCCCAGACCCTGCTCTTCCAGTCGCGGCAAAGAGTAGAACTTGCCGGCACTGTTTCGAGAGGTGCTGAAGGTCTGTAGCGTGTCGAAAGGAGAGCTTGTCATTGCGATTCTTCTGATCAAGCATTCTAAACCAATACTCCAGCGGTGTCCTTCTTTACTCCGTATTCGAGTCGCCGTCGCTGCCGGGTGTATCATGGGACCTGGCACCAGAGACTCCGTTGAAGAACTAGCACTCCTCGAACAGATTGCAAGTTCTCAGGTAATGAGCAATGGGCAAATGTTGCAGACCATCTTTCGTTGGTGCGCTCAACACGATTGCTATGTTTCAGCTGAGTTGGGTATCTTTCCTTAACCAGATAAGAATGGAGAATTACCATGTCAGATGAAAATGAAGTGGAACAGGTTCCCACTAATGATCGGCGAAAGCGAATCCTGATCTACGCTGCTGTGCTCGTCGTTGTGTTTCTGCTTGGCTTAGTTCCCATGTGGCTTATGGCTCGGTCGCGCGCGGCTGAACGGGACGAAGCTCGTCGCGAGTTACGCGCGTGCACGATTCAAACCGCCCTGGCATCAGCCGCAATTGATGCACGCAACGGCGACTATGAACCGGCCCGTCAGGCAGCCAGCACTTTCTTCACAGAGTTGCGAGCGGAGATCGACAAAGGTGGTGAAGGCGCTTTCAATCAAACTCAACAAGAGAACTTAAAGTCGGTTTTGACTACCCGGGATGAGGTGATCACGCTGCTGGCGCGCAACGACCCGGCGGGGGCAGATCGTCTTACTGGTACTTTTGTCGCATACCGCAAAGCGCTTGGGAGTGGAGCAGAAAAGCATTAACGGTTAACCCAGTCAAAACCAGGAGAATCATATGCCGATCAAAGGCACCGGACGCAAAGTAGCCAGTCGAGCGGGCAAAGTGTTGCGCAATCCCGCTGCGAGCAAGAATGCAAAACAATCAGCCGCCAGCGCATTGTCGCAAAGGAAATCGCCCAAGCGGACGACCTCAAAGAAAGTAGCGAGTGCGGCCTCAAAAGTGATGCGCAACCCGAAAGCAAGCAGCCGCGCGAAATCCGCAGCCGGCAGCGCGCTATCGCAGAGGCGTCAGAAGCGAAAAAGCATTAAGAGCTCGGCAAAGTAGGAGTAGCGCAAGGCGCGGCTCAATGGCCGAACCCAACACGACCGTACCTGGTTCCGGCTGCGGCCGAATTTTGCTGCGAACTGCTTCGACCCACATTTTTGAAGCCTGCACCTTCTCGCGCTATCACCCGAATCTAATCAACAAGAAGAGTCTTTGAGGCAGCCCATCGGATAGGCAGCGATCCAAAATACCGCATGAAGAGGAGAAACCCAGTGAAAGTGTTAACAGTATTCTTTCAGATAATCGTTTTATTGTTAGCATCAATTGCCGCAGACTCAAGTTCACCCATCGCGGCTGAGCGCAGCACCCCAATCGGCGTTGGCGATGTTGCCCCGGACTTTACTCTTCTAAATCAGAACGGACACAAAACCAACCTGTCTGAGGCGCGGGGCAAGAGCCCTGTCGTCCTTGTCTTCTACCGAGGCTACTGGTGACCCTTCTGTGCTCGGCAGTTAGCCGAACTACGATCACTGTGGCATAAAAGTGAGAGAGTGAAGCTCTACGCGATCAGCGTGGACCCTCCGGACGTGAGCAAGACTTTTGCCGAGAAGATCGCGGCCGATGGCAAAGGCGCGGTTAGTTTTCCGCTGCTCTCCGATCCCGATCATAAAATCATCGACGCGTACGGTCTGCGCGATCCGGCTTACGCGGGCCAGCAATTAGACGGCATCCCGCATCCGGCGGTCTATGTCATTGACAAGACCGGCAAGGTTGCGTGGGTAAAGGTTGAATCAAACTACCGAGAGCGTCCCACGAATCAGGAGATTCGAGTGGCGCTGGATGCTCTCAAGTGACGCGAGCCGTCGCGCAGGTTAGCCTATTGTTAGCGTCCTGGGACAGGCACTGAGGGATGACCAGTCGAGCGATAAAGGCACTGCCTGGAAAAGCGGCCACAGAAGTAATCTGTAGTCACCGGTTGATGGATTGTTGGAGATCGATCAGCGGCTGCTGGCTGATGCCAATCAAGCCCTGCCGCGGGTGCGAGAGATCGAAGATCAAGACGATGACCACGGTGATGAGCAGCGGCAGGAACACGTTGACCAACGTCGTGCGCACGCCATCGGCGCCCACTCCATAGCCGCTGACGAAAGAGCCAAAGGCAGCTACCAAGAGCAGCAGCAGCCACACGCCACCGGGGATCCGGGCGCGGCCGGCGGCGATCCGATCCGCGTCGGTGTCGATGGTCTCGTTGAGCGACTCGATGAACGAGACGGTAATGTCGTTCGGCGCCTCCTTCGCAGCCTCGGTGGCGTGTTTCCAAAGTTCGGCCTGGATGCCCGCGCTCAATCGTATACCCTCGGCGAGTTGTGCCGGATCATCCGCCAGCGGCTGATATTTAACGCGCAAATCCACATAGCGGCGCAACAGATCCTTGACCAGGGCTTGATGAGCATCGGGCAAAAGCGAAGCGCGGAGGTAGGTGGTGCCGACGGCATTGGCTTCTTGAAGGACGAGTTTGCGTCGCGTGTCGTAGCGGTCCACGGCCATCGCGAAGGTGAAGGCGAGCAACAGGCCGAGCAGACCTAGCACCGCGCCCTGAATGCCGCCGATCTGTCCCTTGCGCCCCTCATGTTTTGCTACGTGAAGTCGCAAGCCAAAGCGAAAGCCCACCTCGGCAACCACGAGAAGCAGGGCGGTAGTAAGAAGGAGCACCGCCCATTCGCGGGTGAATATTCGGATCAGAAAGTCTTCACTCATATTGGTTGGTCGGTTCGTAGCGACATCGGCTTATAAAAACGGACCGATCGCTTTATCGACCGAGTTTGGCGCAAAAGATATACTGGTAACTGTCACTTTATTCAAGCTGCACTAAAAAGGAGCTGTTGGTGTCAACGCCAAAGTTTATCCCGCTTGCAGGCTACCATGAGTACAAGAGCGATCAAATGAAGCAGCGTGCGGTTTCATTTTATGAACAGATGCGGCGCCGGCGCACAGTACGCCAGTTTTCTAATCGTCCGGTTGCTCGCGAGATCATCGAGCAATGCGTGCTGGCGGCAGCAACCGCGCCGAGTGGCGCCAACCTTCAGCCCTGGCACTTTGTAGTTGTCACCGATCCGTCAGTGAAGCAGAAAATCAGAGTGGCTGCCGAGGAAGAGGAAAGAGAGTTCTACACCCGCCGCGCGCCGCAGGAATGGCTGGAAGCGCTGGCGCCGCTGGGCACGGATGAGCACAAAGAGTTTCTGGAGACAGCGCCATATCTCATTGCGATATTTGTAGAGCGCTATGGAAAATTACCGACGGGTGAGCCGGTGAAGCACTACTACCCGAAAGAGTCGGTAGGACTAGCCAGTGGCCTTTTGATCACGGCCATTCACCAGGTTGGCCTGGTCTCACTCACGCACACGCCCAGTCCCATGAAGTTCCTGAACGAAATCCTGGGAAGACCAGACAATGAGTCGCCGTTTCTTTTGTTGGTCGTGGGCCATCCTGACGCTGACGCGATGGTGCCTGACATCAAGCGGAAGAGTCTGGAAGATGTGTGCACGTTTGTGTAGCCGCACGGCGGGACTGAATCGCGCCTTTGTGCGTTATCGATTCAGGAAATATTGACCGGCACGAGGGGTCGTGGTGTCGTTGCCGAAGATGTCGGTTAGCTCCGCTCTTCAAAGCGGCTGATGCGTTGTTGGATCTCACCCACGATTTGTTTGACTTGCGCGCTGTCGCTGTCGTTCAGGTGTAATGTCAGTTCGGCAAGGAGGGGAGCGATCGGCGGGTTGTGCGCCTGGAGCAGGGTGGCTATATCGTTTTCATAGATGCCCACACGAGTAAAGTTTCCCTGGCGATAAAGAGACGGCAAAGCGTAGAGCTTCAGCAGGATCAAGCCTGCGACCGTGGCACAGGGAATCTTTTGTTCGACAAAACGCTGCACGCTAGTGTAACGCCGGCGTACCTCGTCGAAGAGAGGATTGCTGGTCAGCAGCACGTCGACCTTCAGGTCGTTGAATCTACCGCGAGCAAAATCAGCATCGCGAGTCTCGATTTGTAGCTCAGGCAAACGCTCCAACGCGGACAAGGCCATGATCAGATCGATATCTTCCGTGTTCCGGCCTTCAACGTATTGGAGCAAAGCTATGCCGCCCACCAGAACGTATTCGATTTGACGCTCGCGAAGCAGAGCAAAGAAACGCGCAACTGTCTCGATCAGGAAATCGGAATTCATTTTGCCTTCCTGAGGGTTTCCCGGCTTGAACACAACAGCATTGCGAATGACTGTGCCGATATGAATTTCTGGTGGAATGTTTGCTGAAGTCATGCTCTATTTCGCTTGCAAGTTTAGCTTACAACGCACCCAATAACCATGCATTGGAACCGGGTCCCTCCAGCAGTGCAATGGATACTCGCCTGGAACTGAGTCATGGTGCGTTCTAGATCGGGAGCAAACTCTCAATGTCTCATATGCTAAAGTTCGAAGGGGCAAGCTGGGTACC
Source organism: Pyrinomonadaceae bacterium (assembly GCA_041744295.1). Taxonomy (GTDB): domain Bacteria; phylum Acidobacteriota; class Blastocatellia; order Pyrinomonadales; family Pyrinomonadaceae; genus PSRF01. The sequence goes on along the minus strand of JBGTLE010000118.1, from coordinate 260 downwards.
ACTCAAAACTTCCAAAAGTACGGAATGAAAATCGATGCTAGCACCCACATTATTAAGTTTAGCGGCGTCCCTACCTTCAGAAAATCCGCAAACTTGTATTGCCCTGGTCCATAGATTAGCGTGTTGGTTTGATAGCCGACCGGCGTCATAAAACTCGCCGAGGCCGCAAACATTACGGCGACGAGAAATGGCCGCGGACTCACCTGCAGCGTGTCGGCAGTTGCAATTGCAATTGGTGTGAGCAGCGCCGCAGTGGCGTT
>JBGTLE010000117.1:0-10678 GCA_041744295.1 Pyrinomonadaceae bacterium | reverse complement strand
GCCTTCATGCGATCAGGTGCTCTTTGTGAACGCGATGTTGTCGATGAGTACATTCTTTGGATTGGTCGGAACCAGATCCGGGTTCTCGATGTCGAGCGTTACGAATGAGAGCTTTTTCGCACACACTCGTCGCAGGAACTCTTTGAAGAACTCCACGGTCATCAGCTCGCCGGGGCAGCGGCGATAGCCAAAGCCGAAGGGCGAGTAGCCGGCGGTATCTGCGACCGGGTGAGCCACACCATCGACCAACGCATAGTCGACGCCGAACGGGGAGTTGGTTATCTTCACGTCACGGCCGTCTTTGACCGCAAACTCTGATTTTGCGAATGGGCAGTTTGCGAGCCCGGCGGCCTTCGCACGGGTTTCGCCGTCGTCGGAGGACAACGGAACAGAGTTGTAGCGGTCCGGATCAAACTCTGTCGGATTCTCCCAGTGTAGCGGACTCATAGCCGCCGGTCCGTGGGGTGTTACCACGCCATTGAACATGCTGTCATCAAGCTCCCGGCGCACATTTTGTGGTAGTGAGCCGCTTCCGTCATTTGCATTGATCACACGGAACAATTCCATCGAGAACCGGTCGAGTGGAGTGAACGCGCCGCCGTCGGGTGCATCGGGTTCCTTTAGCGACATCACCTTTTCAAAAGCTGCACGGATGGGGGCGTTGTCCGCTGTCGGCTGTAATCGCTTCGCGGTGTTGTAAAGCTCACGAGCTCTTCCACCGAGTGGAATCCGTCCGCGCGCCCGCTGTCGACGTGCTCGACCCGACCTGCAAACTTCTCTGGATAAAGTTCGGTCTCTGAATGTAGCTGTATGACAAAGCCGCGTTGCATGGTTCAGGACTATAGGGACGGCAAGTGGAACGTGTGTGAAAGAGTGGTGAATTTTTGGTGAATTGTGATGAGTCAGTACCGTAACGCAGAAGCGTCGGGTCTGTGTTCTACGGTGAAGGTGTAATTGTACCAGCCGACCCGACGCTACTACCGCGTTACGGTAGTGACTTCATGACACGCTGTTGAACTTAAACGACGCTGCCGCAATCAGCGGTGCCGATTGCGGCAGATCTCTCTATCAACGCTGCTATTCAGCTTTCTGCGCGATTCCCTTGTTCTGCAAAATCCTGATCTCAACTCGCCGGTTCTTCGCACGACCTGCGGCAGTCTTGTTGTTAGCGACGGGCTTGGAATCACCATATCCAAATGGTTGGACCAAGCGCCGCAGATCCAAATTGTGCACGCCAACCAGGTATTGAATTACGGCCTTGGCGCGTCGTTCACTCAAGGCGCGATTCTTTGCCGTGTTGCCGGTTGTATCTGCAAAGCCCACCACTTCAACCAGCCAACCATTCGTGTTCCCCTTGGCCTTCTCCTCCTTGGCCCAAGCCGCCGCTTCATCGATTGTCTGCTTGGCAGTGGCATCAATAACGCTGCTGTTTACTTTGAAAAGGACTGGGATGGTGCGAACCTGGTCGTAGTCATCGAGTCCATTGATCCGGTTGTTGGCCAACGCCGCCGCCTTAAAAGCCGCATCTGCCTGGTCTTGTGCCGCTTTGGCCAGCGCCGTGTTTTCCGCAATTTGCCCAGCCATCCGTTCAGCATTCGCCGCCGCCTCTTTAGCAGCCGCTTCAGCAGCCGCTATCCTCGCCTCGTTTTCCTGGGCGAGTTCAGCTGTCTGCTCGAGCGCCTGTGCACTGCGCAGGTCTTGCTCATCAAACCTGACCCACTCGGCTACCAGATTACCGTCGGCATCTCCCGTTCCCTGAGCCTGTACGCGCAGACCGCGCATGATGTAGGTCACTGGGTATTCCTTTTTGCCCCTGAGACCTCTGGCGTGCGAAGTAACATCTGTGCTGCCTGTTAATAGCACTGAAGTCTCACTGCCGCCGGGGTCTCGGACGTTGAAGGCATCGCCGTTGCGGACAGTGACCACGCCCTGAATCTTCTGCTTGGTTCCCTGCGGAACCGGTACGCGCTTGGCATTTGCCTCGTTTTGCGCCGCGGCTCCGACTGCGGTCATCAGCGTTATCGCAAAGGCTAGCGTCACCAGCACCGCGGTTGATTTTCTGTTTGTCATCTCAATTATCTCCTCATCAAGTTTCTAAGTTGTCGTCAATCGACCAGTAAGCGTCTGGCTCCGCGAGCCATGCAGCCTCTTCGCTAAGATCCGCGGTGTTCAGCGTTCGCCCCAGCCCGAAATAGATCACTCATCGTAACGTGTGATAGCGAGCATTTGTTACTGTCAGTTTTGCCAGTCTTGTCACCTAACCATTACCGCGCTGAATCTCTTAGGTGAATCGCATCACTTCGTTCCTGGTGTTGGAGGAAATGTCCGAATCGTTCTCGACTTTTTGCCAACCCTTCGCGGCAAGTTGCGCCTCGATGCCCGCGATGATCCGCTGATGCCCCAAGGGGTTTTTTGCCGGTGTTCCCTCCGCCCACATGTAGGTTTTGTACGACGAGAAGTTAGCCTGCTTGTCGTAATCAATGCTGACCTTCTGCGCGTAGGCCGTCGCTGATAGCAAACAGGTCAGTACCAGAATTGAGTTGGTTGACCCGATTTCCCCGATTGATAATCTTAATGGTGGAGAGGCAAGCGTAGTAACTGTTAATTGTGACAGGCACACGATTCAGTCGCCGACGTGAGCGGAAGCGGCCCGGTACCTTCGAACTCGTTTACCCAACGCGTGAAGTATTGCCCGTTGACCGCAACCCCGTTCCATTTGATGCCTCCGTCGATTGCCCACAAGCGCATGAGAGCCTTGTCGACGGTCACACCCGGCGCAAACGCTCCGGTCGAGAAAGTAAGCACACCGTCGGAATTGAACAGTGCGGTGTTATCAGGATTCCATGGATCGAGATTTGAAACTTTGAAACCTGCGAACGGCCGACCCGACGCTTCCGCGTTTCGGTACTGACCTCTCAGGCGCTCACGAACTAAAGTCGGGCTCCGTCACGTTCACGAGGGATAGAAGATGTTGGTGATCTTCATCGTCCAATCGCCCGACCTCGTTCCGCCCATTGGGATTTCGCATTTTATCCCAATGAAGTATCTGCGAGTCATCACCTTTCCCGCACCGAATCCAATGCGGAAATCCGTACGGTTGGCGTTCTTCCAATTGGTTCTGGATTCAACCTCAGCCTGCATTAGCCAGCGCCTCGCCGGTATGTAGTTAAGGGTTGGATTAACAAACAGAGCGTTTACGCCAGGCCGGTCGCCCACCCCAGCGACTGAAATGTAATTCTGAAACCTCACGAGGAAAAACCCCCTCGCCCGTGGCAAAAACCATACTGGTGCTGCCAACGGCGCCACTTGCCATTTCCCAAGTCCCAGCGTCTTGTGAGTTGCGGTGGGAACGACCATGCCCGTTCCGGTGACGAACGCAAACTTGCGGCTGAGGTAGGGAACGTAGAGAGCTTGACCATAGATATCGCCCAGACCGGTGTGCGTCTCAGCTCCAAGGTGCGTGGTTGTAATCGGGACATCGGTTCGTAACAGGAAGCCGGTGCGGCCAGCACCGCGCCTGCCCTTTAGCACTACCTTGTCCTTCCGCAAGACAATTCGATTGTTCCAGGCTCCGCCGATTAGACTTCGGTACTCTTCTCTCACGCTGAAAAAGACCGCGCGCGTCGGATTGTCATCGACGTCAGCTTCCGGTTGCTGTGCCTGCGATCCTGATGAAGTGGTCTGGGCCAGCGTCGGGCGGGCAGAGAAAGAGAACCACAATCCACCGGCGATAAGGAAAGCAAGTGCCGAAGTCATTCGAGTGAATTTGACGAGTCGCATCGTGATCCATCCCGCCGGTTGGAAACAGCTTTTAGCGCTCTCTATCAGGGCGTCACGAAGTCGGTACCCTAACGCGTCGGGTCCGGTCAGTACCGTAACGCCGTAGCATCCGACTTCATAAACTACCTATGCAGGAGGGTGAGGTTGATTAGGTGGTTACGAGTTCTGACACTCGGTGGCTGTCAAACCTCTTCACCATGTTTGACAAAGAGAGCAGCACGGGTGGTGTCGGCCCCTCGCGTTGCCCCACCGCGGCAGCGCGTTCGCCAAGAGTTTTGTGAAGCCCCTCCGTTATCTTCGTCGTCTTATCGCCGAGGTTGGATTACAGCCGGATTACGAGATCGCGGCTTGGCACGCACCATAGGACACCCGGCGAAGAGATTGCCACGACCATCCCACGGCGACCTTTAGGTTTAGTCCGGAACCCAGGACTATTTTTCCGGCGGAGTCTTTCGCGCACCCTCAAGTTCGGCTATCTGCTTACGGAGTTGTCGCACCGTTTGAGCCAATTCAGCCGTCCGTTCGCTGACCAACTGTTCCAAAAACGCATTAGCCTTGTAGAGTGCATCGCCTTCGCGTTCCAGATCCTTCACTTGTAAACGAGAGTCGTATAGCTTCTGCTGCATGGACTGCCGGCCTGCCGTTTCCAGGGTAGTATCAAGCAGCAAGATCCAGGTTCCCTCCTCACGAGTGAATAGGTACACGTTGGCGAACACTCCCGGTTTGGTTTGAACGTGAGGTAGGAAAAGGCTATTAGGTCCGAGGGGTAGCACCCCGACGAGAAAGGGGATATGGTCGCTCACGTCAAGGTTCTTTGCCAGCTCATTCAGACCATAGGATTCAAGATCACCACCACTCTCGATCAGCAGACCATCCTCGGTCACCAGCAAGTAAGCCGGCGAGAGCATGTCATCCGTAAGCGATAAAATAAAATCCCGGATCGGAATCGGCAGGTCTCTCATTTAGCCTCCAGCAGTTTCTTAGCCAGGCTGTGAAACGAATCCTCAACGCCCAAGCCCGTCTTCGCGCTGGTTTGAACTACTTCCCAACCCTTGTCACGCAAGGCCGTCGCTTCACGCTCACTGATACTCCAATCATTGCTAAGGTCCGCCTTGTTCATTAGGAGTAGGAACGGGACGGCGCCAACCGTTTCCTCGACTCGGGTCTGGAGCGCTAAAGCTTTATAAAGTGTGTCCTGGCGGGTCCCATCAGCAACCAACAAATAGCCAGACGCACCACGCAGGTACGAACTACGCAGTTCATGCTCTGACTCAGTTCCTTCGATGTCCCACAAGATCAACATGATTTCTGAATCGTCTAGTTGGACCACCTTTTTGTCGATCTTTACTCCCACCGTCGTGTGGTACTTGTCGGAGTAGATGCTCTCAACGAATCGCCGTACCAGACTTGTTTTTCCGACGGAGAAGGTTCCCAGCATGCATACTTTCTTTTGAATCATACTAGCGTGGTTCCTCTAATTGGGATCAGTAACAACAACTTTAAGCGTTACGCTGCGATTTGTCTCCCTGTCGGTCTCGGTAACCTCAGTGCGCAATTTGTCCTTCGATCCCTCCGTGGTAATCGTCAGATTAGTCCAGGTTGGTAGAGCTGATCTTATTGCGGCTGCTACGGTCTCAGCCCGGCCCTGACTGAGCATGGTGTTTTTGGCTTCCGTTCCGCCGCCATCCGTATGGCCTGTGATCTCAAGTCTAATTCTTCTGTTTCCGGCCAGCTGACGCAGGTGCTCCAGTTCAGCCACCAATTGTTTTACCTTCTCTTGCTGATCGGATCGGAGCTCTGCCTGGTTCGAGTCAAATAACAGTAGAGGGTTTTCGATGCGCTCAAGATCGAGCAGCTTGTTATCTTTGAATTGAGTAATACCCGGCAAAAAGCGAGCTATGCGTCGCGTTTCAGCGACCCACTCGTGCGAGGCAAAACCTTCTGCTTCCAGAATGCCTTCGTTAAAAAGCAGCCTTACAGTTGGGGGAGGGTCGAGAGACCTTCTCGCCCGGGCCAACACAAAATCTGGTGTTAATGCCTGGAAGGGCTGCCAACTTTCCAGGACCGAATCCGAGTCGAGGCCAGTGTCCCGGATCAGGGTTGCGGGATCACGAGACAATGGGTCTCGCAGACCGCTGACAAAGTGTTTCCCGTCCCGCTTTCCGGTATCCGTAACTACGATTCCCGGCTCTGCTCGCAGTCTCTCCACATAGGCGTCCCAACGCCGGCGATCACGCAACCAGAAAAAGCCCCAAACGGCCAGCGCCAGTACAATGATGCCCACGATGACCGCTAATGGACTAACCTTGCGGCCGGCTTTTTCCCCCCGCTTCTCCGCGTCATAGTCCGATTGTAAGCAGTCTGCCAGCATTGGCTCAGTGCCGACAAAAGCGGTTGCATCGCCGGAAAATTTCTGGAGGGCGGCGCCGTACTGAAGATGAATTCTTTCGAGTGTCTCCTGGAAAACTTCTCTAAGCTGCTGGGGGGCATTACCACGAATAACGCCGGCAAGGATGGCCTGCGGTCCCTGTTCGATCCAAACAGTTAGTTCGCCAACCTGCAACGTTTCCAGTTCTTCGCCCTTGCGAGTATTGAAAGAGTCACCAACGAAATCCTGAATGGCGGTCAACATACCGGAGACCATGTCCGCATCTTGCACTGTCGCGTTCGGAGTGGAGACGTGGCGCAACAACAAACCAGTCTCCTTGTGAATCAGGAAAACCTGTTCCACGCGAAACAGGAGCGTATGCAAGAGCACGACTTCGGAAAAACTACGTCCGGTCCTAAAAGCTTCCCATCTCCAGGCCAAGCCTTGAGCTGACATGCTATGGGTCAAAGTCTGATCAAAGGATTGGGCCATGCCGCTCAGGGCGGCGGCGATAGCTTTGCGTATCGCCGGTCCGATAATCGGAAAGATCGCATCGGCCAGGGGTTGAGGGTTTTTCCGAACGGAGTATTCAAGAGCAGCGGAAACCGTCGGCGCCAGGGCGGTCGTTAAATCGTCGTCTTGGCGGGAGCGCACTGCGATGGCATCAGGAAGAACTCGACTGACTTCCTCGACTTGCCGTTGTGGGTTAAGAAGCCGCTCGTGTACTTCGGCCAACTGCGCCTCAGCTGGACCCAACAACAGGCTGCGGAGTTCAGCCATGGTTCCTTCGTCCGAGTCGACCGGAGACGCGGCTTCATCGAGACTGATTTGTGGGTCGGACACCGTCATTAGATCTGTATCGGAAATACCCATCGGTGACAGTGGACTGGTCGTTTTCGGGGTTGACCGTTATTTCTCGCCGGGGATTTTGAAGTCGTTGTTTAATCGCAGGGCCAGCTCCGTGAATAGGGCCGACAGTGAGGTGCGATCGGTTTTCTCATGATTGAGCTCGGCCAACTCTCGCTCCAGCGTGGCCGAAACATCATCGTGCTTGCGGCGAATCTCTTCATTCAGACTCTTCGACTGATCAAGTAATTGCCGATGTAGTTCACGTTGTGTCTCACTTGTCTGGTGATGAAACTGCGTTAGCTTGCCATCCATCATCTTGATTGTCTCGTGCAGTTCGCGTGACACGCCCTGGACTGAACTTTCACGACTCTGCTGTTCCATCTGGAGGTGGTTGGCCAGCGTTGTGAATTCGTTCTTCACGAATGTCTCCAAGGCCTCGATGCTTCTCCGGCTGGCCTCGCGCAAGTCAGCCAATTCTTTGAGGAGGCGCTCCTCAAGGCGGGTGAATCTCTTGTCGTAGTCGCGCATCTGCCCGCCGAAGAGGATTTCCCGGATCTTGTCGACATTCCCACTCTCGGTGTCCGACGCTTCAACGTCTTTGCTGCTGCTGTTTTTGATAGGCCCCTCACCTGAGTCGCTCGAATTGGCAACCACGTATTCATCATGACCCTGTTTTACTGCGCTCATAATTCTTCCTCTTTGAAATAGAAAGGTGTTTTCGGACTTGGACAAATGGGAATAAAGAATCCTTTTTGACTCCTCTTCACACTCAGCCGAACCCTGCTCTGGAAGGCAGCTCTGACCGGAATGCAGGGCTGTATCTTCGTCCATGTTGCGACAGATAGCAAGAGACTCGCACCCGGATGCTGCGTCAGTTTGGCCGAGTTAGAGTTCAACTCTCCGAAGACTGATGGTCACTGGAGCGCCTGCGCTTCTATGGTTACTCTGTCGTGAGTCGAGGCGTTCGGTGCCGACTCCGGCAATGGCGTCGCGTCCTGGGCGTAAGGTAGCAGGACTCAACAGCAACATTTTAAGGATCAAGGCTTTGCCGCGATGAGGTACAACCGGTTCGCGGTGGCCAGATAAAGGGCATCGCCGAGCACGGCCGGACGCGTATAGAGCGGCGCATCCATTTCGATCTGCGCCAGCAATTCCTTTCGCCGTCCGGCACGAAGAACGGTCATGAGGCCTGCATCGTTCCCAACGTAAAGGCGGTCGCCGGCCACCAGGAGGCTGCCCCAGATGGCATCGTTCGTCTCGTGCTTCCACAGGTGGGCCCCGGTTGCCGCGTCCAGACAATGAACGGTTCCGCCCACGTCCCCAACGTACAGCAGACCATCCTTCAAGATAGGCGTTCCCACCACGCGCCCGACCTCACGCGACGTCCAAAGAAGCCCGCTTTTAGTAACGTCTCCCTGGCCGTTGGGGTTGATCGCATAGACGAACGAAGGTGCGTTGCCGTGCCCTGGACTCTGCCCCATGGCAACGTAGACGCGACCGTCGGCGAAGACTGGTGAAGCAATGATGAAGTTGCGCGAAAAGACGCCGGGGCGCGGCAGCCAGCGGGCGTCTTTCGGGTTGCCGTCAAATCGCCAAACTTCGTGACCCGATGCAGCGTCGTAGGCCCGCAGCCAGCCATCTCCTCCGCCGAAGAGCACCTGGATGCGCCCCTTGACGTTGGCCGCCACAGGACTGGACCAGTCGCCGTGCAGCACCCCAGCTCCTGGTCCAAAGGCACGCCAGACCAGTTCGCCCGAGTGCTTGTTCACTGCGATCAGACTTGGAGCGCGCGGCGCTGGGACGCGCGTATGGCCTTCATTCTGGCCGTTGGAGGTACCGACCATGAGCAGATCACCCAGGGACAATACGTCGCTATTGCAGGCTTCATGTGGAAAGACACCTAACGCTGGCATGTCCACTTGCCAGACGATGTCTGCAGCCGCGTTGTCTTTGAAGACCTCTTCCCTATACGGACCGTTGTTCTCACCATCGCCGAAACCCTTCGCGTCAAGGCAACGGAGTTGACACTCAGCGGTGACATAGTACAAACGGTTACCTTCAACATAAGGAGCACTTGTCGTCGAAGGCAAGAGGAACTCCCGCAGGCCGCGTTCCACTCGCGGGGCCAGATCCTGCCAAAGGAAGGCGCCATCAGTCACTCGAAAGGCCATGAGCACGCCGGAATCTTCCTGAAAAGCGGGATTCATTTGCCTGGCGTTGTCGGTACCCACATAGACCACATCGCCGGCAACCACGGGACGACCAAACGTTTCGTCTCCCAATTCGACGCTCCAGACAATGTTCCGCCCAGTGGACGTATCCCAGTCAACCGGAGGATTGCCCGTTTGACCCATCGTCGTCTGGGCCCCAGTCTCGACGCGCTCGACGGGCACGACGGAAGCCGCGGGCCGAAGCGGTGAGACGGCCGACTCTCCAGACTCGACGCCAGCAATTCGATTCAACGCCCACTCAGCTTCGTAACGCATCGTGGGATCGTTTGCGGCGGCTCCCAGCGCCTCCCGTGCCGTTTGTGCCTTCGGCCCGATGCTTCCCAGCGCCCCGGCGGCGAAGATCCGCACATAGAGAAATTCATCCTTGAGAGCTTCGATCAACTGCGGCACAGCGGACTGCGCGGCCGGGCCGATGCTTCCGAGGGCCTCAGCCGCCGCCCATCGGACACCGGCAATCGGATCGCCCAAGGCTCTAGCGAGGTCCTTGGTCGCCGCGCTCGCCTGCGGACCGATGGACGCCAGGGCCTCCGCCGCGTAGATGCGGACGTAAGGGTCCTCGTGCGTGAGAGTCTTAACTAGAGCGCGTACCGAAGGACCGGCCCTCTGGCCCAACGCGCCCAAGGCACGTGCGGCATCGCCCGCGACCATCGAATCATCGTCTCTCAGCGCCCGTCTCAACGCCGGCTGAATCGATTCTGTATCCGGCGCAAGGTCAATCAATTCGCTGACGGTCATGCGCCGGATGGAGGTCCTTTGATCCCGAAGCAGTTCAACGAGCAGCGGAATGGCCGGCGGACCGATCCGCTGGATGATCTCAAAGGTCTTCACCTGCAGCTCTTCATTGCGACGGTTGAGGAATCGTCGGAGCAAAGGCAGCGAACGCCTCGCCCCTTGGACCAGGGCGGCTTCGGCGATCGACCGGACCTTCAGGTCTTTGGATATCACGCGATTTTCCCAGTCAATCACCTGGGCGGAGTTCCTGGCTTGATCCGAACGCTTAACTTGGCGCGGCTGAGGGAGTGAACGCGTGGTTTGCGCGAGTGCTGGTATCGCGAAAGTACAGAGCAGCGTGCAGATGAGTAAGGGTCGCATGATCGCAGCCAGACTGAAGAAACATTTAAGCCGCTCGACAGTCGTCTGTTGGAGCTGACTGTGGTCGCCGAGGTCAGAGAAGTAGTAGAACTGGCCCCAACAGTCGCGCGTGACATCCTCGCGCCAGCGAGTTACATCAGGTCGCAGCCTGTGCGGGCGCTAGTGATCATCACGCTATACGAGCCGTTGGAACGCATTGCTCCCGCAGGTTGCGATCTCATTTCTGCTCCCTCCGACAGCGGAACCATCATTGTCTATCACGGAGCGTGTAGCTTGAAAAACTGTATAAGAAACCGGCGCATAGATCGGCTCACCCGATGCGCCCTTAGGATGATGATTAGTCCCCAACTTCTTGTTG
>JBGTLE010000116.1:0-2609 GCA_041744295.1 Pyrinomonadaceae bacterium | reverse complement strand
TCGCGCGCGGATTCGATCTTCAGTCTGCCAATGTCGGCCGTTCCGTGAATGATCTGCCGTTGCAGGTTCGAAGCCTCGACCACATCAAAATCAACGATCCCCAAACGGCCAACGCCTGCCGCAGCGAGATACATTCCCACTGGCGCGCCCAATCCACCGGTGCCAATCATCAGGACACTCGCAGCTTTCAGACGGCGCTGCCCTTCCATGCCTACCTCCGGCATGATGACGTGGCGGCTGTAACGCGAAATCTCTTCGTTCGAGAGCGCCGGCAACTCGCGCCCGACTTCGGCTATCGGCGTTGCGCCGCCGGCGATCGACGGCACAATCATCAGGGCATCGCCAGCGCGCAACGGCGTCTCGCCACCGGCCTGGTGCCGAATGTCTTCGTCGTTGACATAAACATTCACGAAACTGCGCAGCGCGTTCTGATCGTCATAAAGATGTCGGCGCAGTTCCGGGTGGCTCGTCAGCAGGCCGGCGAGCGCTTCATTGACCGTCGTGGCTTCGACTGCTACTGAGGTGTTGCCGGCAGTGAACTGACGCAAGGCGGTGGGAATCTTTATGGTGATAGCCATGATTAACTTCCTTTCAAAATCTCTTCTTCATTAAATCGTGAGCGATCGGGTTCCATTTCCCACGAGCGCAAATCGTGAGCTTTGCCGGCGAGTACTGAAACGACGATGTACGAGTAAGTGGGCCAGGCGTGCTCGAGATCGTACTGCGATGGCACTGCCGGATGATCGGGATGAGAATGATAGAAACCCACGACCTCGAGGTTTTGGCTTTCGGCGTAGCGCTCGCCTTTCATTAGTTCCTCAGGACGAATTAGAAAACGATTTCGCTTTGCTGTTTCTTCGCGAGCGTTCGAGATCGAGTAAACCTCATCGATTTTTTTCGCTTCCATGACAAAGCCTCCCAACAACAATCCACAGCACTCGTATGGATAATCACGTTCGCCGTGAGCCTCGATTTCGCTCAGGTGTCTTGATTCAAGTTGGATCATCAGCTTGCCGCTCTTGGTTTCCTTGCGGCTTTGCCGCTTTCGTTGCGGTAAGCCTTTGGCTTACCGCAGGCTCACAAAAGGCTACGCCTTATCTCCTCCTTGTCGTGGCATTCCTTAGAGGCATAGCCTAAGTGAAAAATCCTTCTTCCGGTAAGCCAAAGCTTACCGCAGGGGGCGGCGGAGCCGAAGATACTATTCGCCATATCTTTCGCCGCCATCGCACAGAATCGTCACGACCACAGATCCTTCCGGTAACGACCGAGCCAGCCATAGCGCTGCAAATACATTCGCCCCCGAACTAGGCCCCACAAATATCTGTTCTTCCCGAGAAAGTCTGCGGACCATCTCCAGCCCATCCTCGGTTGCCACTTCCACGTTTCCATCAGCTAACGTTGGATCATAGATTCCCGGTACCAGCGCAGTCGCCATGTGCTTCAAACCCTCGAGACCATGAAACGGCGATTCAGGTTGCAGAGAAATCGCGCGTACAGCTGGATTCAGCTCTTTAAGCTTGCGCGCGGTCCCAACGAATGTTCCGGACGTGCCCAGACCGGCAATGAAGTGCGTGATGCTACCGGCCGTTTGCGCCCAAATCTCCGGCCCGGTTCCCTCGTAATGCGCGCGCCAGTTTGCGTCGTTGTTGTACTGGTCGGGATAAAAGTATTTCTGTGGGTTGGTCGCAAACAATTCGCGAGCGACAAGTTGAGCACCGTCGGTCGCGGCCAGGGGATCGGTCTCAATTATCTCAACACCAAAGCTGCGCAAAATCCGTTTGCGTTGTGAGCCGGCATTTCCGGGCAAACAGATCGTTACGGGATAACCACGCGCGGCGCCGATCATTGCGTAGGCGATACCCGTGTTGCCGCTGGTCGCATCAAGGATGGTCATTCCGGCTTTCAGCCTGCCGGTGCGTTCACCGACAAGAATCATGTTGAGGGCTGCGCGGTCTTTCACCGAGCCGCTGGGGTTTAGGTGTTCGGCTTTCACGAGAACTTCAACACGGGCGGGTAAACCTTCAGTAAGCCGTCTAAGACGCAGCAGCGGAGTGTTGCCGATCTTCGACTCCAGCCCTTCGCCGAGTGGAGTATGGATGGTTGATTGAATCGTCGCGTTCATAGTCGCAGCAGGCTGAGTACCCGACCGATCTCAAGGAGAATGGCAAGTCGATCTCAAGGAGAATGTTAAAGCTGGGGAAATTTGCAGGTAAGGAAGGGTGGTTTACCCCCTCCAGGCCGTTGTCTTTCCAAGTAACTCCTATTGAAACGGCGGGGGTAAACCACCCTTCCTAACTGCAAATTCTCCAGCGTTGAATAATTGTTTCCAGCAGGTCAGACCTGCAATCTCATCGCATCGCCAATAAAAACAAAACCGGCCGCGATGCCTCGTCGCGACCGGTTTGCCGTAAAGACTGTGCTGCGTTAACTCTTAGATTCTTCTTCCTTCACGCCTGCACACGGCCTCCCAATCGCGCTGCCGCCAACAACAGCAGCAACAAAGGGAGCGGTAACAGTAGCAAGCGTGTTTCATTTCAAGTGTCAGCTTCTTTCAACCCGACTATAGAAACCGCCCCGGAGAGTGTCAAGCGAGTACAGGATTGTCAGGA
>JBGTLE010000115.1:0-13641 GCA_041744295.1 Pyrinomonadaceae bacterium | reverse complement strand
GTCTCAAAACTCAGGTTGCGATGTTGGGGTCGTTGGTTTTGCCTTCAAGTCTTTGTTTCGTTTTGAGATCTCAAATATCTCAAATCTCAAATCTAAGATCTCCGATTCGCAGACTTGATCTGAAACCCTGGACCTGAGACCTTGAGACCTGAAACTTGGAACTTGAAACTTGAAACTTGAAACTTGATCCCTATCTCCTTCCCATCACCTTCCGCAGCCACCCTGAGCACCACCTCAGGGCGGTTCGAAAAAATCCATGCTGAGGCGGTTCTTCGCCCTCTGCTGTCTTTGCTTCCGCTTCCAGGGCGAGAAAAAACTGTGTGGCCATCATCTTGGCCGTACCTTGAATCATCCTTTGTCCCACGCTGGCGATTGTTCCGCCTACCTGAATCTCACCAGCGTACTTGATCAAAGTTGAGCCATCCTGTTCTTCAAGATCCAGATCGCCTGAACCTTTCATGAATCCGGGTTGGCCTTTTCCTTCCACAACAATCCGGTAATGCTCGGGGGCGCGAATGTCTTCCAGACGAACACTGCCGTTGAACAATCCTTTGATCGTGCCGACGCCGGCTCGAATGGTCGCGGCGTAGACGTTCTCGCCGGTTTTCTCAAGGCGTTCGCAACCGGGGATGCACCTTTGCAGGACGTCGGGATCGACCAGGCAGCGAAAGACCCGATCGCGCGATGCATTCAGTTGATTGGTGCCGTCAAGTTTCATTTCGAAGAGTTAGCTCGCGAGCCGCTTTAAAACGCAATCCACAGATTTCACAGATTACGCAGATTCTTAGTCACCAAATGAGTCGGTATCTGTCTGTCCAACTTGTATTCGATCCATTCTGTGTAATCTGTGTAATCTGTGGATAGTTTTTCAAGTCGTGCCCTGTGCCTGTGCCACTGCGGCTTTGATCGCACGCTTGGTGTAAACCTTTGCCAGGTGTTTCCGATACTCATCTGACGCATACAGATCAGAATTAGCGTCCACGCCATCGCAAGCCTTTGCCGCCGCGCCTGACATGCCTTCATCGTCGACCGCTTTCCCAGTCAGGGCCGATTCGACGCCGCTGGCGCGATAGGCCTTCGAGGCAACACCAGTAACGCCGGCGCTGGCGGCTTCACAATTTCCATCCGCGGCGAGCGACAACGCCAGGGCCACGCCGACTACGGCGAAGCCCGAGGCGGGATGCCGGACCTTCTGATAGGAATGCCCGAAGCGACCAGTTGGTTTCTGAATTCGGATCTCGCGCAGGATCTCTCCCGGGAGCAGCGCCGTCGTTAACAGATCCACAAAAAAGTTGTCGGCGAAGATCGTCTTGTCGCCTGAAGCGCCAGTGACGATCAGTTCTGCTCCCAGCGCGATGATGGCCGCTGGCCAATCACCTGCCGGATCGGCGTGCGCCAAACTCCCGCCAATCGTGCCTTTGTTTCGCACCTGAACGTCGCCAATGTGCGACGCGCAATCCGGCAGCAGTGGGCAAATCTGTTTCAGCAACTCCGAGGATTCCAGTTGATAGTGAGTAGTCATTGCGCCGATGCGAATTTGGGTACCCTCTTCGCGGATGTAAGAGAGATCCTTAATCCGACCGAGGTCGATCAAAAGTTGTGGCTGTGCCAGGCGTAGCTTCATCGCTGGAATGAGACTGTGGCCACCGGCGAGAATTTTCGCGTCATCGGGATGCTGGGCCAGCAGACCAACTGCCTCAGCGAGGGTTGACGGCGCCTGATAATCAAACTGTAAAGGGATCATGATTCTCTCCTTGATGGGCTCTATCCACAGATTTCGCAGATGGGATCTCGTATAGAACGATAGCTAGAATCAGATGTTTGCCGCTCGCGTTCGTTGCGGTAAGCCTATTGGCTTACCGAGAAAGCATGAGCAGTAACCGAGGCTATGCCTCAGTTAGATTACGCGTTAATTATTCTCCAAATAGCTTCCGGCTTCACCGGCATGTCGAGATGCCGGACGCCAAACGGCGCCAACGCGTCGACTATCGCGCCGACAATCGCCGGCGTCGCGCCGATTGTTCCCGCTTCCCCAACACCTTTAACTCCCAGCGGATTCACCGGCGACGGTGTTTCAGTGCGGTCCAACTCCATGAAAGGAACTTGTGACGCACGCGGCACCGCGTAATCCATCAGTGTTCCCGTGACGAGCTGGCCCTGCTCGTCGTAAACCACCTCTTCAAACAATGCCTGGCCGATCGATTGGACGATTCCGCCATGCAACTGGCCGTCTACCAGCATCGGATTGATCACTCGCCCGCAATCGTCAACCGCGACGTAGCGTAGGAACTTCACATCGCCGGTTTCACGATCTATTTCGACGACGGCAATGTGGGTGCCAAACGGAAAAGTAAAATTCTTGGGCTCGAAAAAGTAAGTCGCTGAAAGTCCGGGTTCAGTGTCGGGCGGTAACTCTTTCGCCAGGTGAGCGGCGAGGGCGATGTCCTGAATCGTCAAACCCGATCCGCGGTTTGTCTGCGGATCCGGCAAGGCGCCTGCCGGAGCTTCACCGACGGGAATTACCGGATCTGATTCGCCGGCAGCGGCGCCGGCGCCGGTCGCGGCGTTGACGGTGAAACGTCCACTTTCAAAAGTCAGGGTTCCGGCATCACATTTCAGCATGTGCGCCGCGATTTTGTTCGCCTTCTCTTTTAGCTTCTGAATGGCAATCAACATCGCAGTGCCGCCAACCGCTGTGGCGCGGCTACCGAAGGTCCCGATTCCGTATTGCACAACGCCAGTATCACCATGTAGCACGGTCACGTCGTTGAGATCGACGCCCAGTTCGTCGGCAGCTATCTGCGCGAAGGAAGTTTCCTGACCCTGGCCGTGCGGCGAGGCGCCAGTCATGACAGTGACTTTTCCGGTCGGCTCGATTCTGACCGTTGCACTTTCCCATCCGCCTGCAGGCATTGCTTGCGAAGGGCCGAGCGCGCAGATTTCAACATAGGTCGAAACGCCAATTCCGATCAGGCGTCCTGCGGCCCGCGCCTGCTGCTGCTCTTTACGCAGGGCTGCGTAGTCGATCGTTGCCTGCGCCTTGTCCAGCGCTGCTTCGTAGTCACCGCTGTCGTACTCCAAACCCGTCGCCGTATGAAAAGGGAACTCATCCTTGCCGGGGAAATTCTTTCTACGCACTTCGGCAGCATCGATCCCGGTATCGAGCGCCACCAGATCGAGCGCGCGCTCGACAACATAAGTCGCTTCCGGTCGGCCCGCGCCGCGATAAGCATCGGTCGCCATCTTGTTCGTGAAACAAGCGGTAACGTTGATTTGGATTGCGGGAATGCGGTAAGCGCCGGAGAGCATCAACCCAGTCAGCGTCGGTATGGCGGGAGTCAACAGCTGATGATAGGCACCGAGATCTGCGAAGACGTTGTAACGAAGACCGGTCAACGTGCCGTCGTTTTGGCAACCAATTTCGAGGTAACCGACCTGTCCGCGTCCGTGGATTGTCGCTTGAATATTCTCCCGGCGGCCCTCCATCCACTTCACCGGTTTTCCTAGTTGGATCGCGAGCCAGCCCAGTAGGGCTTCTTCCGCATAGACGTTTAGTTTAGAGCCAAACCCGCCGCCCACCTCGGGCGTTATTACGCGCAACTTGTTCTCGGGAAAACCGAGCATGATGGCGAGTTGAGTGCGAAGCAGGTGTGGAATCTGGGTCGAGGACCAGACAGTCAAGTCGCCTTCTCCGGGAAAATATCGTGCAAGGACACCACGCGGCTCCATCGCAATCGGAGCGAGTCGTTGATGCACGATGCGTTGCTTTATCACCCGGTCAGAGGCGGCGAGTGCGGCATCGATGTCGCCTTCGCCTGCAGTTAACTTGTAAGCGATGTTGTCCCCAAAGCCATCGTGGATTATCGGACCGCCCTGGGCCGCGGCCTCAACGTCCACGACGGGCGGAAGATCTTCGTAATCAACCATCACCAGATCCGCTGCGTCGCGAGCAATGTAGCGATCGGTGGCGACCACGACTGCGACCGGATGGCCGACAAAGAAAACTTTGTCCTGGGCCAGGACGCGATAATCAGGGACCTTTAATCCTGGTAAGGCGCTGGCGCAAGGCACCGGTCCCACTTTGGCCACATCTTTTCCGGTGTAGACCGCGACTACGCCCGGGAGGTTCAACGCTTCCGACGCATCAATGCCGTTGATGCGCGCATGGGCATAGAAGGAACGCACGAACGCCACATGAAGCGTGTCGGGAAGCCTAATGTCATCGACGTAATGGGCCAGGCCCTGAATCAATCGCGGATCTTCCGTTCGCTTGATTCGTTGTCCAACATATTTGTCAGGCATGAATTTCTCCGGTAAGAGAAGGTGAACTTGGAACTTAGAGATTAGAACTTGGTACTTGGTACTTTGGTCTTTGGGCTTTGGACTTTGACTTCGCTTTGGAACTCAGTACTCAGCACTCAGTATTTAGCTTTTACCGGCCGCATACTCAACCGCTTCGACAATGTGTTGATAGCCGGTGCAGCGACAAAGATTGCCCTCTAGCCCGTGGCGAATTTCATCGGACGAGGGGTTGGCGTTTCGTTCCAGCAGTTGCGCGCTGCACATGATCATACCGGGTGTGCAAAAGCCGCACTGCAAACCGTGCCGTTCCCAGAATCCCTGCTGAACAGGATGCAGTTCGCCGTTCTGCGCCAATCCCTCAATCGTCTTTACGGTTGCACCGTCAGCCTGAATGGCGAACATGGTGCACGACTTGATCGCCTGGCCGTCCACGATTACGGTGCAGGCGCCGCACAGGGACGTCTCGCAACCGATGTGCGTTCCGGTTAAGCCCAGCACGTCACGGAGATAATGGACGAGCAGCAGCCGCGGCTCGACTTCTGACTGGTGGTTGACACCATTCACGTCGATGGCGATAGCTTTCTTCATTTGAGCTACCTCACTGGTTTCGAGTTGTTAAGGTGGAAGGCGAAAGTGCGATGCGCAGTGTATAGGTCTTTAGTCTCAGGTCTCAAGTCTTAGAAGTCTCAAGTCTCAAGTCTCAAGTCTCAGGTCTCAGGTCTCAGGTCTCAGGTCTCAGGTCTCAGGTCTCAGGTCTCAGGTCTCAAGTCTGAGGTCTGAGATCTGAAATTTGAGATCTCAAAAGCCAAAAACCAGGAACAAGACCAAAACCCTAAGATCGTAATCTGAGACTTCTGACACCTGAGACCTGAGACCTGAGACTCCCTTTCAGACGGTCGCCTTATGAATACGTCTCTTCAATCGATGCATGGTTCGTCGTACTACCTTGAGCTGCTTTGCATCGTGGGCTGTCAGCGCCTCGTCACGCTTCTGCTTCAACTCGCGTAACTGCGCCTTGATACTCGCCTTGTCTACTCCCACAACATCGTGGTGCTCGTGTTTGATCCCGAGCGCTTTCGCGAGTGCGACCAGCAGGTGTTCCTTGTTCAATTGCGTGTAGCCCTGCACGGCGTCATGCTCCATGCCCTTGGCGATGTCTCGTAATTCGCCGACCGTCTTATGCTTAAGTTGTTCGTATGTGTACTCCACTGATGGTCCTCCTTGAGAAGCGTTGTTATGGTTCCGCGCTGAGTATCTGTCGCAAGTGGTTCTTCAGGTGATCGAGATAGTCGCGTATTAAGTACTCGAGGGTGGTTGGCTCGTCCTTTGGCACCGTCTTCCAGGCAATCTCGTGGAGATTGTGTCTCGCGCGCGGCAGCTTGAGCGTGTCCTCCGGAATGCGGGCAATCAGGTGCAGCAGGTGACGATTGTATGCCGACCAAAGTTCCACCAGGTCAGCCCACGGCTTGTCATGATAGCGTTGGGCCGTCACCCACTTTTCCTGATCGTAACCGGGAGAAACAAGATCATCCGAAAACTGCGCATTTACGAATCGCAAATGATTGTTAGCCGCCGAATCAATCAGGTGGCCCATGATCTCTTTTGGCGACCATTTGCCGATCGCCAGCGGCTGGCCACTTTGCTCTTCAGAGATATTGAGCAGTTGGCCGGTCGCGTCATTAATTGTATTCGCGAAGTCGATTTGAAAGTCGTTCATGAGATATTCAGAACCGCAAGCGGCAGCGACCGGGCCGATTCCGATGAGGCTCTATGATGCCGCGAAGTTTCTCAGACACGCTTGATCCAGCGGCGTTGCCCGTCACGTAACGGCCCGGTCGCTGCCGCTAGGGGTTCTGAATTTAGCGCTCCAATTCTTTGCGGTCCCAATTGCCAAGATTCGCCCCGGCTTCATAACTGCTCTGGAGAAACTGAAGCAAAGCCTCGCGCGGCGATTCGGCCTGGCGCAGTTCATCATAGGGCAAGAGAAACTCGCTGAGTTGCGCACTATAAAATCCCGGCGAAACTTTCTGATCCGCCAAACCTGGCGGTGCCGGCGCGGTGTAAGAGTAGAACGCGGGCCCCGTGTAGCCGGCTCCGGGCCAGAAGCCCGCGCTGATACATTCGTGCGAGTAAGCCTCGCTCGTGATGATGCCCGGTCTGGCCGGCGCGCGGCGACCGGAGAAGCGCGTGACGGCGATATCCAAACTACCCCAGTAAAAGTTTACCGGACTCGACTTTCCTAAGAAGCGACCACGAAACTCTTCGAAGACCGGTTCGATGCTCGCCAGAATGCGCCAAAGCTTGTGAGCGGATTCTGGATCATAGGAAGAATGCGCGGTGTCTGTTTCGAAAGGAATCGGAGTAGGAACTTCCTGCGGTTTGGTATTGATGTCGACGTCGATGTTCATCGAGTGCAGCATCTGCATCACCTCCTGATAAAAGTCGGCAACCGTTTTGGGGGCCAGCGCCAGCGATTGTTTTAGGCCATCGCTGGTACTGATGTGCAGCTGATGATTGATGAAATCAAACTCGATCTCCACGAGCCGCTGGTCGTAAGGCATCGCCGAAGTCGTCAGGCCGCAGGGAGAGACGTAAAGCGCACAATGCCACCAGTGATTTACCGGCGGCGAGAGTTTGAGCCGAATCTTGCCGATGATCTGCAGCCACATGTGCAGCGTCGCATAAGTGTCTTGCCAGGATTCGAGAGGCAGACTGGGCCACTGCTCAAAATTTGGATTTGGTTCCGACGCGCGTGCTTCCATGATGGAAAACTCCTAAATGTGTTTTCGTTCCCTATTGAAACTACTGGGTTTGGGAAGTATATAACTAACCTCATCACGGTAAAGAATGGAGAAGGCGTTGGGGTGCTAATTCACTTTGCTCTGAGTTACGATTCTGATCCTGGCATGACGGCAGTAAATGTCCGACATGCTTCAGCTTGTCGTCCCGACTGGCAACACTCAAGCCACGACGTAACACCTGATTTGATGCTTGAGTGTAGGTAATCTTGACGACAAGCTGAAGCATGTCGGACATTTGATTGTGCTTCGCTCTCGGTCTTGATGGCATGCTGCACCCCACCTGCTACCGAGTTTAAACAAGCGGGGGTAAACCACCCTTCCTGACTGCAAATTTTCCAAATATGACGATTTGATTTTGCACGGTCAGTTTCATAGATCCTTTCCCATCCGAAAGCCGCCGATCGATTCCCCGTCCGGCATCTTCATCTCCACCGGCTCGATTCGCTCATACCCAAACGCTAAATAGAGTGGTTCGCCGGGGAGTGTCGCGACTAACTCGACTCGCTTGAATCCATGCGCGGAGGCTGCGGCTTCACACGCCGAAAGTATCGTGCGACTGATGCCCTGCCGCGACCAGTCAGGATGAACATAAAAGGCACGCACGCGCGCCGGATCATGTTCCGGCTCAAGTAGAGGATCTGTCGTCGCTGCCTTCAGTTGATCTCCGCCGAAGAGTGTGGCTCGCTTACTCCAACCGCCCGCACCGACTATCGTGTCATCTGCAACGGCGACGAAATAAGTCCCGTCTTTGATCAACTGGGAATCGACTCCGAAAATGTATCGGAGCGCGCTGGTGATTTGGGTGTCGCTGTAGTAAGTCGCGCTGAGAACGCGGACAGACTTCTCGATAAGAATCTGCAGCGCCGGCGTATCGTCAAGAGTTGCGAGTCGTAGTTCGATGACCATTGAGAGAGAGAGTTTACGCCAGTAACACCCGACGCTGCTGCGTTGCGGTACTGACTTCATCGTTGAGCCTCATTTTCATCCCTCGCAAGTTGCGGTTACTATGAGGGTTCCCCTTTCTCCGAAATTAAGCACAAAGCACAAAGTACCAAGTTCAAGTCTTTCTGAGACACTTTATGCCAATGAATCCAAACGACATGACGCCCGAACAGATCGAAGAGCGCGTGATCAGGCTGGCCTTCGATGGCGACCGTCTGCGCTTTAAAGAGTTCTGTTCAAAATTAAGATCCGGTTTGCCGGAAGGCACCGGAATCGTGTTGCGTGGCAGCGTGATCACAAACAAACGCTTCGAAGACGGCGGACCCTTCGATCAAGAGGGAAGGGGAACCAGCGATCTCGATGTGACGCTGGTTGGCAATCAGGTGATGGAGTTTTGGGACAAATCTGCCTTTTACATACCCGCGCTTCACACCAAGCCACTTTGCGATCAGGATCCGGGGATCGCCAAAGACCTCAACCCGATGAGAGAAGAACTTCAGAAGCTTGCCGAGCGGCCGGTTAATTTTCAGGCCACCGCAAACTTGATCCTCTTTGCGCGCGACGTGCTGTTTGACGAGCCTTACTTCACCTTGATCGAGGCGGCCAAAGACGCGTGATCGTAAAGTTGCTCAGTTACAATATCCGTTTCGGCGGACGCGGGCGCGAGCGCGAGTTGGCTGAGATGATTCAGCATGTTGGTCCCGACCTGGTCGTGTTTCAGGAGGCCATCGATCCGGAGCTCATCAAGCGACTTGCCGGCGCGACTGACCTGGCATTCTGGTCGGCACGCGTCGACCATTCGATCGGTTATGCGAGCAAGCTCCCGATCGCCCATTACGAATGGCACTACCCTGCCAGCGCTAAGCATTCCTTTCTGGAGATTGTTTTGGCCGGCAGTGAATCGCGAATCTTCGGCTTGCACTTGAGCTCGATGTTTTCGAAGTGGGGCGAGCAAAGACGCGCACGCGAGATTCGCGCCTTGCTCAAGAGCATTGAACGACATCAGGCGGGATTTCATGTGCTGGTGGGCGACTTCAACACTCTTGCGCCTGGTGAAGTGCTGGAAACTCGCAAGATGCCGGCATGGATTCGGGCGCTGGTTTGGCTAGGCGGTCGGGACATTCAACGGGAGACCATCGGGATCATGCGGGACGCAGGATATGTCGATGCATATCGAATGCTGCATCCTGAGGTGAAGGGGTACACGTTTCCGGTTTGGGATCTTCATGTGCGACTGGATTACGTGTTCGTGCCGGAGCAGTTCAAAGATCGCGTGAAGAGTTGCGAGGTAATTACGGACACGGGCGCCATCGCGGCGTCGGATCATCTGCCGTTGCTATCCGAGATTGAGTTGTAGGGACATCCTTCCGCGCGCGCCCCAGCGATCCCGAAGAAGTTAGCCGCGGTTTACGCGGATGACACGGATCAGATCAGATCAGATCGGTAAGCAGAAAGGTTTATGCTGCTGCCAGCTTCTTCTCTAACCGTGTCATCCGCGTATATCCGCGGCCAGGTATTTAGATTCAACCTGCCGGCATTCTGTCCGAGAGGTACTTGCTCTTAATCACTCCCAGATGATGCAACTCATGACCGGCCGTGATGTAGGCCAGCGCGCGCACGCTCACATCGTTGTCGCTGGCGTTACCGGTCCGCAGCCAGGCGGCGTCATCCAGGTTACGAAACAGATGCAGATTCGCGCGCCGAACGCTCTCGAACTCGTCGATGATGTCCGCGAGTTCTCGCGCTCCGAAATTTGCCGACTGGATATAGCCTTCCTGTTCGAATCCGGCGAGGGCATTCTGATCGTTTCTGCCGAACCTCAGTGCGCGATAAGCAAAAATCCTTTCGGTGTCGATCATGTGACCGACCACCTCCTTGATACTCCATTTGTCGGGCGCGTAGCGATAGTCGCCGAGCTCAGGAGATAGACCACGCAGAAACCTCAGAGTGTTCTCGAGTTGGCTTTCCAGTGTTTTGACGACATCACCTTCCGGGACAAGCGTTACATACTTTTCATAGTAGTTGGCGTACTCGTTTGCAGCGGGTTTCAAAGCAGCAGCTGTGGACATGAGTTAACTCCTTTGATTGTGAAAGAAATATTTGTACATACCAAATCCCTCTTGAAATGCTCCGCACAGGGGTTTCGGATTCGGTCCTAGCGCAGCTTACGAATGGAATCGGTGCATTCGGTGTAATCACCCAACCTGTGTTTCAAGCAAACTCTCTGGCAAGAAACGCACAAGACGTATTGACGCGACGCGTTCCGCGAATGTTCCTTCAACCTTCCGCGGCATTGCGGACTGTTGTTGCCTCCGAAAAGAAATTGATAAACCAGCAGTGGCAACTCAAACAGAGCGCCGCAAAGTAACGGTCCTAACATACGGGAACTCAGCTCCGGAAAAATCGGTGACGGCATTCACGGTTTTCTACCTATCTCTCCCCTCTGAATAATCTCAACGCCTCAATCAATCGTTTGGTCGCGTCTTCTGACAGCATCTCTTTCTCTGTCTTCCAAAGAATTCGCACCGGTTCATCGGCCCGATTAATCACGACGTACAGCTCGCCGGAAGGATAGTACGCATACAGCATCCGCCGATACCTCAGCAGATTGAATACGATGACGAAATCGGCAGTATCCGCTTTATCACTGCCAATCATGCTGCCGTACTTGCGAATGTAATTGTTTAAACGCTGAGCAATCTCGGCATAAACGCGGCGGTGCCGTCGCGGTACTCCCTTACGTGCGCGCACTGCTTCCGCGACGCCGCGGTCCGGATCGCGCGCATCAATGATGGTGGAAGTGATGACCATCAGGTGGGCCACCCGCTTGTTTCTAATCTCTTCGAGCGAGCCGCGAACGAGGACTGGCGCCTCCACGACGGTTTCCTGAGCGTAGGCCGGGTGCATTGTGAGCAGCAGCAGCGCCACGACGAAAACTGTTTTTGGGAGGGTGGCAGGCAATTGAAACTGCATCGCGGGAATGACTCTCCGTTGGACGCTCAAGCAGTCAACGGTTCTTCAATAACTCCTTCTGTAGATAGATCATCTGCCCGAGATGATGATGAAAGTGCGTGGCGCATCGCAGGAACATGTCGAATCGAGTCTTAACAAAATCGGGCGTATGCGGTTCCTGATAAGGTTTAGACCAATCTTCAAACTGCTGGGCTGCGACGGTTGCGTTCACCATATTCACGGCGTCATCCAGTTCCGCAAGCATTTCTTGTTTGGTGGCGTGACCGTCGTCGGCAAACTCGCGCTCGCGGTCGCGGACATATCCGGTTCCTGCAATCTGATTACCGATGAAGTGATTCAAGTTGCCGATGATGTGCAGCGTCAAGTGACCGAAACTATTCCCGTACGGATACGGTCTGGTCCAAAACTGGCTATCTGACAGCTCTTCGGAAAGTGAATGAACTTTTGCCACAAACTCGCTGAATGATCCGATCAAGCCATTGGCGATAACACTTGATAGGTTGCTAATAGTTCCACCTCCTCGGTAACAACTCAGATTACGCAGAACGATTGAGCACGAGCAAGACTATGAGAATTAGAAACCGGGTTGGGTTGCTTTCTAATCTGGACCTGGGGCGTAGTAGGCCTTCCGACCAAGAATCAGATACTCAGGATGCCCGCGAACTTCAACTTTAACCCGGCGTCTTTTTCCATCGTGATCCTTGTTCTTGGGGTAGTAACCGATAACGTATCGTTGGTTGATGTCAGCCAGGATTCGCGTGTAGATCGCGTCAGCCTCTTCGGGTCGCTCGAGAAATGCGGTTAGGCCACCCGTCACCGTCGAGACCTGTGACAACGCGCGTTGCACTCTGGCGATTCGAGTCACCCGTTCCAATACGGCAGGAGTTTGCATTCCTCTCGGTAGCCCGTTTCCCGTACCCGGCGCCCGGCCTGATCTTGGCGATTGCGTCGACCATGTTGCGAACGCCTGTTCAAAACTCGCCTTAAATTGCTTGACCTGCTCATCAGGAGGTAGCCCGACGAAACGAAAGCCTGGAATTACCGTGTAGATCGTGGCCCGAGAATCCTCAGCCGCGCGATAAACGTCTTCGAGGCTGAACTCTCGAATGTTCTTTGCCTGTTCCTGACGAACCTTTTCAAGCTGCTCCTGCTGTTCTTTGTTCAGGTTGGGCGGAATCGGAAGTGGTAAAACATATTGGTTCCGGTCTGAACCTCTTAGCTCGCTAACTTCGTCACCATCGGTCTGAAAGATGACTATCGGACGAACATCCTCGTCATCAAATGCTTCTTTCAGGGAGGCCATCAGAGCGCTGTACTGGCGACTAAGGCCAAATTTTCTATTTCGAGAGAGAATACCCGACGCGCCTTCTGCCTTCTTTTGGAGTGAACTAAGTTTGTCTTTCAGTTTCTGCTTGTCGGCAGTGAAATCACTGAGGAGTTCGACGTCGTCAGTGACGATCGCCATCATATCCAGGGGACTGAGCTTGTCGACCAACAGTTTTGCCGCCTCGACGCTGGTCTTGATGTAGGGGAACTGACTGCTGCTGTAATCGATGATCAGGACGATCGAGCGAGCGACCGCGACATCGTTGCCCAAAGAAAAGACGCTTACTTCCTGAACCCGACCTTCCTCTGTCAGGATTAGATCGGATTGAGTAAGGCCTTTCACTGGTCGCTCTTGCGCATCTACGATGAGAAAGTCGCCGACGACGAGTGACGTCTCTACCTTTACTACGTCCAGTTCACTGTCTGCGACGTCTTTTTTCTTTGCGTCGCGTGTTTCGACTGCGGCGTTGACCTGCGGGTCCCATTTCAGCCGCTTCAGACTCTGTCCAAAGTCTTTCAGTTTGGGTTTCTCACGAGTGGGAGACTGGCCAGCAGCGGACGGTAAGAAACCAGGCGTCGAGCCTGTCACCAGGATCGCCGCTAGCAAAAAAGCGATTATTCCTTTCCTTCGCGTGAGCATGGGTGTCGTTTGCTTGCGCTCAATACTTCAGCCGCACGACCTTGGCCTTCTTTGGCCCAAGGACAAATACTACGAACAGGTTGTCAAACGCTTTCTCATCAATGGTAGGCACCGCGTCCCCTCCGAGCATTCGGATAACTTCCGGAACTGTGTTGCTGTGGCCTATGACGAGGACGGCCTCGCCGGGCTTTTCATTTACTCGCTTAACGATAGCGGCGATTGATTGTTCGGAAACTTGTTGCGGGTTTGAAGGGCTCATTGCGATCGGAATCGTTGTGATATTTATCGCGAGCCTAAGCGCGACAGGTTCCGCAGTCTGCGTTGCTCTTAAGAATTGCGAGGTAATGATCGTCTTGATTTCCGAATCGTAGAGGATGCGAGCTAATTCATTCGCGCGTGTTCTGCCGGTTTCATTGAGCGGCGGATCCTGACGCGGGGCATCAGCCTTTTCGGCGTGCCTCGTCAGGAAGACGATCTTGGGAACGAATGGGTCGTGGGGTGTAGCAGTGACCGCGCTGGTCGCGACGAACTGCGTAACTAAGGCGATCACGCAAATGGCCATAAGCGCAACCGGAAGACAATTTCTCGTATGACGGTTTTGGTTCATTGATGAATCCTTTGTCTTGAGTAGGCCATGAAGTCAGTGGCATGAGGTCA
>JBGTLE010000114.1:0-3942 GCA_041744295.1 Pyrinomonadaceae bacterium | reverse complement strand
TTTTTTCCGCAAATGTCGATTTCGACAGTCGCCATTCGACTTACTGTTAAAGGAGTGGTTTTTGCTATATCAAATTACTTAAGAAGGAAACGAAGAGATGAGCAATGTGCGAGTACTCGTAGGCACCCGTAAAGGGGCATTCATTCTGACCTCAGATGGGAAACGTGAAAAATGGGACGTTAATGGCCCTCACTTTGCCGGATGGGAGATCTATCACCTTAAGGGTTCGGCCGCGAATCCGGACCGCATTTACGCGTCGCAAACCAGCGGCTGGTTTGGACAGATCATTCAGCGCTCGGACGACGGCGGCAAGATGTGGTTCCAACCTGGAACGCCCCCCGGCGAACCGACTACGACGCCTGATGGGATGCCAAAGGGTGAGAGTAATAAGTTTGTTTACGACACTTCAGCTGAAACCGGCAAACCGCTCACGACGCATCAATTTTATGACGGCACTCCGCATCCTTGGGAGTTCAAACGAGTCTGGCATCTTGAACCTTCACTCGATGATCCAGAGACCGTGTACGCCGGCGTTGAGGATGCCGCCTTATTTCGCTCGTCCAACGGCGGTCAGACCTGGCAGGAACTTCCTGGTTTACGTGGGCACGGCACAGGATCTCTGTGGCAGCCCGGCGCCGGCGGCATGTGCTTGCACAGCATTCTGTTGGACCCTGAGCATAGGGAAAGGATCTTTGTTGCCATCTCCGCCGCGGGTGCGTTTCGCAGTGATGACGCCGGCGCGACGTGGAAACCGATTAATCACGGATTGCACTCGCAATACATTCCGGATCCGACCGCTGAAGTGGGCCACTGCGTTCATCACATTACGATGCATCCTTCGCACTCAAACGTGCTGTTCATGCAAAAACACTGGGACGTGATGCGCAGCAACGACGCGGGCGACTCCTGGCAAGAGATAAGCGGGAACCTGCCTACCGATTTCGGGTTTGTCATTGACGTTCACGCTCACGAGCCGGAGACGATCTACGTTGTGCCCATCAAGAGCGATAGCGAGCACTACCCGCCAGATGGCAAGCTGCGCGTATATCGCAGTCGAACGGGCGGCAACGAATGGGAGCCGCTCACGAACGGTTTACCTCAAAGCAACTGTTACGTCAACGTGCTGCGCGACGCGATGGCCGTCGACTCGCTTGACTCGTGTGGCGTGTACTTTGGCACCACTGGGGGGCAGGTATATGCGTCGGCTGATGGCGGAGACACCTGGGCTCCGATTGTGCGAGATCTTCCACCAGTGCTTTCTGTGGAGGTACAAACGCTGACATGATTCTGGTTGTTTTGCCGGCACACTTGCGAGCACTTGCGGACGTCAGGGGAGATGTTGAACTTGAGATTGACGGCGATGTGACACGGCGCTCGATCCTCGATGCCCTGGAAGCGCAGTATCCAATGTTGCGTGGAACTATTCGCGATCATGTCGCAGGAGAGCGCCGGCCGTTCCTGAGGTTCTTTGCCTGTGGTGAGGATGTGACGCACGAGCCGGCGGACGCTCCGCTGCCCAAGGCAATCGCGTCGGGAACCGAGCCCTTTTTCATCATCGGGGCCATCGCCGGCGGTTAAGACTTAAAGACAAATATTTATTCCGCGCGAAAACATTCCCCCGAAGGTGTTCGCAATTGCAGCCCAGGGTTTGCTTTGAAACTCGTCAGAGAGTACGACGCACTGGGACATCAACGCCGCCGTCGAAATCTTCGACGCTAACGGCAACCTGGTTGGTACAATGTCCGTGAAGCTAATGACTGCCCGCTCCTTATTGCAAACTTATCAAACCTTGAATTTGAGCTCCTGTCCCCTTCCCAACGGCAATTTGTTGAGCTTCATATAAGCTTGCCGAGGTAGCCTGTGCGAA
This sequence comes from Pyrinomonadaceae bacterium, assembly GCA_041744295.1. Classification (GTDB taxonomy): domain Bacteria; phylum Acidobacteriota; class Blastocatellia; order Pyrinomonadales; family Pyrinomonadaceae; genus PSRF01. The sequence continues at coordinate 2,075 of JBGTLE010000114.1, read as the reverse complement.
GAATCACTAATGGCAAACGTAATTTTTTCGGATCAGTCGGATGAAACTCATTGGTGGAGATTAGTCCTCCGCGGTGTACGCTTCGGCAGGTTTCTTCGTGAAACCCGAAATGTCCCATCGGCTCTCGATATTTTTGAAGAGCCGTAAGCTGTTGAAGAAAGCGCTCGAGCCCCCGCCAGCCAGTTTCGATCCTTCATGGCCGGCGATTTTAGTTCCTTCCTGACCGGCGATCTTGGTACCTTCCTGACCGGCGATCTTGGTACCTTCCTGACCGGCGATCTTGGTACCTTCCTGACCGGCGATTTTAGTACCTTCCTGACCGGCGATCTTAGTGTTCGAAGCCCCGTTGCCTTCATACAACACTGGCCCAAATCGCTCGTCAAATCTCACGCCCGAAAAATATTTGAACCTTGATCCCGCAGGTGGATTATCGACCGGCATCTCAAATTTGCGGAGACTGACCTCATAAAGGTACTTCTTAAGGAAGTGGGTCCACGACAATCCTTCTTGTTTTGCGTCCTGAGCAAACCACAGGCTCTCGTAATTCTTCCGCGACGCTTCATAAGCCTCGCGCGACCAGGGAAAAAATACTGAGACCCCGTTTGAGTACTGGTAGCCTCCACCGCTAAAGCCACTGAGGATCACCGCTTTCTTTAGTTCCTTCAAAACCCTTCGGCATTCTTTCTGCAGCGCTTTCAAGATCTCCACATCATCGCCGCCAATCTCCTCCGCGACCAGACCACATTCTCGATCAAGCAGTTCACAGAAATCTCCAAGATCGACATTTTGATCGTACATATACGACTGACACTGCCAATGCACCTGGAGAATTACTCGTGCCATCTGCCTGTAGATTCGGTTCTCCTCACTCTGAAAGCATTCGAGCAGAGCCTCAGCTAGTCCGTTGAAAGCGTACGCCAGATTGTCAAACCGGCTTAGATCCCAGGCGGCCATGTCGACCGAGACGCCCCCAACAGTGTAAGCATCCTGACTACGGATGAATTCCTTCACGAAAAGCTCCGCCACACTTTTCGTCTCGATATTGCGGGTACTTTCTCGGGCTAAACAACCAAGTATTTTTGCATACGTCCAGCCGGCGCTAGGAACGCTCCCCTCAGAAGCGATCACCGTCTCGGCCACATGATAGAATTGATACCCAACTTCGAGCATGCCCATAACGCAGCTATCGAATCCCAGGATGGCGAGCTTTTGACCAAGCAGCACTTCTGTTTCAAGGTCCCATGCATCACGTTCAATGTTACGTGTTCTAGCGTCTTTCTCTAACTCTTTTTTGGTGCTGACCATTCCCAGAAGCACACTGTAAAAATCAGTCATCTTCATGGCTTTGCCCGACGTCTCGTCTTTAAACAAACCGATGTCCTGAAAGCCGAGCGAGTGTCCGGAAAATATCAGCGCGTACTTTTTCGCACGCCGGCCGATCGAAATTTTGCCGTCGTTTTCAACCTCGACCTTATTAACGCACCAGTCCACGAAATTGAGAATAGAACGTTTGTCGGCGGCATTCTCATTTTCTTTCTTGGGGACCGGAATTAGTTTGTTGGGCACTTTGTATGAACGGACATATCGTGGTTTCCGCGGTTCGGAGAAATCACAGTACAGGGTCGGAATCGCCGGCGAGTTGCCGTCGTAGTAAACGAAAAGGTTTGGGCTTTCAACCCCTTCAGCGGCGACTTCCTTTATTTGTTCCATCGCGTAGGCCATATCTACTGCGAGGTTATTATCGCCGGCCATATAGATCATGATTGTCCATTCTTTTTCACGCATCGTTGTTCTCCATCATCGATTACACCGAAGGTGTTCGCTAATTCCAGCCCAGGGTTTGCTTTGAAACCCTGGGGATAGAGCAGATCGTTTGGTCGCAACTCTGAAGGAGTTGCGACGTGAGCCGGTAACCGCTCGCCAAGACCCTTTCAGGGTTGCAAATAACCAACGGTGCGCGACTCGTTCCCAGGGTTTCAAAGCAAACCCTGGGCTGGAATTAGCGAACGCATTCGGCGTAAATGCGGCGGCCCATGGCGCCACCGGCACCGTAAAACGTTCTTGGCACTCCCTCA
>JBGTLE010000113.1:0-9443 GCA_041744295.1 Pyrinomonadaceae bacterium | reverse complement strand
AATGCCCCCGGCAGGACTCGAACCTGCGGCCCTCTGCTTAGCTTCCAGCATCAGGCTTTCCCTGACCGCCCGCAAGAACGGGTTTGCTGGCTGGACTATATCTTGGACATCTCAGTCCCGACCCGTATAGTCTCTGAGGAGTCCCTTCAGCAAAAATCGCCAAAAGGTTTCCTGCGGATTACCCAATCCTCACGGATTTTTACTCAAAGAACTATTGAGTACCTGAGGCTCTCAGGGCGTTCCCGCATATGGGGTCGTCCACTCAATGGGTTCGTGAATAAATTATTTCCCATTAAGGCTCCGACAAGGCAGATGCTCTATCCGCTGAGCTACAGGGGCAAATAACTTAAGCTGTGCGGCGATGTTAGCACGCAACGGTTAGTTTTGTATCAGTCACCCAATAACGCCAGAAAGCAAATTGCTGGTGGGTTCAAGTCAAAGAGATCGCCCCCAAACAAGGGGGCGATCTCTTCTCTTAACGTTCTGCCAAGAGCTTAGGCAGCCCGGGTACGCTCGTTTGGCTCGGCATAAACACGCCGACCGTTCAACGCGTCGTCGATAATCTCTCGGACTGCCGACGTGTCGGGATTGACGTCCATGCGGTCGCAGGCGCGCAGGTGTCGAATGATGCCTTCAGTCGCGAACTCCAGAGCTATGCCAGTCAGTTTTGAATAGCGTCGCGCCTGGATATGGTCGATTCTGAGAATCCGCTCATCTAGCGGCAAATGTCGATCGAAAGTCACGGTTTGATTTAATCCTCCAGACCCGATTACGGGTTATTTATTTAGTAGTTTAGATGTTCCGCGTGGCTCACAGGATGCAGTATTCTTGCATTCATAGTATTTGGACCAGCACACACAGCCCTCCGGCCCCCACAGTCGCGAATAGCATAAATTATGGTCATCGGCGGAACGTGCGAGTATACCTAAGTGTCGCCCGGAAATCCACATAATTCTTCTTCACAGAATAGGGACCTTCTAGCGTGTAATTCGGCTAGCGTGTAATTCGGACTCAAAACCGCGTCATCACAGTTGTTCGAGAAGAGCAGGCAGGACTATAACCAGCAAAAGCGCCGCACGAAGTTCTCCGTTTGCGAGAACGAGCGAGCGGCGCTTTTTGAGCTTAGAAAACTCTAGTTCGACAGCTATTTCTTAGGAAGTACCGTATCTTTCATGGCTTTGCCAACGCGGAACTTCAGCGTCGTTTTAGCTGGGATCTGAATGGTCTCGCCGGTTGCGGGGTTTCTGCCTTCGCGCGCTTTTCTTTCCGACTTTACAAGCTTGCCGAATCCTGGGAGTCCGAATTCTCCATTGGTTCGCACTTCGCGGGTTGCCAGGTTGGAGAGTTCCTCAAAGATTTCCTTAACTTGCTGTCGTTTGAGTCCCGTTTTCTCGGCAAAATGATTAATTACTTCCGACTGAGTCATGCGCTTCTTGCCTGTCGCGGTCGCCATAGTCTGGTGTGACACCTCCAGTAGAACTTCAGAATTTAAAAACTTGTGCGGACAGTCATATATCACACTCAGCCCGCAAAGTCTCGAACAAATACAAGCTTTTTGGCCATTTTTGCCAAAAAACACCCGGCAGGGTCCCGAATGAAATCTCGCTCAAATCTTCTGAGTCAATTTCTGAGAATTGATGTACTACTTTCGGGCAGGTCGTGAATTTTGGGCTGATTTGTTAATGGGTTGGCGGTGGTTTTGAGAATGTGTATCCCAAAGAGGAGCGCGAGTAGCCCAAGCATTCCAGTAGCGATTAATCCGACCTGGTTCTTCGCAACGTCATTGAAGTCGTCTGACCGTCGTGACAAAGGAGTTAGCCAAGTTCAGCGAACAGAACCAGCAGGACCATCATCGCTGCCGCAATGAACACTTCGTTCACGCTGTTAAGCAGTTCACCTGACATGGTTAGTTGCCATTCGTTGAAGGAATCGTTCGGCTAATCGGACGATCCGGACCGAAATTCCATCAAGTTCCTGACACGACCTCGTTGTTTCTGCTCATTCGAGGTGTTTGTACAGGAGTCTGATTCCAGTAGGCTCCGGGTTCCCGGGTCTTTCGATTCAAGAGATTCAGGGAATCGATAACGGGCGAGAGCAACAGTGATGTTATCAAGACCCCCAGCACTTAAGGCGAGCTCGGTCAAACTCTCGCACGCCGCTGCGGAACTCGCCGATTCTTTTAGCACCGACGCAATAACATGATCCTTGACCATCTCCGTCAGTCCGTCGGTACACAACAAGACTTGATCTTCAGACAGCAGGGTGAGTCGTTGCACCTGGGGGTTGGAGCGCGCCCCGGTCGAACCAAGCGCTGCTGTGAGCACATGTCGCATCGCGGTGGTGGCTGCGTCGTCGGGGTTCGTGATTCCGGCATCAATGAGCGCCTGAGCCAGGGTATGATCGCTGGTCAACTGGTGAAGTCTACCGCCGCGCAAAAGGTAGGCGCGCGAGTCACCAACATGTCCGATCAGTAAGTCAGTGCCTAAACTGACCGCGGCCGTCAAGGTGGTGCCCATACCGTGAAGAGAGCGGTCGATCTCGCCATGTTCCCTCAAAGCCTCGTCGATGTTTCGAAATCGCTGCCTCATGCGCTGCATCGTCACGGCGTAATCTTCGCGATGTTTTAGCTTCATGATCCAATCGGGAGTATCGACCACGAATTCAATTAACTTGCAGATAGCCATACGGCTTGCTATCTCCCCGGCAGCCATTCCGCCCATCCCATCAGCCACTACCATGCCATAACCAGTCTCGTTAAAACTCGGTTCCAGAATGCCATCTTCGACGTTGGTGAAAAGCGTTTCCAGCGAGCGTGAAAAGCGCACCGCGAGGTAGTGGTCTTCATTATTCTCTCTGAAATGTCCGCGATGACTTGAACTTGCTATGTCCGCCTTAACCTGTGAAGACGCGGGCGAAGCAGCGGCAGACAGAGACGAGGTTGTCCCGAGGGGTTCCAGACTTTCGTTTCCGCCCTGTTTCTCACTATGTTGAAACATCGATTCTTTCCTTTCAGCAGGTTCGCACAGAGGTGGGACCGCGGCAGAAACGCAAACAGGATTCGTGTTGCACTAGAGCATTAAGGCACCGTACTAAGCAGCGCGTGGCGGCAAAGAGCACGCTCAGCCTCGGGACGACATCCCGACCGACCATCGACCGAATGGTCGGCCGGGACGACTGATGCTCTCGACATCGGCCAAGAGCATCTCTCGGCTAGCATCCACTCGTTACTGGTTGAGTACGCATGCCCCACTTGCGTACCCGAGTAAGAGCCAGCCTGAGCCAAACTCAATAAGTCACCGATGACGCTGTTCTCCGAGGAACAGAAATTGGCTGATTGGAAACCTTAATCGAGAGGCACATGGCTCTGTCGTTTACCTCAGAGTCCTCACTTGGATCGGCATCCTAGTGTTTTCACCGGATCTGAACCACTGGCAAAAAAGACAGGTAGGCCGTGGGTCGGTTTGTCGGTAATCAGTAGTCACCCACATAGCGACTGTCAGAAGTGACAGTTACTCGACCACTCACCGATCGATAAACTCACCAAAGCAATGGATTCCTGATTTGGGCCGCTCGGGGAGGGCTAATTACTAAAGAGGAGAAACCGAAGTGAAGCTAATGAAAGTCATGATTATTTGTCTACTGACACTGGCGGCGACTTCCGCCTTTGCGCAGGACAAGCCGGCCGATTCAAACATGCAGATCCTGCTCGACAAAGTGAAGGCTGACAAGAAGCTGGTCGTGGCGGCAAATATGGACCTGAGCGCAGCAGAAGGACAAGCCTTCTGGCCAATCTATGACAGCTATCAAAAGGACCTTCAGGCCATCAACGAGCGTCTTGGCAAAATGATCCTCGCCTATGCCGACGCTTACAATAAGAAAACGCTGACCGACGATCTTGCCAAGCAGTTGAGCGACGAAGCGCTGACCATCGATCAGGATGAAGTCAATATGCGCAAGACATATTCCGCCAGGCTCAACCGCGTGTTAGGTGCGAAGAAAGTTGCGCGTTACCTCCAAATCGAGAACAAGATTCGCGCGGCTATCCGTTATGAGCTCGCGTCAGGCATTCCTCTGGTCCCGTGATGAACGGCGACGATGGCCGCGCAAAGCGGAACACGGAGTCGCTGACTTTGAAAACCAGACTGCTGTTCATCGTAACGGCCTTGCTCGAGGTGGGGATCGGAGTGGCACTGTTGGTGTCGCCGGCGTTGACGGCATCGATCCTGATCGGAGCGCCTTTTGACACGGCAGCGGACTCGGTGGTCGGTCGAGTGGGCGGGGCCGGGTTGCTGTCGCTGGGAGTCGCATGTTGGATGGCTCGTAATGACGAACACTCCCGCGCAGCAACAGGGTTGATTCTGTCCATGTTGGTGTACAACGTCGCCGCTGCCGCAATACTCGTTTATGCCGGAGTAAACTTGCGGTTGTCCGGCATCGGTCTGTGGCCCGCAGTTTTACTTCATGTCGTAATGGCAGTTTGGTGCCTCGCTCGAATAGCGCCAGCTCTGAGTAGTCGCTGAGTATTGGGCAAGCATCAATAAGGTTCAAAGGTTGTTGGAAGAAAAAGCAAGCCGGTTTCAGTCGCGGGGTGGGTCTGCGCTCGCTTGCTGTATGAGGCGCCGGCAAGTGAGGTTAAATGAGTATACTTGCGAGACTAGTTTGCTTTGTCGCGTTGATGGCGGCATTCAGTTCAGGCGCGCACGGCCAGCAGGATCCTGAAACTACAGAACAGTTCTGGCCGGAAGTTGGCGTTTACGTACCGCTAAACGAAAAGTTTCGGCTCTTCTTCCTTGCCACAACTAGTAAAGCTCGGGAGACAAGGGCCAACACCGAAGGGCAAGTCGGAGCGCACATCGATTACCACCTTACTAAAAACGTCACGCTGCGAAGTGGTTACCGCTATGGCTTTTCCCTCGGTGGCGCCGACCCCTTCAAAGAACACCGGATGGTCTTTGAGCAAACGTTTCGTCAGCCGCTGCCACTCGACGTACTCCTTAGTGATCGTAACCGTGAAGACTTGCGTTGGGTGAATGGTGAGTTCTCGGCACGGTACCGCAATCGCGTAACGCTCGAAAGAGAGTTCAAGGTGTTGAACCGCGCTATTACTCCCTATGGATCCGCAGAAGTCTACTACGATAGTCGTTTCCAAACGTGGAATCGCAATCGCCTGGCTGTCGGCGCTCAGATCTCTTTGAAGAGGGGGGTGCCGTTGATCAGTCTGGTACATCCCAAGAAGCAACTAGTGCTGGACGTCTACCTTACGAGGCAGAACGACAGCCGATCGCAACCCAGCCGTGTGAAGGCACTGGGGATGGCGCTCAATATTTATTTCTGATTGGGCAGCGGCTGAGAGTGCATTGAAGTTCAGGCGGTGCTCAGGGCTGTTAATAGTGACAGTTACCAACCTCCGGTCATCCCTATAAACTTCTCGTTTCGCGGACGCAGTCATCTGCGGCGCCCGTCCTTTCTCCGAGTACACGAGCTTTCCTCGGAGGCAAATTCAATCAGCGGTGAGGAGTCATCATGAAGAAGTTAGTCCAGGCGTTAATCCTTGTTCTCGCGTTTGTGAATGTTAGCACTGCCCAGGATCCGGGTTGGCCGCGCCAAAAATCCAGTCCTGCAGGCAAACTCGTTTACTACCAGCCGCAGGTGGACGACTGGAAGAACCACACCGACCTCAACTTTCGCATGGCTTTCTCGCTGACCCCAACCGGTGGCAAACAGGTCGTCGGCGTCTTAAACATTCACGGTCAGACAGACGTCAATGTTGATGCTCGCACTGTGCTGCTTAGCAATCCTACCATCGTTGCTACTCACTTTCCTTCGCTTGACGCGACGACTGCAGCGCAAATGGATCAGTTAGTGCGAACGTTCTTGCCGCCAAAGTCTTCAGTGGTTATCTCCCTTGATCGGTTGGTTGCAAGCGTTGCCAAGTCTCAAGCGGCTCCGAGTGTCCCGGTGCGAAATGATCCGCCGGCGATCTTCGTAAGCAATCAGCCCGCGATTCTGGTTCAGGTAGATGGCAGTCCAGTTACTGCGGACATCAAAGACACAAAATTGCAGTTCATAGTAAATACAAACTGGCCCATCTTCTTCGACAAGTCTCACTCGCATTACTACCTGTTCACCGGCAAACAGTGGCTGACGGGTCCGACTCTGAATGGACCATGGTCAGCCACCGCAACTCTGCCGAAAGACATGTCTAAGCTGACGAAAGATCCGCAATGGGCTGGTCTGGCCAAAGCCATTTCGCCAACCGCGACGGCCAGTGGCCCGGCACCAACCGTTTTTTATAGTACCGGACCAGCGGAAGTTATCCTTTTCCAGGGACGGCCGGTCTACGAAAGCGTTCCCGGCACGCAACTCGTCTACGCCAGCAATACAGACGCGGATCTCTTTGTTCATAAACCAACGCAGCAATATTTTTATCTAGCGGCAGGCCGATGGTTTAGTAGCAGCAATTTGCAGGGACCATGGAACTATGCAACACCGCATTTGCCTATTGACTTCGCGCAAATCCCACCCGCCAGTCCGGCGGCGCGGGTACTTGCCTCAGTTCCCGGGACCGAGGAATCCAAGGACGCAGTGTTGCTCGCGCAGGTGCCAACAACTGTCGAAGTCAATCCAGCAACTGCGGCTGCCCAGGTTAACGTCGTGTATAGCGGTCCACCAGAGTTTAAGCCCATCGAAGGCACGTCGCTTTCATATGCGATAAACACGGCCGACAAAGTAATCAAAGTCGGTGACGTTTATTACCTGTGCTTGCAGGGCATATGGTTCATGTCACCGAATCCGCAGGGACCATGGCAGACTGCGACTTCCGTCCCGCAACAGATCTACACGATTCCGGCCAGCTCGCCGGTCTACAACGTCACCTACGTGACCCAGACAACAACTTCCAGCGGCAGTGTGCAATCAAGCTATACCGCGGGCTACATGGGAACTTTCATCGTGGGAGTAACGGTAGGCGCCATCATCGCCGGCGGTACTGGCTATTACTATCCGCCTTATATTTACCGGCCCGTCTACGGTTATCCGATCTATCACCCGTACCCCGTCACTTATGGGTATGGTGCTTACTACAACACTTACACGGGAGCTTACGGCGCCGCGCGAGGCGTATATGGTCCATATCACGGCGCGACCGGCGCCGCGGCGTATAACCCGTACACCGGAACCTACGCCCGCGGTGGCAGCGTCTATGGACCATACGGCAGCGCGAGTGCTGGTCGGGCCTATAACCCGTACACCGGAGCGTATGCGCGAGGCGGTACAGTTACGACTCCATACGGAAGCAGAAGCGCCGCCAGCGGCTACAACCCTGCAACTGGAGTTGGAGCAGCGACGCGACAGGGATCGAGTCCCTATGGCCAATGGGGCAGTTCAGTTGTCAGTAATGGAAATCGAACGGTACAAACCGGTCATGTCTCGACTTCTCAAGGTACGTACGCCGGAGCACGGTCATCTACCGGCGCCGCAGTGGCTGGCGGAAGCGGGGGTGGCACCGTGGGCCGCACTTCAAGCGGCGACTTGTATGCCGCTAAGGACGGGAACGTTTACAAAAACACGGGAAGTGGCTGGCAGGGTTACAACAATGGAAGCTGGAACTCAGCTAACGCCCAGGCGCAGCAAGCACGGACTTCCGCGAGCGCACAGACCGGACAGGCCCGCAGATCTGCAGCCAACGCTCAGTACAGAGCGCCAACTCAAGAGGTGCATCAAGAGTTTCAGAACCGGCAGCGGGGCTCAGCCCAGACCCAGAGCTTCCAGAATGCCCAGCGTTCTGCGGGCGGTGGTGGCGGCGGTCGTTCCGGTGGCGGCGGGCGGCGACGGTAGCCAGCGCGCTTTAAATGAAGAAAAGGAACAAAGTAATGAACTCTAAACGTAAGACTAGACTTGAACTCATGAAGACTACCTCAATTGTCGGGGCGCTTAATCGCCCGCTTGGAGTGCTTCTGCTGATAGCGATCGCGATAGTCGGATTCAAGCTGCAATCCGTTAGCGCAGACCTTGATCCTGCTGTGACCCAGGGAATGAATCCGCAGGAAGTGGCAGCGGCGATAAAAGCAAACGCACAGGCGTTGAAGGCTTTTTCCTACCAGCAGCGGATGCAACTTCAATTGAAGGGTGAAACAAAAAAAGTGACCCTCACGCAGATGAATTACGACACGACTGGAAATCTGCAGAAGACCCAGTTGAGTGAAGATCCTCCGCCGGATGCGTCCCAGCAATCTTCTGGTGGTGGTAGGGGAGGTCGTCTCAAACAAAAGATCGTCGCCAAGAAAACAGGCGAGTTTAAGCAGATGATGGGAGAGATCTCGGAACTCGTAAAAGCCTACACCGAAATTCAACCACAGCAGTTGCAGGCAGCTCTCAAGCAGGCCGCGTTCTCGCCCGGCGAGGGTGACATGGCGGGATCAGTTCAGGTAGTGATGCGCAACGTGATTCAGAATGGGGACTCAATGACGATCTGGATTGATCGCACGGCAATGCTCTTCCGCCGCGCAGTGATTGCGACTACCTACGAAGGAAATCCCGTGACCACTACCGCCAACTACGCCATGTTACCTTCGGGACAGGTTCACATGGCCCAGGCAATACTCAACTATCCAAAGAAAGAAGTCGTGGTCCAATTAGACAATATGAATTACAGCCGGTAGTTACCACCGCATCAGTGACCTTTCTGGATCGTCAGAACCCAACCAGGTGACTAAGAGAACGAAGCATGCAAAGGCTGCCCGGCGAATTCATAAAAGCAACACTGTTTAGCGGAGTGCTTGTCATTCTACCGCTCGGTTTGGTGGTGCTGATCCTCCTGAAGATCGTTGCGATGATCCAACCGTTGGCGATGCCATTCGTCGAGTGGTTGCCGCCAGGATTGCGTTACCCCGCTGCCATTGCCGCGCTGATGTTGTTGCTGGCGTGTCTGGTAGCGGGTCTTCTGGCGCAGACAAGGGCCGGGCGAGGCGCGGGAAATTCTCTGGAGGGCGTCGTTCTCAGTCGCATTCCGGGCTACTCAATGGTGCGCAGCCTAACTCGGCGCATAGGGAACGTCGAGGAAAGTGAAAAGTTCGCCCCGGCGCTCGTTGAAATTGAAGAGGCTCTCGTCCCCGGTTTCATTGTTGAAGAGCATGCGGATGGCCGATACACCGTGTTTGTGCCGTCGGCGCCTACGCCCGCCATCGGCACCATTTACATCATCGCCAGAGAGCGTGTGCATCTTCTCGACGCTTCCTTCATGACAACCGTCAAATGCGTCACTAGTTGGGGGGTCGGTTCCGAGAAACTTTTGCAGGCGATGCGCGGAGCGCCGGAAAGTACAAAAAAATGAAGCCGACTCGAACCAACACCTCATTTTTGAGAATCAGTCATCTAACTGGGGAATCCATCTCCTGTCATAACTGACAGTTATCTGCTCGGCCGTTACTCCCTAGAATCAAGTC
>JBGTLE010000112.1:0-7233 GCA_041744295.1 Pyrinomonadaceae bacterium | reverse complement strand
CCGCCGCTCGGCGACATGAACAAGGAGGAGTTTCGTCAGTTCGGTCATCAATTGATTGATTGGATCAGCGATTACTTTGATCATATCGAATCGCTTCCGGTGCTTGCTCAAATCGAGCCGGGATCTCTGAAGACGCAGCTTCCCACTTCGCCGCCAGCCGTTGGCGAATCGATGCAACAGATCATTGCCGATATCGATAAGCTAATCGTTCCCGCCTTAACTCATTGGAGCCATCCTTCATTCTTCGCTTACTTCGCAACTTCGACCTCGGCGCCAGGAATTTTTGGTGAGCTGCTATCGGCCGCGTTCGACAACAAAGCCATGCTGTGGCGTACCTCCCCAGCTTCGACTGAACTCGAGGAAGTCGCGCTCGATTGGCTGCGACAGATGATGGGCCTCGATGCTGGCTACACCGGAATTATCTATGACACGGCGTCGGTATCGAGCCTGCACGCAATCGCTGCTGCCCGCGAAGGAGTCGAACAACGAATCCGTGAAGAAGGCATGAGCGGCAGAACAGATCTGCCGCTGTTGCGAGTTTACGTTTCAGAGCAGGCACACCCATCAGTCGAGAAGTGCGTGATTACTCTTGGCTTGGGCCAACGCGGTTTGCGGAAGATTCCTACCGATGAAGAGTTTCGCATGGATGTAGAAGCTCTGGCCGAGGCTATCGATGAAGACAAGAGTAACGGCGTGATTCCATGCTGCGTAGTTGCAACTGTCGGCACCACTTCAACCTCGAGCATCGATCCCGTGCAGCAGATCGTTCCGCTTTGCGAAGAGCATGGAATGTGGTTGCACGTCGATGCGGCTTACGCGGGTTCAGCGGCAGTGGTTCCGGAGCTGCGGCACATCCTCGACGGTTGTGAGCGGGCCGATTCAGTGGTCGTCAATCCGCACAAATGGCTTTTTACTCCCTTCGATCTTTCCGTGCTCTATTGTCGTCATATGGATCTGCTGCGACGCGCGTTCTCGCTGGTTCCTGAATATCTGCGGACGCCGGAGCAAGAGAAAGTCCGAAGCGGTTCTGACTACGGCATCCAGCTTGGCCGTCGTTTTCGTGCTCTGAAACTGTGGCTGATCATTCGCTACTTTGGTCACGAAGGCCTGGCCGCGCGTATCCGCGAACATTGCCGGCTGGCAGAGCTATTCAAATCGTGGATCGAAGATTCGCCGGAGTGGGAACTAATGGCGCCGGTGACGTTGGGGCTGGTTTGTTTTCGCGCCTGTCCGAAAGTTGTCGGCGAAACCGACAGTCTGCGAGCAAACCGGCTGGATGACTTGAACGAAGTGATCATGCATGGCGTAAACTCGACCGGCAAAGCGCTACTTTCCCACACGCGTTTGCACGAGAAGCTAACCCTGCGGCTATCCATCGGGAACATTCGCACGACCGAGAAGCAAGTTCGTCAGGTTTGGGAGTTACTCAATGAACAGTTGCTGCGGCATTCAAAGCGCAGGCTGATCAACTATTTTGGAACCGGAGACCTTGGGAGGTAGAGAGATGAAACTAGCGCGATCGAATTTCTTATCACTATTCATCCTGTTGCTGTGCGCGGTGTCCGGCGTGGGCCAGGAAAACAAGCAGTTCAACAAGGATGGATTGACGTTTGATTATCCGTCGGTGTGGGTGCTGCAGGATTCGAGCAACGCTGATGCGCAGCAACTGATTCTCGGGAAGTCCGATAGCGAGTCGCAAATCAGGGTCTTCGTGTTTCGCACGCCGGTTAACACTCCGGAGAGGGTCGCGGAGGCAAAGAAGGTGTTGGTCGATTCTTACGTGAACTCAACCGCCAAGCAGTTTGAACAGATCGGCGCGAAGCCAGAGCGGCTGTCCGCTGCGACTGACATTGGCGGGGTGAAAGCTGACGGGATCAAAGTGCAAGCGGTAATGGATGGAGAAACCGGCGCCGCCGAAATTTATTGGGGAGTGGCCGGTGAGCGACTCGTGCTGCTTACGTACTTCGGTTCGGACAAAGCACGCAAACAAACCATCGCAGCCTGGGACACGGTGCGTAATAGTGTGAAAGTTGCTGAACCCGTGGTTGCGAAGCCAACACCAAGCCCCAAGTAATCGTGGACTTAAGCTGGGAACCAGGGTGATGCTGAGATGAGGACGCTCGGAAGCTATGAGGTCAGTACCACCGCGCGGGAGCGACTGTGCGAAAACTCAAGGTCTTAGGAGACAAATCAGGATACATAGTCTCACTGTCAGGAAGGTGGCTGTCCCCGCTTCAAGTTGCCTAAGTTTAAAGGTCGGTTGGCAGATTCAAGATTCGAGCGAACTTCATGGCGCCGAAACTCAGGCGGGGACAGGATCCACCTTCCTGACAGTGAGACTGCGCCTCTGTCTTCCTAATATTCAGCGCGTTAGTTTACACACAGTCTTCTTAGCGGGCGGGGTGATGTGTTGAATTGACCATAAAACGCCAAAGAACGCGGCGGTGTTCGGCCCACCCGCGACCGCGAGGTGGTACTGACCTCATTGCTTCACTGAAGTCGCGATGCAACCAGGTCTGTCTCGATGATCTCAACCTTCAAACCTCCATCAATAATAGAATGGGAAAAATCTTAAGGGTTGTTATCGGGTCCTTAGTCTTATGCTGCTTGTCGGCATTCGCAGTCGCGCAGAGCCGTCGCGCGCTGGCGCCGGCGGACATTCTGCAAATTGCGACTGTGAGTGACGCGCAGATCTCGCCAAATGGCGAGTGGGTTGTTTACTCAGTTGCCTCAGTTGATGGAGATCGGCCAAGTTCGAGATTGTGGTTGGCACGCGCTGGTGGACGTACGAGCCTGGGTCCTCCACTTCAACGACCGGAAGAGCGCGCCCTGAGAAATCCTCCGTCATTGCTATTGGCCTCAGACTGGAACGCGAGCACGCCACGCTGGTCCCCCGATAGTTCAATGATTGCTTTCTTCTCGAGTCGCGAAGGCGTCAACGGCATCTGGACCGTAACTCTCTCGCGTCGCGAACCTCGATTCATCGCTCCGGTGCAATCGACAAACTTCTTCATCGCGTATGCCGGCGAGTCGCTCGCCTGGGCTCCCGACTCAAAACGAATCGCTTACATCTCAGCCACCGAGGAATCGATCCCGGGCGATGGTCCAACGAAACCTGACGACCCTCGGGTGATCGATCGTATCCAGTACAAATCCCGTACGGCCTTCTCTGACAATCGACGTACGCACGTTTTCGTCGTCGACATCACAAAGCCGGAACCGCGGCAGCTCACGTCAGGTTCGTTTTACGATCACGCGATCTCATTCAGTCCACGCGGAGACGAAGTTGTCTTTCTTTCCAACCGTGAACCCAATCCTGATGCGAACAACAACTCCGACATTTTCGCGGTCGACAACGGCGGGCAGGTGCGGCAGATAACACAAACCAGGGGTTGCGAGTACGATCCCATTTGGTCACCGGACGGAAAGTGGATTGCCTACACAGCGACCAAGCGCGACGTCACGACGATCGACAGTGTCGCCGAAGACACTCACGTTTGGATCACTTTGGCTAGCGGCGTTGAGCGCAGAGAGCTAGCGACTGAACTCGATCGCCGCGCTCGTAGTCCCCGCTGGAACCGCGAATCCAACCGTCTCTTCTTCCTGGCTGGTGATCAGGGCAACACGACCATCTTCACGGTTGGCATTAACGACGGAAGAGTTAATCGTCTGTCGGTATTTACTCTGCGGGGCGAAGTTGGTGCGGCATTCGATATGAGTAGCTCCTTCAGCGTGGCATCAATGTCGGAGGTGGTCCCAGCCAAGTCGTTCCAGATATCCAGTTTCAGTTTTGGCCACCAACCGCTGACTGAAACCAGGCAGGGGATTGAATCCATTTATCGATTGCCGATGGCTATAACACTCGGCGCTCCAGACCAGCCAGCCGAGCTTTGGTTGGGGCTTGGCAGTTCAACACCAATGCGCCGTCTTAGTGCGCACAACGATGGCTTCAAACGATCCGTCGAGTTGGTGCAGCCGGAAGAGATAAAGTTCAAAAGCTTTGACGGCACGACAATACAAGGTTGGTTGATGAAGCCGGTTGGTTGGCGCGCGGATCGTGACTATCCATTGATCCTCAGCGTCCATGGCGGTCCCCACGGAATGTTTGGCGCCGGCTTCAATTCTACTTTCCAGGTTTACGCAGCGAAGGGCTACGCGGTTCTTTACCTCAATCCGCGTGGTTCAACCGGCTATGGTCAAAAGTTTTCGGACGGCACGCTGAACGAATGGGGTGGCGGTGATTACAAAGATTTAATGGCCGGGGTCGATGAAGCGCTAAAAAGGTATTCGTGGATAGATCGGGATCGTTTGGGTGTGACCGGTGGTTCCTACGGTGGGTTCATGACCAACTGGATCATCACGCAGACGCCTCGATTCAAAGCCGCGGTCGCGAGTGCGAGTGTCAGTAACCTGATCAGTTTCTATTCCACTTCGCTTTACCAGGATCTAATCCACGCTGAGTTTGGAAGCTTTCCGTGGGACAACTACGAGCAACTTTGGCAGTGGTCGCCGCTGCGTTACGTCAGACAGGCGCAGACTCCAACACTCTTCATACACGGCGAGCTGGACAACGACGTTCACATCACGCAGGCCGAAGAGATGTACATGGGATTGAAGCGGCGAAATGTGGAGACCGTGCTGGTGCGGTACCCGCGCGAAGGTCATGGGCTGCGTGAGCCACGCCATCGCGTCGACGCGCTCGAACGGACCATCGCGTGGTTCGATCGTTTTCTCAAGTAGTTGGCCGAAGAAGATTAAGATGCATTTCGCCAAAGAGAGCGTGATCAAAGCCAGCCCCGAAAGCGTTTTCGCTTTTCACGAACAACCCGAGGTGCTGACGTTGCTGATTCCACCCTGGGAGAGCGCGAAGGTAATCGCCGCCGCACGCATCGCGGATGTTGGTTCAAAGGCGATTATCGAAACACGAATCCTCGGCCCAATTTCTATACGCTGGATTGCCGAACACACGGTCTACGATCCACCGCACAGGTTTGAAGACGTTCAGCTCAAGGGACCATTCCGAGCCTGGCGCCACCAGCACATTATTCGAGGAGTCGATGGCGGCGCGTTGTTGCGAGATCAGATAGACTATGAGCCGCCGCTTGGTTTGATCGGCAGAATGATGGCGCCGTTGCTGGTCGAGCGACGACTGAAGCGTCTTTTTGAATACAGGCATCAGGTAACGCGAGAGTGGTGCGAGAAGAAAGAAGGATGAGGGATGGAAAGGGAAACTCATTTACCATATCTCATTTGGCATTGATCATTTTTCATTTAAGACCTTCAGCATCGGTCCGGGCGGCTTTCGATAGTCGCTCTCTCAAGGATGGGAAGGTCCTAATTGGACAATGATCGATGCCAAATGATCAATGGAAAATAATGGAAACTATGGAGCATAAAGGCTGCTTGTTTCGTCCTTGGTAACATGCTTACACATATAGTCATTTGGAAATATCGAGCAGATGTCGAGCGGGAAGTGCGTGACGAACACGTTCGCTTGCTGAGCGGTCTTAAGGGCAAGATTCCGCAACTCCAAAGCCTGTCCGTCGGAGCGGACGTCTTGCATTTGCCTCGCTCGTTCGACACCGGACTCGTGGCTGTATTTCAGGATCGGGCCGGCCTCGAAGCTTACACGGTACATCCAGAACACATCTTGATTGCCGATTTGGGCCGGCGCATCAGCGAGCAGGTAGCCTCCGTTGATTTTGAGGACTAGCATGATCGCGTCCAACATCAGATGAAACGCTGGAAGAAGATTCTGCTCGGTCTGTTGCTGGTCGTCTTCATCTCGCAGATCCCCTTCGTCTACCGACGCTACAAACTCGGTCGCCTCAACGCGCAGATTCTTTCACTTCAATCCCAACGCCTAACATCGTCGCAGAACGATGGGTTGCTGGAACTCGTCGGCGTCTCTCATGTGCATTCGTTTTTGGGAGGCCACTCGAGCGGCACGTTTCAGGAGATCATTGCTGCTGCGAATGCTAACGAACTTGATTTTGTTTTGATGAGTGAACATCCGGATCCCGATCTGGATACCGGGGCGATGACCCTGCATGGCCAACACGGTCGCGGGTTGTTCATTTCCGGCAATGAAGTTGTAACCGGCGGAGATCGCCTGTTGGTGTTTCCGGGAGTGTCGGACGCCAACCTCGCCTACTCAATGTCGACTTCGGATTTCCTGGGGCGGCATCAGGGGAACCTCGTCTTCGTAGCATACCCGGACTCCTTCAAGACCTGGAATGCCGAGCACTATGACGGCGTCGAGATCTACAACGTCTACACCAACGCAAAACAGATCAACCCGTTGACAATGTTCTTCGACGGTCTCTGGTCCTACCGAGCCTACCCGGAACTTTTGTTCGCAAGGTTTTATTCGCGGCCGACTGAGCATCTGAGACTGTGGGACAACGCAATTGCCGGCACGGGAAAACGAATGATTGGTATCGCCGGCAACGACGCGCATTCGAACGTTGGGATTAGTTTGAATGATTCGTCAGGCAGGTCACTGCTGGGACTCAGGTTGGATCCGTATGAACGCAGTTTTAGACTGGTCCGCGTGCATGTGCTTGTCAGACTTCCGCTGGATGACAAGTTGAGTGAAAAGGACGTGTTAAAAGCGCTGGCGAGCGGGAACTGTTTTGTCGGGTTCGATGTTTTTGGCGAAACCAAGGGATTCAGGTTCCACGCACGCGATGGGGATGAGCAGGCGCTAATGGGCGACGAGATTGTTCTCGAAGACGAAGTCCGTATGAACGTCGAAGTTCCGGTACCGGCGAGAGTCGTACTGTTAAGAAATGGCGTGGCGGTAAAGGATGACTACCACGTTCGTTCCCAGGAGTTTTTCGCTAAGGAGAAGGGAAGTTACCGGGTGGAGGTGTATCTGCCGCAGTTGGGAAAACCTTTGGCCGATAGTCCCTGGATCATCTCAAATCCAATTTATGTAAAGTAGGACGGACCTTCCTGTCTGTCTGCGTTTAGCGGAAGCCCTGGCGGATTAGCTATGACCGAGAGGATCTGAACGGCCGCAATACTTGATTGACAGACAAGAATGTCTGTCCTCCTCGGTCGACAGATAATAAAGTCTGCCTGCAAACACGACATCGCCCCATGGGTTGCCTTGCTAAGTACCCAGTGGGGCGACGAACGGCGCCGGAAAGCTCCGACTCATTATTGGGAAGCGGTGCGTACGTTCACCGTGATGTACCGTAGGGGATCTAGTGATCGATCCCTCGCCCA
>JBGTLE010000111.1:0-15274 GCA_041744295.1 Pyrinomonadaceae bacterium | reverse complement strand
AGTGGGTCGACTTGTCGGCGCTTTTTGCTGAATGTTGGATGACTCTTGCTTGAGGGTCTGAAAGCCTGGAATTCCAAATCGGCACCGCCGCCGACCAGACGAACCGACCGACCTAGCCGCATCGAACCATACTGTCTGGCTGTTTGCTGTTCGCTGTCTGCTGTTTGCTTCAAAGTTTGCTGTTCGCTTCCCCCCTCAGGAGTCGTCGGTGAACAATGGCAAACTATGAGGCAGTGTTCAGCCCGACAACTCCTGTTCGATCAGGGTGAGGACAACTCGGTTAAAGGTCCGTTGACAGCAAAGGACGACTAATCGATGACTGGCCAATGACGAGGCCACTCCTCTGGTTCAATCCAGCCTTTCATAGCTCCAAACTAAAAGTTACGAAAGCCAGCCGCTTGGCAATTGCAAGTGTGAGATACGGCAAAAACTCATTCGTGTTTTGTAAGGCGCGCGCAGATTACTTTTGTGTTGTGAAGCTTGTCAACGATCAAGTGGAGTAGGGGTCGATCAGGTTTCATACAGAAACTCAAGCATCGATGGTCCAGGGAGACCGATCGCGAGCTTACGGTTCAAGTCCGGCGCAAAAGAAATGTGGCTGGCTTGCCAGCGCTTTCGGTTCGTAGTGGATGAGAATGTAATACTAAAGCGCTGCCAAGCCATTGCACTCCAAAGGCTGCGCAATTCGCAACCTGGAACCTGCAACTTAAGACTTAAAACTAGAAACTAGAAACTTGAAACTTGGTTTGGAACTCAGCACTCAGCACTTTCTCTTACCCCCCACTTCTTTCCACGAATTCAGTTTCTTTTACGAAAATTCGGAAACTCTTCAAGCATCCAAAATCAGAACTTTGCTCTGTTAACCTTTCATGCTAAAAGTGGCGCGCATCTCAACTCGGTATTCCCTGGAGGACATCTGAATGGTTCAGTACACGCGTTCGGCGAAGTCTCGCCGTCGTTTCCTGGTTTGCCGTGCGTTCGCAATCTGCTGCTCGCTCCTGTTAGTAGTTTGCGCTTCCGCGTCTTTCCGCTTGCACGCACAAACCACAACCGGACAAACGCGCTTGCTACGCACGCCAACCGTTAGCGCGACCCGGATCGCTTTTGCTTACGCGAATAACATTTGGAGCGTCCCCCGCACCGGCGGCACGGCCCAGCGTCTAACCAGCTTTCAGGGCCAGACGATGAATCCGCACCTTTCGCCTGACGGAAAGTGGATCGCCTTCAGCGGCGAGTACGCCGGGAACCTCGATGTCTACGTCGTTGCGGCGGAGGGCGGAGAACCGCGTCGAGTCACGTGGCATCCGGGTGGCGACCTGGTCCAGGGATGGACGCCTGATGGTAAGTCGATCATGTTTACTTCGGGACGTGCGACCTGGGCGCCGGGTGGGACGCCGCGGTTTTGGACAGTTCCCGTCGCGGGTGGCGTGGAAGAACCAATGGCTTTGCCGCGCGGTTATCAGGGAGAGATTTCCGCCGACGGCTCGCACATCGCTTATCGCATGAACAACTCGTGGGACGAAGAGCGGCGCAACTATCGCGGCGGGCAGAACCGGCCGATCTGGATTGTCGATCTCAAAACCTACGACGTTGTTTCTCCACAGTGGACCGAGTCGAAGGACATCGATCCCGTTTGGGTCGGTGATGCGGTCTATTTCATTTCGGATCGCGATGGCGTGGCAAACGTTTGGGAGTATCAGCTCGGCACGAAGAAGACCACTCAGGTCACTCGCTTCAAAGACTTCGACGTGAAAGCGCTCAACTCGGGCGCCGGCTCGCTCGTCTTTGAGCAGGGGGGGTATGTTCACGAACTCGACCCGCGATCGGGAAAGACACATCAGGTCAACATCAACGCTGCCGGCGACTTTCCCTGGATGATGCCGAACTGGTCTGACGTGACGACGCGCATGACCAACATTTCGCTTTCGCCCACCGGTAAACGTGTCGTTGTCGAAGCGCGCGGCGAGATTTTTACGATACCGGCAGAGAAAGGCGATGCGCGGAATCTGACAAACTCGAGTAGCTCGGCGGAGCGCGAGCCGGCATGGTCGCCAGATGGAAAGTCTGTCTCGTATTTCAGTGACAAGTCAGGTGAGTACGCCTTGATGATTGAAGCTGCGGACGGACTAACTCCGCCGCGTGAGATCAAATTGCAGAAGCCCACGCGCTACTACACGAGTTCCTGGTCGCCCGATTCCAGGAAACTCCTGTTCAGCGACACCAATCTGAAGGTCTGGGTACTGGACGTGGTGAGCGGTCAGGCAAAGATCGTGGGCCAGGATCCGTGGATGGTGCCGCAGCGCACCCTTAATCCTGTCTGGAGTCCGGATTCAAAGTGGGTCGCTTACTCAAGCCGTCTCAGTTCGCTCTATCACGCGATCTTCGTCAGCAATGTCGACACGGGTGAAACGAAGCAAGTAACGGACGGCCTGGCCGACGCTGTTTGGCCCGCCTGGGACGCGAATGGAAAGTACTTGTGGTTCCTGGCCTCAACCGATTTTGGCCTGCGTTCACAGTGGTTGGACATGACTTCTTACGATCGCGAAGAAAACTTCGGACTCTATTTCGCGGTTTTGAAAAAGGGCGAGCCAAGTCCACTGCTTCCCGAAAGTGACGAAGACAAGGGCGTCGGCACGGGAGGGCCACTGCCGCCGCCGGGTCCGGGTGGTCGGCCTAGTCCGCGTCCTTCACCAGAAGCGAGTGAAACGCCTGCCGAACCGGCGCCAGTTGAACAGGCGCCGGCGGTTCCACCCAGGCGACCTCGTGCGCCAATCAGTGTGCAGATCGATTTTGACGGACTGCAACAGCGCATCGTCGCGGTTCCGGGAATTCCCCAACGACAATATTCGCAGTTGCTTGCGGGCGCTGACGGAACTGTTTTCTATCTCGAAACGAAACCTGGTCAGCCCCAGTTTGGTCCCGGTGCGGGCAGCGAATTGTTTCGCTATCGCCTGAGCGATCGTCGCGCGGCGACTTTTGTAAATGGGGTAGCCGAGTTTGAGCTGAGCGCGGATGGGAAAAAGCTTCTGTATCGCACTCCAACTATTCCGCCGGGAATACCTGGTGGCACAGGCCGCCCCACACCTCCTTCGCTCTTCCTGGTGGATACCGAACGCCCGCCTGCTCAGCCGGGCCAGGGCCGCTTGAATGTGGCGCTCCGGATGTACCTCGAGCCGAAGGAAGAGTTCAAACAGATATTCAACGAAGGCTGGCGCACCCAGCGAGACTATCTTTACGTGCCGAACATGCATGGCACTGACTGGTCTCGCATGAAAGAGATGTATGGCCAGATGCTTCCTCACGTTATGCATCGCGCTGACTTGAACTATCTGCTGGACATGATGGGCGCCGAGATCGCAATCGGCCATTCATACGTTCGCGGTGGTGATATGCCGGAAGTACCGCAAACGCCCGCTGGCCTGCTCGGCGCTGACTTTGTTATCGAAAACGGTCGTTACAAAGTCACGCGCATCTACGACAACGAGAGTTGGAATCCAGAATTGCGTTCACCATTGGCAACACCGGGCGCAAACGTGAACGTCGGTGACTACATTCTCGCTATCAACGGCATTGAGTTAAAGGCACCTGACAATCTCTATCGTCTGTTGGACGGCACTGCGAATCGGCAAACTGCCTTAACGGTAAATTCCCGTCCGGTAATGGACGAGGCGCGGCAAGTGGTCGTAGTGCCCGTCGCCAACGAAGGCGGATTGCGAACGCGCGCGTGGGTAGAATCAAACCGGCGGCTGGTCGATAAACTTTCCAACGGTCAGTTGGCTTACGTCTATGTGCCGAACACCGGGCAGCCGGGCTACACGAGTTTTAATCGTTACTACTTTTCACAGCAGGACAAGAAAGGCGCGGTCATCGACGAACGTTTCAATGGTGGCGGTTCTGCTGCCGACTACATCATCGATGTTTTGCAACGCGACTTCGACGGGTACTTCAATAATGTTGCCGGTGAGCGCATGCCGTTTACGAGTCCGGCTGCTGGAATCTGGGGGCCGAAGGTGATGGTCATTAACGAGATGGCGGGTTCGGGTGGCGATCTGATGCCTTACATGTTTCGCCGTCGCAAGATTGGATTGTTGGTAGGCAAAAGAACGTGGGGCGGCCTGGTCCACACCGCTGACACGCCGCCGTTTGTCGATGGTGGTTCGATGATCGCTCCTCGTGGTGGGTTCTTTACTCGCGAGGGAAAATGGGCAGTAGAGAATGAAGGAGTTGGACCCGACATCGATGTTGAGAACTGGCCCAAGGAGGTGATCGCTGGAAGAGACCCGCAACTCGAGCGCGCTGTAGCCGAGGCGATGAGACAGCTCAAAGAGCGTCCAGTAGATCGGATGATGAAGGAACCACCGCCGCCCACGTGGGGGCAAAGGCCGTAACAGAGAAGCGAACAGCAAACAGCAAACAGCGAACAGCAAGTAGCAAACAGCGAACAGCAAACAGCGAACACTTGAGATTCACTCGACAACCAAGAGAACTATCCACAGGTTACGCAGATTTCATAGATTTCATAGATACGAAACGGAAGGTTGAAGACCCTTTGCTCTTTGTTCTTCAGAAATCTGTGGAATCTGCGTAATCTGTGGATAGTGCTTTTTCCTTCGTTTGCTACCCTGCGAACGACCCGCGCTTATCGGACGCCAATCCTGCCGCAACTGCCTGTCGCACTCGATCCGCCCGAGCCTGTGAATCCGTCATGCTCGTGTTGTTGCGTCGCTGTATGTAGATGTTGAGCAGGTTGCGTTCGTCGCTGTCATTCCACGTTGCCGGATCGCTCTTTCCCGTTGAGGTAATGAATTGATCGACGGCGGCAGCAAGTGTGCTCGGCACGTGGCCGGGCCGATTGACGTGTTGGTCCAGAATTAACCCCACACCACACTCGGATGAAACGAAGTCTGCGATGAAGCGTCCCTTGATGCGGTGTCCGCCATCGCGATAAAAGAGATCGATCCGGCTCGAAGCGTATTCGATCTGGACCTGCCTCATCCGATCGTTTTGTCCGGACTTAAAAAACTGAAAAGCCCTTTCCAGTGTTCGCAGCTTA
Organism: Pyrinomonadaceae bacterium; assembly: GCA_041744295.1. GTDB lineage: Bacteria > Acidobacteriota > Blastocatellia > Pyrinomonadales > Pyrinomonadaceae > PSRF01. The sequence continues at coordinate 10,221 of JBGTLE010000111.1, read as the reverse complement.
AGTTGCTTATCGGATGCGCTCTTGATCTTCACGCCATTCAACGACAAAAAGCCGGTTGGTGTCTGGCCGGGTGGCTTATTGACGGATGCGACGTCCAGACCGAACTGGCCAAAGAGTTGATCGAAGACAACGCTGTCTGTCTCTTTTAAGAAACTGAGTAAGCCCGCCAGTTCGCCGGCCCCATCATCGGCGCCGACGGTCCACTGAAATGTTCCAAAGGTCAAGAACGCGTTGTCCCAGGTGTTAATCGCTTCGAGCTTTCCTTCATTGGCGGAAACTGCTTGCATCACGCGTAATCGCGACGGAGAAATATTGGGAAAGGCCGTGGGGTTCGCCTGCACAAAGCTTGCGATCGATGTTTGACCAATATTGAAGATCCCCAGCTTGAACTTTTTTCCAAAGACAGTGCCGTCCGGGGCGACTGCTCTATCGCCCTGGAAATGAAAGCCGCCGCCGGCGGGTGGAGTTCGTTTGATGAGACTGGCTTTTACAAAACCCAGGTCTCCGCCGGCATTCACTTTCAGGAACTCTCCCTGGTCTTCAAGGATTTCAACCAGAGAGTTTTGAGGCAGGACTTTGATGATAGTGCCGCCAGCGGGTCGGCGCAGGTTCAAGCCTGAGGGGATAACGGTGCCGGTTGCCACAAGTTTTCTCCTGGATATTCTAGCGGTTCCTAAACTATGAAGAAGAACCGAGCGTTGGAATGTTGAGGTTGAGGGGCGACCGCGAGGCTATCAACCTTTTGACGCGCGGAGCGTAATGCGGTCAGTATGCGTTGTCAATCACAGACAAGATTGGTAGGGGCGTTCTCCGTGGGCGCCGCTTGTAGCGGAAAGCAATTGGGCCGCGGATAAACGCAGATGACACGGATCGGCAGACAGGAAAATGGAGAAAGGCTATTGGGTAAATTCTGAGCCTCTAATCCGCGTAAATCCGCTGCTGGTTTTCATGAGGGGGCGTCCAGGTACGCTTCTACAATCACACCTCGATCTCCTCGACATCACGAGCCGCCAGAAATTCAAACGGCGCGACGATCTTTCCGGCAATCGCCGAAGCAGCGACAACGTAGGGTGACGCGAGATACAACTTTCCGGGACCGCTGCGACCGGGGAAGTTTCTATTTTGCGCGCTGACTGTGACTGTCTCTGCAGAAGGCGATGCGCCCGGTCCGGCATTGATGCACGCGCCGCAGGATGGATCGATCAGCTCCGCGCCGGCCTGATCGAAGATCTCGATGTAACCGCGTTCGCGTGCGTACTGCTTAATCTTCTGCGAGCCGAATTGAATGTACAGATGCACGCCAGGCGCGACCCGCTTGCCTTCGTTCAGGGCGTTGCGCAGGACCGCGGCGTACATGTCCATATCAGCCATCTTGCCGCCCGTGCAGGAACCACCGTACGCGGCATCGATGCGAATCTCTTCCGGCAACTCGTCGATGGGAATACCGTTTCGCGGATCTCCCGGAGTCGCCACCATCGGCCTGATCTCATCAAGCTCGATTTCAAAGATCGCCGCATACTCCGCATCAGGATCGCTGTAAGTAAAACCCTTCCGCACTTCTTCGGCGTCCAATCCCCGTGTCCGCACAATGTATTGCAGCGTCACTTCGTCGGGTTCGATTATGCCGGTGGTTCCGCCGGCTTCCACGGACATGTTCGTAAGCGTGGCGCGCTCGTCCATGGGCCAGTGCTTTAGATCATCGCCCGCGAACTCGAGCACCTTGCCGATGCCTTTGCTGGTCTTCATGTATTCGCTCGCGAGGATGTAAAGCATCACATCCTTTGCGGTGACGTCGGGCCGTTTCGTTCCCTTAAGAACGTAACGGACAGTTTCCGGCACGCGAATGCGAATGTCTTTCGTGTACCAGGCATTTGCCATGTCGGTTGAGCCGACGCCGAAAGCAAAACAGCCGAGGACGCCGGCCATGCAAGTATGAGAGTCAGTTCCGATAACCACCTGTCCAGGTAACGCGAGATCTTCCACGACGGCGTTATGACAGATTGCTTCTGAACCACCGTCTGCGCTTTCGGCATAGAGACGAATGTTCTGTTGCTCAGTGAAGGCCGCCTGCGTGGTTGCGAGGCCATCAGCTTTTTCCAGCAGGCCCATTTCGCGATGCTTCGGCGACATCACCTTGCTGAGAAAAGTCAGATGGTCGCGAAACGCATAGACGGATTCCGGTTCGCTGACTCGTGCGTCTGGTCCGAGTGCCTGTTTGAAAAGCGATTCAGCCATCGGCGTCACGTACTCATGCGAGAAGCGCACGTCGGCAACTGCGAAGAGGGCATCGCCGGGCTTTACCGCGGTGATGCCAATTTCACCAGCACGAACAAACGCGTGTCGCGCGATGATCTTCTCCACAATGGTCATAGGCCGCGTTTTTGTCTCGATTGGAGGCGGCGCCAGTGCGCCTGCGAGGCGGGCCTTGTTGTAATTAAACAGTCCGCCGTATTCGACGATATCTGTCGAGATTGGATCGAGGCATTTCGTGAACTCGCCCAGCGGAATCTCTTCGCCGCGGCGAATTCGTTCGACAAGGCCGAGATCTGTGGACGTAAGCAGGCCGATGTTCTGCGAGTTTTGTCCGTAGATCTTCTCGATGCTTTTCGCGATGACCAGTTGCACGCCAGCGGATTTTTCGGCATACGGCGCGGTCTCACGCGAAGAGCCGCAACCTTTTGAAAGGCCCGACACAACAACTCCAAATCCGCCTTGTTGGATCTCATCTTTCTTTACGGCGCCGTCGCGCATTCCGACATAGACGTAATGTCCGAGAGTTTCGTCGTAATAGAAGCAGACCCAACCAGGAGTGATCTCGTCGGTTGAGATGTTGCTCATCAAAGGAAGATCGTCGTTGAGAAGTCGCCGGGCGAGGTCGGCTTCGAGTAGGGTCGCGGCGTCACCCTCAGCTTCGAGTTGCGCGCGCACGAGGGAAGTGTCATCGGTTAGAAAAAGTATGCGGCCTTCGAATCTCATGAGATCCGGACGCCGTCCGTTGTTGCCTGCAGTCATTGATGCTCCCGAAAAGAATAATTGCGTAGGACTGGAGCATTATAAGACAGCGAACAGCAGACAGCGAACAGCAGACAGCGGACAGCCAGAACAGGAGGCCTCTTGAGTGCGGCTGAGCCGTCTGATGTGCGGAAGGTCTCTGACCTTCCGACCCGCCCTTTATGAAGTTGGGGCTGCGCCCTCGGTCGCCTCACGCGGCAACCCTCAGGGGCGCAGCCCCGACATTCTTCCAAGCCTGCCGGAAGGTCAGTGACCTTCCGCACATCAGACGGCTCAGCCGCACGCAAACGGGCACACCTGCTCTAGCTGTTAGCTGTCTGCGGTTTGCTCCCTTCTCATTGTTGAAAGATCAGCGTGCGCTGCCGCTTGCTCGCGCCGAACAACAATCCACCGACTGCCCCGCCGCCGGCTCCAAACATGATGCCAATCGGAATATAGACTTCACTATCGTCGCTGTCTGGGCTGTACTTGATTGCGCCGAGAGCGCCGCCCACTCCCGCACCGATGCCCGCTCCAATCAAGGCCCATTTGCCCTTCGCCGCCTTGCCGGTTGAGTGATAGACCTCCCGAATATTATCGCGAGAGATATTCACCACTTTCTTGTCGCGCGAGATCGTGAGGTTCGTTTCGGATGCTTCGATCATCCTGCCTTCGATCGATTTGCCATCCTTTTGCTTCACGACCAGGCGTTCATCCACTCCAATCGCTTGTACTGCAGACCATTGCCGAAAAGACTCCTGCGCCAGAACCAGAGGTGTGTGCATTGCGAGAAGTGCCGCTGCGAGCAGCAGGCTTAAGAATTTGATTTTCATGCGAAACTCCTGAATCAGAAAAATGTTTTAGGCCAAACTCCGGTTTAGACTTTGGCAAACTCTGTTCCGGCTGGGAATTGAGGTGGGCGGTAGCAAATCATCAAGTGTAACGAAGGAGAGACTGATGACGTGGTGATCCGGCAGCAAGAATTAGCCGACAGGTGACACCCTTCAAAGGCTTTGAGGGGCCTGAGACAGGTGCAAGGTTAAGAGCAACCTATCAAGGTTGGTGGTCTCACAGTCAGGAAGGCTGACCCTGCACCGCTCTCGGGTTTGAGGAAGCGTCAAGCTAAACCCGAAGTTCAAACTAACCTGCATTACAGCAAACCAGCGGGGACAGGGTCCGCCGTCCTAATAGTGAGACTACCAATCGGGTTTCTGACCTCAGCAATTGAGTTTATGCAACTCAGTCAGCGTGTTGCTTCGCCTCATACTCCATTGCACCGACCACGTTTCCCTCAGTGTCTTCGAAAAAGACCAGCGTGCCGACCGTCGGAATATGAAACCTGGGCATCACGATCTTGCCGCCATTCGCTTCGACTGCCGCAATCGTATCGTCGATTGAGTCAACGCCGATCGTGCATTCGAATCCGAAAGTTGGTTTTCCCGGGACGACTTCCCGGCGCCCCTGCAGCGCGCCGCCGATGCCCGGCTCGTCAGCGCTGCCTGTCTTGATCAGAAAAAACCCCGGCGGCCCCCAAGCTGTGAAAGTCCATCCCATGACTCTTTCATAGAACGTGCGGGCACGGTTTACGTCGTCAGCATGCACGGCAAAATGTTTCAGGTTGTTTGGCATGGTTCTCTCCATTGTTGATCGACGAAAAACTACAACTGGGTTTCGGAAGCGATTAACTTGAACACGTTACAGCGAGTCCCACAAACCTACAGCATATCGGGTATGAAGTTATAGTGCATGCCCTTCACAAAGCGAGGTGGTACTGACTTCATGACACTGCATTGATCATAATGACGAGCAAACGGTCGCGGCGGCGTTCCCTGCGCGCGGGCCGACCACGTCCCAGCGAAACCTTGACTGGAACTGCTGAATCTCAGAGACTTGCCGCCGGCTCACATGAATAACCAAACGCGCACAACAGAAGGTCTGCCGGCTCAGTCGTCGGATGTTTATGAGCGTTTGTGTCGCGCGCGTGAGTTTATCGATCTCTGTTACGACCTGCCATTAAACCTGGAGCAGATTTCCAGCCAAGCCTGCTTTTCCCGCTTTCACTTTCTGCGTCTTTTTCGCGAAGCGTTCGACAAGACGCCGCACCAATATTTGGTTGCACGCCGGATTGAGAAAGCCAAAGAGTTGCTGAGCTCCCACGAATTGCGAGTGACCGACATTTGTTTCGAAGTCGGTTTCCAGAGCCTTGGCTCCTTCAGCAGTCTCTTTCATAAATACGTAGGCCAACCGCCAGTTTTATACCGCGAGCAGGCGCGTGCCTCTGCTTTGGCACGCCGTCAGATTCCGGGTTGCTTTCTGGCGATGTACCAACTCGAACCCGCCGCGCGCTGAACTCCGTCCGTTGCCTTCCAGCTTAGCAATTTTCAAGAAGCAGCTTTCGCTCCTATCCGCTATGCTTGCGCCTCGAACCTACCTGAGGAGAAACCAAATGATTAGCAGAATGTCTCACGCGACCATCTTCGTGAAAGATCAGGAAGAGGCTTTGAGTTTTTATCGCGACAAGCTGGGTTTTGAAGTCCATACCGATGCGATGATCGGCGAAGATTTTCGCTGGCTAACGATGAACACGAAAGACAATCCTGAGTTTGAGATCATCCTGATGCAGCCCAAGGCGGGCATGTTGATGGATGAAGAGTGTGCGCAAAAGCTTCACGATCTGATGGACAAGGGCGTGTTGGGAGCGGGAGTTTTCAACACCAACGATTGCCGCAAGACCTATGAGGAACTGAAAGCCAAAGGCGTGCAGTTCAAATTTGAACCCGCAGAGAGGCCCTACGGAATCGAAGCTGTGTTTACCGACAACTCTGGAAACTGGTTCAGTCTGACGCAGCCTACAGGGCCGTAAATACCAGACAGAAAGGCGGCTCCGCCGCATTCCTTGCGGTATGCCTACGGCTTACCGATAGCGGGCTATATGAACGAGGCTATGTCTTGAGGCCCCGCGAAACACAAGATTCCCAAAGGCGTAGCCTCAGTCAAGAACAGAACTGTCGGTTAGCCATAAGCTTGCCGCAAGGAATGCGGCGAGCCGCGAAACGGCATGAGTACTTTAATAATCTCATTCTGCAGTGCCACACATTGTTTCCCCTCAACTCACCGGCAAATCTTGTGAATCAAACCCTCGAAAGTGTACGATGTTGGCCAAACAAGTTAGACCTCGCGCGTATCCAATCTCTCTTTACTCGCGCGTATCCAATCCTCTCTTTATAAGGAGAACGTCATGGACCTAATAAAATCCGCGGTCCGGGTGGTGGCTTTGGTGATTCTGGCCGGACTAAGTCTAGGCGCCACACCCATTCAGCCTCACATGCAAGCTGCCAGGACCAATTTGTTGCAGGCCCGCTCAGCCTTGCAACGAGCTGCGCGTAATAAAGGTGGTCATCGGGTTAATGCCATTGGTTATGTTAATTCCGCAATTTCTGAAGTCGATTTGGGCATTCAATACGATCGACGAAACAACCAGGCGAAAAAAGCCGTCCCCGTAGACCAGCCCAACATGCAAGAGGCGCTCAATCGCCTTAAAGACGCCAAAAACAATCTCGACAAGGCGACAGCAGACAAGGCAGGTCACCGGGCGAACGCCATCGACTACGTAAACCGCGCAATTGACGAAGTGAAGGCAGGAATAAAGGTTGGTGATTAAGTCCCGCCGAATCCCGAAACTTAAACAGACAGCCCCTTCGCGGGCTGTCTCCTTTTATTGTCCGCCCCGGGCGCTACCCGTGTTTCACTTTTTATTGAGTAAACCATGCGAACTTTCTATCTGGCTTTGTGCCTTTCCTTTCTAACGTCAGCGATGGCCACCGCGCAAACAACCCTCGATGCCTTGCTCGACCGCGACATCGCTTCGCTCGTCGAAACTTACAAGCTGCTGCACGCGTCGCCGGAGCTTTCTCATCGCGAAGAGAAGACGGGTGCGTTCCTTGCGGTCCAACTAAGAGCGCTCGGATTCACCGTCAGTCAGAACGTCGGAAAGTACGAGAACCCCGGCTGGAGTGGTCACGGCGTAGTTGCCGTGCTGAAGAATGGCGCTGGCCCCACGGTACTGGTTCGTAGTGACATCGATGGGTTGCCGGTGGAAGAGAAAACCGGTGTCGCATACGCGAGTAAGGTGAAAACCAAAAACGATGCCGGACAGGAAGTCGGCGTGATGCATGCCTGCGGTCATGACATTCACATGACCAGTTTGTTAGGCACCGCGAAGATGCTGGTCGAGTTGAAAGCTCAGTGGAGTGGAACGCTGGTGCTATTGGGCCAGCCGGCCGAGGAAACGATCGATGGCGCCCGAGCAGTTCTGCGAGACGGACTCTACACGCGCTTTCCAAAACCGGATTACGTCATTGCCCTTCATGACAGCGCCGATTTTCCGGCGGGCTCGGTGGCGTATGTCCCTGGTTACGCGCTCGCGAGTTCGACGAACATCGATATCAAAATTCGTGGAATCGGCGGACACGGGTCGCGGCCTGAATCGGCGAAAGACCCGATCGTGCTTGCGGCGCAGGTCATCATGGGTTTGCAGACAATTGTGAGCCGCGAAACTTCACCACTAGATCCGGCTGTCATCACAGTCGGGTCGATTCATGGTGGCACGAGGTACAACATCATTCCGGACGAAGTGAACCTTCAACTCACCGTTCGTGCTTACAAGGAAGAAGTGCGGCAGAAGTTGCTCGCGTCAATCGAACGCGTCACGAAAGGTGTTGCCGTCGCCGCAGGAGTACCGAGCGACCGCGCGCCCACGGTGAAAGTTAGTGAAACGGAAGTGACGACTGCGACCTACAACGATCCAGCGCTAATCGAAACTCTGTCGCGTGCTTTTGTGAAGGCCCTCGGTAAAGACAATGTCTTCAAAGCTGATCCGGTTATGGGTAGTGAAGACGTGGGATACTTGAGTTTGAATCAACAGATTCCCACCGCGATGTTTTGGCTCGGTGCTTCAGATCCGGCGAAGTTGAAAGAAAGCAAAGAAAGCGGCGTGCCCATGCCTTCGCTTCATTCACCACTTTTTGCTCCGGTGCCCGAGCCAACGGTGCGCACGGGCGTGAAGGCGATGACGGCGGCCGTGTTGGAACTGCTGAAGAAATGAATTAGCCGCAGATGAACGCGGATGAGACGGATTAGCAGACAGCAGTGTTTGGGCCGTTCTTGGTATTTCAGATCTGTGTCATCAGCGTTCATCTGCGGCTAAAGCTCCGATTGCTGGAGATCATCCATGGACATTGAATCGGTTCGCGCCCATTGCCTTTCGTTCCCACATGTCACCGAGGACGTGCAGTGGAAGACCGACTTGCTGATGCGAATTGGTGGAAAGATGTTCGCCGTGTTGGCCCTCGACACCAGCTACGGTCATTGCATGTCTTTTAAGTGCACTCCCGAAAAATTCGCCGAACTCACCGAGCAACCCGGCATCGTTCCCGCCCCTTACGTTGCACGTTATCACTGGGTCGCGCTCGAACGGTTTGATGCCTTGCCCGCGCGTGAGTTGAAGTCGTTGCTCAAAACTGCCTATGAATTAATTCGAGATAAACTCCCGCCGAAGATCAAGAAGCAATTTTGAAGGAGCGAACAGCAAACAGCGGAAGATAGCAAACAGCAGACAGCGAACAGCGAACAGCCAGAGAAGAGCTTTGTGCTTGGTGCCTTGTACTTGGAACTTAGTTCGTGGAGCTTGGAACGTCACCGTTCAAAGTCCAAAGCACAAAGTCCAAAGCACAAAGTCCAAGCTCTTCTCTGGCTGTTCGCTGTTTGCTGTTTGCTATCTTCCGGCTGTTTGCTCACTCCCCAGACAACCTCATTCGCATTCGCTGACTCCAACCTCCACTCCCCGGTCCAACCCAATCCACTCCACATCGGAGGTTCTGATGCGATTCAAGTTCTCAGCCCTGCTTTCTTTGTCTCTCCTCATCTTTCTGACTGCAACAGTTTTTGCGACTAACAATGCCGCGTCCCTTTCCGGTAACGCAGTCTCTTCCAATTCAAACGAGTCCGCCGCCGCCATCGCGGAATTGCGAGCGATGGGCCCGGCAGGACTTGCCGCGTTGGTCCAGAAACATCGGGCCATCATCGACAAACAGATTGCAGATCCAACTACGGCGAGTACCGCTGAGTGGCGGCGTGTGACGACTGCCCTGGATGAAGTCAGCCAACAGAAAGACAGTTATCTGTCGCAGCTCTACTGGTACACCGACATCGGAGAAGCAAAGGCTGCAGCGGCGAGTTCCGGTAAACCAATCCTCTCTTTGCGGCTGCTGGGAAAACTCGTTGACGAATACAGTTGCGCCAACAGCAGATTCTTTCGCTCGATACTCTATTCGAACGCCCAAATCTCGAAAGAGCTGAGACAGCGATTTGTGTTGCACTGGCAAACCGTGCGCGCGGTACCGCGGATCACGATTGATTTCGGCGATGGCCGCAAGATTGAACGAACGGTCACCGGCAACAGCATTCACTACGTCCTCGATACTGAAGGAAACTTGCTCGAAGCGATTCCTGGACTCTATGGTCCAGCCGCATTCTTACGCGCGCTGAATGCAGGCGAACAGGTGTTTAGACAAGTGAACAGCGCAACTCAGGCGCAAAGATTCGAGGTGCTCTACAAGTATCATCGAGCGCGGGCCAACGCGATTCAGGTGGCGTGGTATCACGATACGCAAAAACTCGGTGGGACCATTCCGGAAGGATTGAAACTTAAGGAAGGCGCCGAAGGAGAAGCGCTCGCAGTCATGCCGATCGCCATCACGAAGGCTTTTTCTGAAACCAATATGTTGCGAGCAATGATCGGCGGCGCTGAAGCCCTCGGTCGAGTTACTGACGAACTTGCCTGGCAGAAGATCGCGGCGATGCATTCTGCGGACGGCGAACTTGACGCGGCCAGCATCGGTCTTATCAAGCGCCAGACGCAGAAACTTTTTGTCGAGGGGAGAACCAGCGCCGGATCCCGAGCGACCTTCCATAACTTGCTTCAAAAACTGCAGGCTAGTGTCGCGCTCGATACCGTGCGCAACGAATATTTGCTGCGGACGAAATTGCATGCGTGGTTGGTGAGAGGTCCGCGGGGACAGGATGTCGATGCTTTTAATGAGAAGGTTTACGCGGAACTTTTTTTGACGCCAAGCTCCGATCCGTGGCTGGGGTTGTTGTCTCCGGAGGCGTATACGGCGTTGGAGAATGGCGGAGTTAAGTGAGGTAAGCAAACAGCAAACAGCAAACAGC
>JBGTLE010000110.1:0-38825 GCA_041744295.1 Pyrinomonadaceae bacterium | reverse complement strand
TAGCAAACACCGCAAGAGCAAGGAAGCCATTTCTTTCTTCGCCTGCCGGTGGGGTCGGCTGTGGTGTGAAGTTGCCGAAGAGTTCCTGCCCGTTGTCCACAGTGCCGTTGCCGTTTCGGTCTAGAGTGAGCCAAGCGTCGTCTGAACCCGGCTCCGTCCACGATAACAAATTAGGTGTGCCATCACTGGCCAGGTCGAAGGCAACCCCGTTTGCACCGTTCGTTAAGCTAAAGCCGTTGCCTGCTATATCAACGATAATCGGCGAGAGGCATTCACCGTCGGGCCCCACTTGGCTCTCTGGGGAACAAGGCTCGGGTGTTGGTGTTGGTGAAGGGACGGGTTGAGGTTCTGGCCAGCATCCGCCGATGGTAAAGTTCCAATACCCGCCGGCTTGTTGACACAAGAGGGGAGTTAGTGGGGCAAAGAAATACCAGCCGCAGCTAGGTTGGGAATTCAAACACCCCGCCGCCGTCTCGGCATCGGCGTCCGTCAAAACGGTGGCTGCGGCGGGCGTCGAACATGATGATCCTTGCGTCATTATCGACGGGTTTAGCGGAGGATTTGTGTGGTCCAAGCCTAAAAAGTGACCTATTTCATGCATGATGACAGCTCTCGCCTGAATGGGGCCGAGGGCGGGGTCACTCAAACGTGACTCCCATGATGGACCGTAAGTAATGTCCTGAGCAGGAACCTCGTAAACTGCGCAGCCGCTGGCCTGCGAGTCGAGAGTGGTTCTCCAAAAATCGAGATCTGCAAAGCCGGTTGTGGGAACGAAGAGTATCCCAGTCTCACATACTCGAAGGTTCCACTGGAAGACCGCGTCCTCCAAAACAGCCCTGATCTCCAGCGAAGGCGGATTACCAACATTTGCCGAAAAGTTGACGGTCGCAACTCTCCACCCCCAAGCATATGTGGGATGCGGCAGGTTATTCAGCCAGGCAGTAGCGGCTGATAAGTAGGGTTGTTGCAGGCATCGCGGTTGCGCGTAAACGGCAGTGGAACAAATGAGGCACAAAATGGATGCTGTGATGAGGCAGCTTAAGCGACGTAGTTTCATACCGATTGACTCCAGTAGGGGACTAGATCTCGACGGTGGCGGACGAATCAGTGCGTTCGGAGTGAACCCACGAGGTCGTGAGCCGAAGGCAAGTTTACAATTGTGAAACCCTTGCATGCGAAGTGGCGAGGCTGCGAGAATTGCAACAGTTTCGGGCGAAACCTTATTCGTTTCAGAGTATCAAGTCAACGAAATTTCGTATCTGAGGTAATCTGAGGTGGTAAATTCTGTAGGGTGTTTGCGGCGCCCGGGGCCAGCAGCCGTGACTGGAAAAGGATTCACGCTGAAAGCGGCTCTGGTATTCTTTAACTGTTCGGTGTGGCGAGTGTGGTTGATAAGGCCGCGCTCCGTTTGACGCAATCGTTCATACTGATGGCTTCTTCTTACTGCTCCTTGTTATTTTGGCGAAAGCAATTTTCTTGATATTCGCATCGTCTTCTAGTGTCGTGTTTCTAAGGTTCTATTATGGCACCCATAAGACGGCCGGTTGGTCAAACAGTCCTCTGGGCTAGCTTAAATCCAAACTCTAATAACTCAATCGCCTGAATGAAAGCCCTTTCTGGCTGCGATTAGTCAAACTGACTTTTGGGGCAAAAACGCGGTTTGCCTCATAAGTCAACGCATAATCCTACTTTTGAGGCAAAGCCATTCCTGACATCCTGACACTCTCCGGATTATCAGAGCCGGTTCGCACTCGCCGGAACCTTTTCAACCCTTATCGAACAACCTGCCTGCTCCAGGGCCGAACTCAGGGCTGCATTCCGCTCGACCCGTAGCGCCGCATTGGTTTTCATCGTGACAATCGTCTCTGCGTCGATCATCACCTCTAAAGCCACATCGCAGTTTCCGGGATGCGTGTTAAGCAGATGCAATATGGAATCAAAGAACCCTTCCGGGTCTTCCGTCTGCGGCATTCTCAAAACCACCAGCTCACGGTGCTTGAGAATCTCATCCAGGCTTTGCACTTGATCCACGATTACGTTAGGAGGGTTGTCCTCGCTCAACTCCAACCGTCCGGAGATCAGCGCAGCCAACTCGTTTTGCGCCAGCGCCGAATACTTCCGATAAGTCTCGGGCCATAACACGCATTTGGTTTCACCGGCCTCGTCCGCAAGTCGCAGCAGTGCGAAACGATCGCCCTTCTTAGTGGTCTTCAGTTGCAGATCACTTATCAAACCCGCAATTGAAATTCGACTGCCACTATTCTGGTTCGGCAGTTCGATCGACTTGACGGCCTTCAAGCTCTGGAGCAGATCTACGTAGTCGCCTAGTGGATGCCCGGTGATATAGAAGCCCAGCGCGGCCTTCTCAGACGCGAGCAGTTCCGCACGCGTCCACGGCTTTTTCGAGACCGGCGGCTGCTCGACGCTCTGTCCTTCCTCTGCGACCATGGCAAACAATCCGCTTTGGCCTTGCTGACGTTCTCGTTTAGCGCGTTGGGCTCGAGACAAGGCGTTATCAATGCAGGAATGGAGCGCCGCTCGCCACTCATGAATGTCTCGCGCAGCGGTGTTCAAAGAATCGAAAGCTCCGGCCGTCACGAGGCTTTCAAAAACCCTCTTGTTCAGAGTCCCTTGCGCCATGCGTTCGGCGAAGTCAAAGAAGGAACGGAAATGTCCTTCCTTGCGCGCCTCAATGATTGCATTCACGGCTGACTGGCCAATTCCCTTGATGGCGGCAAGGCCGTAGCGAATGGCGCCGGCCAATGGCGTGAATCCCGAGAAGCTCTCGTTCACATCTGGCGGCAAAAGTTGTATGCCTTGTGCTTTAAGCTCTTTGGAATATTTTAGAACCTTCGCGGCATCCTGAGCTTCGCTCGATAACACAGCCGCATAAAAGTGCTCCGGGTAATGAGCTTTGAGATAAGCCGTTTGGAAGGCCAGGAACGCATAGGCAACGCTATGACTGCGGTTGAAACCATAGTCGGAAAACTGGTTCATCAGCGAGAAAATCTTCTCGGCCTTCTCTTTCTTGATTCCTCGCTCAATCGCTCCTTCAATAAACTTCACCTCGTGTAAAGCCATCTCTTCACGCTTCTTCTTACCCATCGCGCGTCGCATCAAGTCGGCCTCACTTAATGTGTAACCTGCGAGGCGTTGGGCGAGCTGCATGATCTGTTCCTGATAGACAAGGATCCCGTAGGTGTTGCTGAGAATCTCCTTCATCTCAGGCACTAGGTAACGCACGGTTTTCTTACCGTGATGCCGCTGAATGAACTCGTCGACCATGCCCCCATCAAGCGGCCCCGGTCGGTAAAGCGCGTTCAAAGCAGCCAGGTCCTCGATGCCTTTCGGTTTAAGTTTCCGACAGATCTCCTGCATGCCTGAGGACTCGAACTGAAACACCGCGTCCGTTCTTCCATCGGCAAACACCTGCATAGTCTTTTCATCGTTAAGCGCTAAATCCGGCCAGTTAATCTCGACGCCAAGCATTTGCTTAACGGTAATTAAGCAATCATTTATAACGGTTAAAGCGGTAAGCGCTAAAAAATCCATCTTAAGCATGCCGGTCTTTTCCAGGTCCGACATGACATATTGAGTGGTCAGTTCGTCCTTCCCGGAGACAGCCACCGGGATGAGTTCCTGAAGCGGCAAGGGCGAAATAACGACACCCGCGGCATGGACTGAGCTGTGACGCGCGCAGCCCTCAAGCCGCTGGGCAATCTCAAGTAAATCTTTAACCTGAGGATTTGTCTCAACTTCCTTCTTCAGCTCCGGAACCTGTTCCAGGGCCTGGCCGATGCTCACATTTCGACCGCGGACTGGCGGCGGGATTAGCTTGGCAATTCGCTCGACCTCTGAATACGGCATTTCGAGTGCGCGACCGACATCCTTGATCGCCGCCCGCGAGGCAAGCGTCCCAAAGGTGATGATCTGGCAGACTGAATCCCGGCCGTAAAGGTCGGCCACGTGATTGATCACGTCAGCGCGCCCGCGGACGCAAAAATCGATATCGATGTCAGGAAGCGAAACGCGACCGGGGTTAAGGAAACGCTCGAAGATGAGGTTGTAGTGAAGGGGATCGACGTCGGTGATATCCAGACAGTAAGCCACCAGTGAACCGGCCGCCGATCCGCGACCCGGCCCGACGGGGACTGAGTTCTCCTTGGCATAACGTACGAAGTCCCAGACGATCAGAAAATAGCCGGCAAAGCCCATCTGCTTGATCATGGCTATCTCGCTCGTCAGGCGCGTCTGATATTCCATTAGCGGATGTTTCAGCTCGCCGCGGGCCTGCTGACTTTCCCAAACGCGCTGTCGCTTCCGCTCAAACCCCTCCCGGACCACTTTCTCAAAATAGTCATCCGCAGACGAACCGGCGTCTGATGCCGGGATCGGATAGTTGGGAAGATGGTTGATGTTCTCTGGAAGCTGCAGGTCGCAACGCTCGGCAATTTCGACGGTACGATTCAACGCGTCGGGAAGTTCGTTTCCGAAGATTCTCCACATCTCTTCGGGAGAGCGCACGTAGAAGTTTGGACTTTGATAGCGCAGCCGGTTTGTGTCGTTTACTGTCTTGCCGGAACCGATGCACAGCAGAACATCGTGGGCGCGCGCATCTTCGGGCCGAAGATAGTGAGCATCGTTGGTAGCAACGAGCGGGACGCCGGTGCGCTTTGAAAGATCGACCAGAGACTTTCTGATCCGCTGTTGTGCCTCGAGGCCGTGCTCCTGAATCTCGAGAAAGTAGTTCCCTTTCCCAAGTATCTCTTCAAACTCGATTGCCGCCGCAGCGGCCTCGTCACACTTGTCGCGCGCCAACATCGCCGACGGCACGCCGGACATGCAGGCGGAGAGCGCAATCAGGCCCTTGCTGTGTTCCGCGAGCAGTTCTTTGTCGATGCGCGGTTTGTAATAGAAGCCTTCCGTATACGCTTTCGAAGTTAGCCGGACCAAATTCCGGTACCCATCCATGTCTTTCGCCAGCAGGATCAGATGAAAGTTTGCCTTTTCTCCCGGAGCTCCCGCTGACTTCTCGTTCCGACTCCCGCGCGCAATGTAAGTCTCACAACCGATAATCGGTTTCACGCCGTGCTTTTTCATCGTGTTGTAGAACGAGATGGCGCCGAACATGTTGCCGTGATCGGTCATTGCACACGCTGTCATACCGAGTTCTTCGGTTCGTTTGGCAAGCGGTTTTATCTGAATGGCACCGTCGAGGAGGCTGTAGTCGGTGTGTAGATGGAGATGTGCGAATCTTTGATCAGGCATGATTAACTGGATAAGTGCTGGTGGACGCTACCACCCTGGTTGGGGTGAATTAACTATTTCTAAGACGGATTTCCGTCACACTATAGCACGCGTGAACACACGCGTTATTCCCACTCGATTGTGCTCGGAGGCTTGGAACTAATGTCGTAAACGACCCGGTTGATTCCGCGCACTTCCGATACGATACGCGCCGAAACGCGAGCCAAAAGGTCGTGCGGCAAACGCGCCCAATCCGCTGTCATCCCGTCGACACTCGTGACGGCCCGAATGGCAACAACTTTTTCGTAAGTGCGCTCGTCTCCCATTACCCCTACTGTTGAAATCGGAAGTAGTACGGGAAACGCCTGCCAGACCGAATTGTAGAGATCCGCGAGTCGCAACTCCTCATCGAGAATTCGATCAGCGGCTTGCAACAATCTAATTCTCTCTTCTGTGATCTCGCCAATGATTCTTACTGCGAGTCCCGGACCCGGAAACGGATGTCTGGTAAGAATCTCCTCGGGTACTCCCAGTTCCCTGCCGATCAGTCGCACTTCATCCTTGAACAGTTCTCGCAACGGCTCGATCAGACGAAGCTTCATCTTTTCCGGCAAGCCGCCGACGTTGTGATGACTTTTGATAACAGCTGAAGGACCGAGCACTGAGACAGATTCAATGACGTCCGGATAGAGCGTGCCTTGCACGAGGTAATCGACACCACCCAGGCGTTTTGCTTCCGCGTCAAAGACATCGATGAACGTCTTTCCAATCCGTTTTCGTTTCTCCTCAGGATCGGTCACGCCCGCCAGAGTTTCGAGAAATAGCGGGCCGGCCCTCACGCCGGTGATATTCAGTTTCATTCGTTGCTGCAAAATCGCGAGCGTCGCTTCAAACTCGCTTTCCCGCAGCAGTCCGTTGTCAACGAAGATACATGTCTGGCGATCACCAATCGCTTGATGCACCAGTGCAGCGGCGACGGTCGAATCAACACCTCCGGACAAGCCGCAAACGACCCGCCCGGTTCCTCCAACCTCGTCGCGAATGCGGCCAACTTGTTCCTGGATAACTGCAGCCGGTGACCAATCACCCTGGCAACCACAAACCGAATACAGAAAATTACGCAGGACCTGCGCTCCTAAAGGCGTGTGGGCAACTTCCGGGTGAAACTGCACGCCGTAGATTCCGCGTTCGGCGTTCTCGATTGCGTTGAGGGCATCGTCGGTCAACGCTGTTACGCGAAATCCTTCTGGAACCGCGGTGACGTGATCGCCGTGGCTCATCCAAACATCCATCTCGGTCGGCAAGCCTTTGAACAATATGCTTTCAGAGTCAATGACTTTTAGCCGGGCGTACCCGAACTCGCGGCTCGGCGCAGATGCAACTTCGCCCCCGAGATCGAGCGCCATCACCTGCAATCCATAACAGATCCCCAGCACTGGACACCTGAAGGAGTGCAACAACTCCGGGTCCGGACGGGGCGCGTCGGGTTGATATACCGACGACGGCCCACCGGAAAGAATCAGACCCCGGGGCTGCTGCGCCTGGATCTTTGCTGCTGTCGTGTTGTAGGGAAGAATCTCGCAGTAAACGCCCGCTTCGCGGACACGCCGGGCTATGAGCTGAGTGTACTGAGATCCGAAGTCAAGTATGATTACGGTTTCGTGATTAGCGTTTTGCGTCAAAAAAGGAAACCTCTAGGCGGTGGCGCGCGTCAAACTGGGTTCACAGAAACGATCGAGTACGGGGATTATACTTTTCGAAGTTGATTAGACAAAACAGCAGTGCTTCCCAATCATTTATGACTAGACATAGCGCGACGACCTCATCGGGTCCACTCAAAACTTTCCGCCTGATCAGTATCTTGTTACTGCTATTGACGTGCCTATCTTCCGGGTCTGCACAGGTTTTGAGTTCAACTAAGGCAGCTCGCGTCGCATTGGCTCAGCCACTGACGCTTCGGTGGCGTTATGACTCGACTCAAACGCTTAACCTGACGCCTGCATTTGATGAGGCATCGATCTTTGTTCCGCTTTCGGCTGGGATGATGGTATCGCTGCGAGCGAGCGACGGGCGCTTGCGTTGGCGGGCGGAAATCGGTGGTGAACTGTCCGCCTCGCCGGTCGCAGACGAACACCGCGTTTATGTCGCTTCCGAGATATTGGGAGCAGAACAAACACGCACCAACCGGCGCAGAGCAACGGGCACCCTGCGGGCATTGGGGAGTGAGGGCGGCGTAACACAATGGATGCGGACCCTCGCGAACCCATTGCGGGGCTCACTGACTTTAAAAGGCGGCAAGATCTTTGCCGGAGGCGCCGATGGAAAGTTCTATGCCTTCGACGCCGCCACTGGCGTCGGGCGCTGGTCCTTTGAGCATTCGGCCCCCTTCAACGGTCAATCCGTCGTAGCCGATGCGCGCGTGTACGTTGGCAGTGAGGATGGATCGCTGCAGGCGCTGGATGAGAGCTCAGGCAAGCTTCTTTGGCGGTATCGAAGCAAGGGTGCGGTAAGAGGACCGGTGGCAGTAGCCGACGACAGCGTCTTCTTTGGTTCAGGTGACGGCTACGTCTACGCCCTAAACTCCACTAACGGCAAACTGCGATGGAAGACGCGCACCGGAGCAGGTGTGCAGGCAGTAGTCCGAGTGGAGAACTCACTACTCGTCGCATCGCTCGACAATTTCGTCTACCTCTACTCGCTAGGCGGGAGTAAGGTTTGGAAACGCCAACTGCCTGGCAGAATATCTTCACAGCCCTTCACCACCATCGACGGGGCTCTGTTTACTCCGTTGTCGAGTTCCGCCGCGGTCGTGCTGGGACTTGTCGACGGCCGCCCGGTAAACTCGCTGCCCACGGATGAAGAGATGGGCCGTTCAGCTTCGCCAATTGCGGTTGGTGATGCGGTGTTCCTCACGACACAGAGCGGACTACTGGCTTTTGCGGAGCCTGGCGAGGGTGTGAAGAAGGGCAAACAGGATTGAGATGTTTGTCTAGACTTCCTTAGCGTGAGGCGTCGTGTCGGAGATGTCAGAGCGCCGCCGGAACATTCCTATCACCCGCGACAGCAAGCCGTGCAGAATATAAGTTACCGCAAGACCCAATAACACATACTTCGAATAGAGCAGAATCAACATTCCCACTGCGACCACGAGAATGATCGTGCGCATACTGCGTTTCCGACTGCCGACATTTTTGAAACTCGGAAAACGCAGTGTGCTAACCATCAGCAAACTCAAGAAACCTACGAGTGCCATCAATAGTATGGAATAGATCTCCGAGCGTTGGGGACCATAGTAAACCAGCGGCACAGGCGCGAAGTGTATCAGCGCAGCGATTAGTCCTCCCGCAACCGGAATCGGCAGCCCCACAAAGCTCTTCTTATCGACCTTGATCGTGCCCTCGGCGAGAATGCGCGGACGGGATGATTGCACATTGAAACGCGCTAAGCGAAAAGCGCCGCACATCAGATACATGAACGAGAGGAACCAGGCCAAACGATGAATAGCGCTTGCCTCTTGCAGACTGGCTCCGTATCCCCAGACGTATGCCAGCACTGCGGGAGCCAAACCAAAGGTAACAACATCGGCGATCGAGTCTAACTGGACACCGATCTCAGTCGTGGTTTTTGTCATGCGAGCGATGCGACCATCAAGCATGTCGCAGAGCACAGCGAGACCAATAGCGATCGATGAAGCGTCAAGATAGCTGGCAGCGATTTTAAGATCCGATTCCACACCAGTCCCGATAAACTGAAAACCACGCAGCGCCGACATGACGGCATAGAAACCCATTCCAATGTTAGCCGCGGTGAATGCCGAGGGGATGAGATAAAGCCCCTTTTTGAGACCGTGTCTTTCAGGATTTCGGGGTTCTGGCTCGTGGGCTGCGTGTGGGCTGCTCATCGTATCCTCCCGATGATTGTGATTCCGCCTTTCACCCGCATGCCCTCAGAAACCAGCACCTCAACATTGCTGGGTACGATCAGATCAGTGCGCGAACTAAACTTGATTAGTCCAAAGCGTTCGCCGAGGCGAACGTAGTCTCCTTCTTTTTTCCAGCAAACGATGCGACGCGCGAGAATCCCTGCGATCTGTTTACAGACTACGGTGATGCGCTCTCCTTGAATTGTCAGCACGTTCTGTTCGTTCACCAGACTCGCATTCTTGTCGGTCGCCATCAGAAATTTTCCTTTGACGTATGAGCTGTCGGTGATCGTGCCTGCGATTGGCGCACGATTGATATGAACGTCAAATGGTGAAAGAAAGATGCTGACCAGTTTTCCCGCGTTATGTTCCGCGGCGAGCTCTTTGACCAACGTCACTTTGCCGTCTGCCGGAGAAACGACCGCGGTCGCATCGCCATCCGGAACCTGTCGATCCGGATCCCGAAAGAAGTAAGCCATAAATGCGGCAAGCAAAAGAAAGACAATCGCCACCGCCCAATAGCCCAGCACGAATAGAACAATCATCAACAAGGTCGGGACCAGAATATATGGCCACCCGTCACGAACAATACGCAATGTGTTTATCTAATCCTTTGTTGGAAATTCTTATGCCCTCTTGTGAGAAAGGGGACGCATACTGACTCGTGCGTCCCCTCAATCCCCAAAATCGGAGCAATCTCTCCGCTTGTATTAATGGCTCAAGCTCTGCGTTTTCTGATATTGCGTGAGAATCGAATACATCTGATCTTTGAGAGCTAACTTCTTCTTCTTCAACGTAATTTCTTCCAGTTGTTCTTCGTCGCTTGGATAGGCGAGGGCAGACAATTCACTCAACCGTTGCTCGTATTTCGTGTGTTCCCGGGCCAATTCTCTGAACTCGGGATCCCGATTCATCAATTCTTCTTTTAGAGTATCCGTGGTCGAAATATCCATGGCGTGCTTGTCTCCTTTCAGACTTTTAACTGGAAAGTACGGTTTGCGGAGGCGTTAGCCGGATGAACCTCCTGAGAATGTTAGGCACGAAAAAATGGTAGCCCAATTGACATAACGACGCAAGCATCATTGTTTGAGGTCCGCACGCATCGTGAGTGCGTCCTCGACCGGATCAGCATAGTAATTGCGGCGGCGACCAAGCAATGAAAACCCACAACGCGAATAAAGTGCCTGGGCGGCGATGTTTCCGCTACGAACCTCAAGAAAGGCAGCCTCTGCCCCAGCCTGGCGTCCCTCTATCAGAATGCGAGCCAGCAAATGGCTCCCAATCCCCAGCCGGCGATACTCGTCACGGACGGCAACGTTGTTTATGTGAATTTCTCCCGCGGTGTGTCGAGCAACGATATATCCGGCGAGATTGTACGTATCGATTTGCTCGAGCGGTCGTACGAGCCGCGCCACAAACATGAACGGTCCATTGCAACTCTGCAGTTCGGAGTAGTACGCCGCCCAACCCCAGCGACTCAAACCAGACCGTTCTTCAATTTCTACGACCTCGAGCAGATCATGCTCATTCATCATGCCGAACTCAATAGCCGGCGTTGCGGGAGCGAAGCCCCGATCAGCTGTTGATGACATTGGTCTTGATTTCCGCGTCGGAGGGCCTGACATAGATCGCCTGCAACAACTCCGGCACGATTGCGAGCTCCTGTTGCACAAAACCCAGTTCAGCGATATTGACGGCGAGTAAACTGGCAGCAGCGGCAATCGTCCACCTGCGATCCTGATGAGTTTGCGCATAGCCCTCAATCGTGCCCCGATGCAGCTGCGCGCCGTCTCCGGCCCAGGTGATTTCATTATTCGAACTGTACCGTGCGAGCGTGTTTAGTGGAGACAAATGCGCCGGCTCGTCAAGCGCCTGCACTACTCTTTCAGCTGATACAGAGAACATCTGGGCAAACAACTCGCCCCGACCTGCCGGCAACAGTGCGACGGTGATTGCCGAAGGACCAGCGGCGTGCGCCACAGCGTTTAGGGTTGGCACTCCAATACAAAGACGGCCCGTGGTCGCTGCTAACGCTTTTACGGTTGCGAGGCCAATCCGAAGTCCCGTAAAACTCCCCGGCCCCACGGCAGCGGCAAAAACGTCAACGTCGGCCACCGTTAGTTTCGTCTCGGCGAGCACGTCGTGGATGTCCCGCAACAAACCATTGGAATGCGAGACGCGCGCGTCGCCGGCACGAGACGCCAAAACTTTTGCGCCCTCGGCTAAACAGATGCTGCCGCCAAGAGTGGCCGTTTCAATAGCAAGTATCAGTGGATTTGAATCCATTTACGGTGAGTTGTTTGACAAATATTTTCGGCTCAACGGTTACGGTCGCGTCAGTAACGTTGGTGACGTTCACGAAGAAGGCTTCATTACCCTCTGAGGTTAGATCGCCATGTACGTCCACCGTAGACGTCGTGTTGGAACTTCCTATGCCAATGGTTCGTCCAGTTTCACTACCGGTCGCACCGTTGTAGAGAACGATTGAGTAGTTAGCCATGTTGGTGCCGGCTGGCGCAGCTACTTCAATAAACTCATTGGCATCGGTGCCGGCGTCGTCGTAGTGAAACTCATTGATGAAGACGGTGGATGTTGGATTCGCAAACATCGGCCGCACTCTACCGTCAGCGGCATTCGACTTTTCCGCCAGGACTTTTCGGACCAGTAATTCTCGAATCGGGTTTTCAGTAAAAGCTATCGCGCCTGCAATAAGGATCAAACATGCGATTAGGTCCTGTCGCATTTGAAAAAAGATTGTGTCGGGTCTGCATTGAAGTCTTAGCCTCTCAGCTTATTAATAACTCGTTCCTAATGGCGAATGAGGACTGGATTCTGAGGTGGACCAGGGACTGTCCTGGGGTCCTGAAGCCTGGCAGCAAGCGCGGAGTTAGCGAAGCTTCATCGATGGATCGCCGAAGAAGATCCAGGTGTGACGCACGTCGATGTCGGTAGTAGCTGCTTTTGAGATTTTGATAGCGTCGCCCAAAGCCATCGAGGGCGTGGCAAATAACAACGTGTAGAGCTGATTAGCCATTGCATGCGGACCATCCGGAATAGTTAGCCCAGAAGATGCGAATGCAGCTACGGATCCACCATTCTGGGCCTTCATAAGAGCTTCAGCAATGCCCGTCAGTTGTGGATCCTGAAAGCGCCCGTTAAGACAGTCCATCACCACCACGAACGGCAGCTTGTTGCTATTAGTCAGGCTAGTAGCATCTGAAAAACTGAATATGCCCCGCCACGAGTCAACGGTGCCATGTCCAGTATAGTTGACGAGAGTCTGGCCCGCATTGAAATGGGCGACAATGTTTGCGCGGGCTTGAGCATCGCCACCAACCGTTGTACGGCGGTCCACTCTTTGCACTGTTAGAGTGGGAGGCAACAGCGCCTGCACTTCACTATTAGCCTGCTCGAAGTCGAAGTAGTAACCGGTCGGATCGTCAGCCACCAGCAACGCGCTTTGTGGCACGTTGGCGGGCAAGAAATTGACTATCTTGGCAATCATGAGATTTGCATCGGCCATCGTACGCGCTGGCAAACGCCCGAGCGCCACTTCACCGATACCATCATCGTTAAAATCAGACAACCATTCGTCCGAGGCTGTTTCATCATAAGTAGCATCTACTAGTTTCGTCGGAACCAAATCGAAGTTTCCGAGCCCTTCGTAGTTGCGAGGATCATGAGTCGCGTCGCCAAGGAGTATTGCGTACCGAGGCTTGGTGGACCAACTCGTAGCCGTCCTGGCGAGAAAGTTCTTTATCGCCTTTGGCCCGTGGAGGCCGTAATCAAATTCGTCGTAAATATCTTCGATATCTACTACCGAGACCGCTAGTAACTGGCTTTGCCGAAGTGACACGAGCGGCGCCACACTGCCCATAAGACTCTTGTGCGCAATGATTACGAGATCAGCAGCATTGGTTTCCAAGTTGAGCGTCGAAGGTTCGTTCAGGGAGAACGCGGCCGGCGTGTCGGCCTGAGTATCTAGTTGTGCATAAAGCACGCGCGCTTTTGCTCTCGACGTGACACTCGGTATCTGAATCGCAAAACCGCCACTACTTGGCTCTGTGACTGGCCGCGATACGGTCACTGCAAATGGATCAGTTACATCTATCAACCGAATGTTTGGGTTAGTGAAACCATGCACCGTAACGGTCTGGTTGGGTCTCAGGCTCAATCGAACGGCATCACCATCCGCGCGCATGGCATGTGGATAAGTGAGCCGAACGTAATCGATGAGGGAAATCCCGCCGGCTATCGTCGTGAGCCGGACTGAGTTGGTTCCGTTGTTGAGCGCCGAGATGGGAACATCCAGCACCTTCACCGCCTGATCCAACCCGAAGAAGTTCAGCTCACCTACTGGCACATCGTTAAAACTGATCGCCACCTGGTGCGGTGTGTTGAGTACTCCCTGAAGCGCAACCTCTAAACGTGCCGGGCCGTCAGCAGTTAGTTCAGGATTTGGGGTATTGAGGGTTTGCGTTACGGGAGTTCCTCCGACCACTGGCCCGTAGTAGTTTTCCTTATCGCCATTGAGGACGCTCAGGAAAAGATTGAAGCGCTCCTTGCGCTCAACAGTGAAGCCGAAACTGGTAGCCGCGGCAGCGCTCGGCGCGTGGCTGAGTTGCGGCTTCGTCCTTTTCTTCTTCTTCGCGCTTCGGGTAATTTTTCGTTTTGGCAAAGAAGGCTGTTCGACTTGCTCTGGCTCGGCAGCGACAACTTGCGGCAATGGTTGCGCAGGCGGACGTTCGGCGGGTTTGGTCGTAGGGAGTTCGGATCGAAAGTCCGCCAGGTTCAGGAACTGGATCACATAACCAAACCACCGTGATTCCGGGGCCGCCACTAGGAACGCGGGATTTGCCACTGGCAACGGTGCCGGCGGCGCTGACACTTCTCGACTAATCCTCAGATCTCCACGCACTCGTCTGCCAGGCGTGGCGCCGGCGATCAGATAGTAGATCCGGGTGTCGGTTGTCGAAACATCAATGCCTCTCCCGAAGAATTCGAATGAGTCTCCACTCCCGAAAGGTCCGGCGCTCTTGCTGGTTAGCAGTTCCACTTCCCTGCCATCTGCGAACAACCTCAGATTCTTAATGTCGACGACGGCGTTGAACCCAGTAGCTGCGATCTGCTGCTGCGTTACCTTGTACCAACCATCACGCTTGATGGAAATCTTAACGCCCGGCTGAGAAGCGACTTCCCATTGCTGTTCAATCGGCCCATTCACGCTCATACCCTGTGGTGCGGCCGCAGGAAAGCTTCGTTCATCCGGACGTTGCGATTCCGAAACTTCCCGATAAAGAGTGTACTGATCAAGCCCGCGATCGGTATTAACAGCTTTGACGGGCTCCGACAGGGAAACCCCGCCGTCGATGTTGACTGATTCGATTTCATAGATGGAATCAGCAGTTCCCGCCTGGTCTAGAAACGAGAAAGAGTAACTGCTACGCACGTTTCCCGGACGGCGTGGCGCGAAGGCTGATCCTAAAATCATTTTGCGGTTTACCTTCAACCGCTGGCCATTTCCAATCCGGTACACATTGAACCCTAAATTGTCATCCCGGATCTCAACCTGCCAGCCAACCAGGACACCAGACCCTGACGCAAAGCTGGCTTTTGCAGCCGTGATGTCAGTCGTTCTCTGTTGTGATTGGGCTTTGGCGGTTCCGACGCCAGAGTCACTCAGAACCAGCGGAGTGGTGATTGACACTAAGACCGCCACAAGGCAGCTGAGCGAGCTGACGCGTTGTACAAATTTATTCATTGAAGGTTATGAGAAAGCCGGGACTGTCGGGGGAGCCAGCCGTCACCTAGTGACTGAAGACGCGGAGTCTTTATAGCATAATTTTTTGCCTGAAGGTAAATCAAACAATCGATTCAAGAGGGTCACAATCAGAACCGCAAGCGACAGCGACCGGGTCATTGCCGAGGGTTCAAAGCGCGATAGGACTTTCTTTGAAACTCGTCAAGAATCATCTGTGGGATCGACCCGGTCGCTGCCGCTTGCGGTTCTGACTGTGGCACAGTCGTCAATGCTTTAAGTCAGTCTTGCGATCCGCAACCGCGTGGGCAACTGAAGCAGAAACCGTCCGGCACGCAGAGCGCAATTACCAAACTGATAAGGCAAACGCGGGACTTCGTTGAACTGGCCGTTAATACTGACCGTGGCCAGTATGGGATTCGGCCAGCGCGCTTTCAGCGCTTTGAAGATTCCGCGTGGATTAGTCACATAACTTGCCATTGGGGCGGAATGACTCATAGGAGGTTGGTTGATGGCGAAGGGATTTGCCCACTGCTTTAAGACACTCTCTCTCAGCCACGATGGAATTTCACTATTGAGGCGAGTGTCAGTGGCCCTGAAAGCATCTGCTTTTAACAGTTGTCGCGCGAGCGTGACGGCACAGACAATCCATTGCGATCGGGTGCGATTATTTCCGAGGCAGAGGTCCCAACTAAAGTCCGCCGATTGCGACTCAATTGCCGCGGCCACATCACAAAGCCAAACCGGACGCCAGGCACCGTGCTTGAGCAGGTGCACACACAACAAGGCAAGGTGGTCCTCGTTACCCAACACTCGCACCTGTTCGTCTCCGAGACTTATCGCAACTGAACGGGAGAACAGATCGTCAATATTGCGATCGTCAATCTCTGAGAATGATTTGTGTAGATCGACCCAACAGTCTGCAGCCTCGGGACTATCCAGGATGCGCTGTGCCGCTTCGTAGTCGTGCGGTCGCACCAGCAGGTCGATGTCACCATACGGTCGCAGCGCCGAATCAGGATAAAGACGAGAGGCTGCCCAGCCCTTTGCCAACACTCCCTGAATGCCGGCCTCGCGCAGCAGCCGAAAAACTTTTTCGATGTGCTGCTCGTGAATCGCCGATTGGAGCGCTTGCAGTCGAAAAGCCTGATGAAGAACTTCCGCGGACGAAGTTTTTTTAAGCTCAGATTGGCGAACCCGCCACCAACCAAGGGCGGCTGCCCCCGACCCGTAGAGCAGAGGCGTGACCTCATCCAGTTCAGATTCGGATAACTCAAACGCCGGCAAGTCCGCTGTCCGCCACGAACCAGCCAGAGTTTTTGCGACGAGCCGACCCTTGGAAATTCGGTTCAATGTAGTCATTTATCTGAGGAAAGTTAGCGCCAACTAATAAGAGGCGCCGATCGATACGATCGGCACCTCAGTAACAATCAACATTCAGTTAAGAATTAGGCGCAGGTCACGCCGGAGCATAGGCCGGAACAGCATTGCGAACTAGAAGTGCAGGATTGGCCGGAGGGCAGGCAAGTCGCCGCCTGTGCCGGCGTTGGCGCGACAATCGAAGTGACCACCGGCACCGCCACAACTGCGGCAACACCGAGCGCACGAATCACATCACGGCGACTCATTCCTGATAATAACGCCGGAGGGGTCATTTGCCCTTCGAGCAATCCATCCTTCTCGAACTGCGACAGCGCGTACCACACAACGTTCTCTGTAACCGGACTCTTCAGATCCCTTTCAAGCAGTCTCGCAATTGTAGCGGGATCATTCTTCCCATCAGAATATTTCCAGACGAGGGCAGCGGTTTCGTTCAGACAATGGACCTTGTCGCTCTCGAGATCGTAAATCAATACCTCACCGCTGACTTCCTTCACCACGATCTTCTTAGTTCGGGCGAGCGGCTTCTTAGGTTGGGCTATTTTCATTCTGCCTCCGGGTAAATTCTTAAAAAAATTTCAGATTATTAATTGAGATAAACCGATTGAAACGGCGGCGAGTTTATCATCAATCCTAAAAGACAATCACGATTTTTATCCCAAACGACTGAGGATTAGCCTGCTGAGTTGGCTCGCATCTCCACGTGTTCCCTTCAACACTTCCGCAGCAGCGGCAACGTGTTGCAGTGTGGACAAGGCCTTTTCCGGATCGCGACGCGCTGAGACTGTATGATTGAGCAGGCCCAGCACACCTTCGCCAGGCGTTAGCTTTCTCGGGCGCCATTTCGCTCCTGCCTTGTAATGAGTCATCAACACCATGCCCACTGGTAAGGGCTTGATTCCAGGGCGTCCGCCAATTTCTTCGACGGTGACTTTCGATTGCTTTACAGATCCTTCATCGCGCATTTCGAGTGGCTTGTGATAAGGATGAACACGCCCGCGCGCGTCGAACACGGCATACTCATCGGAATAATACGTAGCCCCGGCTTTTACCAATTCGGCAATTAGTGTCGACTTGCCGCTGTAACTGCGTCCGGGAACCACGATCGCCTTTCCCTTCCATCCAACCACGCCGGCATGTACAAACACCCGATGTCGTGCAAACTCGGCGACGACCAGTCTGAGATCCGATTCAAAAGTTTCAAAGACTTGATCCAGATCCATCGTACGAGCGATGCGCACGTGGTCCGCATAAAGCATGTGGAAGCGCTTCACATTGGGCCTTAATCCCTCGCCCCCTACGATGAAGGAGTAAATCCTCTCGACCTGCGACGACGAAGCGGACTCCCAGCGATGCGGCAAATGCTCGTGAACTCTCGCCAGAGCGGACGGGTCATTTGACCGAATGCCAATACGCAGGCCGTATGTCTTGAATGAAAATCCTGCCGCCCATCCAAGGCGGTCAATCTTCTTCATTCAAGTCGAAGTAAACTTCAGTCGCGGTAATACTTTCACCAAGGCGAAGACTTCCCTTCCTCTAACTACTGCGCACACTCGCGATCAGTGCGGCTCACGATACTGCTGAACCGCAGTTGATACTCAGCGGAATTGATAAAAGCGCAAACCATTCCTCGGAAGTTCCCCGGTTCTCGATTGTTCAAGACATCCAGCCAGAATCTGAATCCACCCGGATCCGGGTCACGCCTTAGATAGCCAAAGTATTCGTTTAGCACAAACGAGGCGTTGTATTCAGCCGCTCTGAACTGCGGATGGTCGGTGGCAGCACGCAGGACTGCCGCACGACTTTCATCCTGATCTGTACCGGAGTTATAAGCACCGATCAGACGGTCGCGTTGGTCAAGGAGATCGACACCCGATGCCTGCAAAACGTTACCCAGCAACGCGTCGACAAAACTCGCCGCCGATCCGTTTGCTTGATAACGCGCCACAAATTCCGTCCGCTGCACAAAGCTCTCAGCAAAGGCCTGTTTCAGGGCTTCCAGAGTTGGACCATCCGTTATCTGCGTGCGGTCAACGGCGAACTCAGCATAAGCAGGGTGCCTGCCGAGGCCGCCTTTATACAGTCCGTAGATAAACGAACCTGTTTGCTGATACTCACGTTCGATGAAGAATGCCGCTGCTACATCGCGTCTCCGGGCACTAATGCATCTGGCGTCGTTTCCGCATTCGCGAATTCGATCGCTCCAGTAATTGAACCCTTCCTCTTCCGGTTCGCGGCCAAGCAGATCGAGATACTGCTGCCGCACAAAATACTCAGGCGTGTCCAGAGGATTCGCTGCCTCCACAGTTTGAAGAGCGGTAAAGGCAGCTTCCGTTCGTTCTCCCAGTTGACTGAAAGATCTCGAGCTTGGACTGAACATGAAATTTGCCCGAGCGGGAGTAACCGTGTAGAAGCCGTTGGTTTCAACGTCGCCAAAGCTGTATTTGCCCAGCGAGTCGGTAATGGTCCGGCGGGTCTGGGTACCGCTCAGGTTGATCACGGCGCCGCTTACGGGTAGACCGGCGCCATCGATAATCCGGCCAGTGACAGTGCCGTCCGCAGCGGTTGGGCCGGCCGGAAAGACAAAGATCGATAGTAAGTAATCACCCGCGCCGGGGGCTCCAGGTACGAGGGTCGTGACGCGCGCGTAGAAAGTGCCGGTGCTCGTGGCCTTCAAAACAATACTCTCGGCCGGGGAGTTAGGGGTGGTCGAGGTCAAAGACCCTGCGCCCGACGTCGTATCAGATGTCGAACCGGCATCGTTCGCGGTCAGCAACGTGGTCCCAACCGAATTTAGCAATTCCAATCTGCCATTGATGGGAGTGGCATCGCGAAGCGGATCGCCATCAAGTCCCAGAAAGATCAGATCGCCGGCCTGTGCTGTAAAAGAGTAAACATCCACATCGGTTGATGGGGCAGGGCCCGGCAACGAACCGCTGAAATAATTGATTGCCGCCGAATTCGCCTGAGCGATGGTGTCATTCGGCTCAGTCTCTACCACCGCCGATCCAATCGGAGGCTGGACCGTTGCATAAACGCGGTACGGCTCTGTCTCCGCGGCGGCGCTGACTTGAAGATAACTTGCTACGCCGGTCAGGGGAGTGCCCGCTACCGTTCCGGAAAAAGATCCGAACGCCGGTGCAGCATTTTGGTCGTCATACTCGAGCGTGTCGGTCGCGGTGGTAATACGCAGATCGTAATTATTGATGCTCGATGTCACGCCATCAACTAGCGCAAATATGCGGGAACCCGCGGGAGGAGTGCCGAGCGAGTAGTAGTCTACATCTGAGGCGGGCGTGATCGATCCCTGACCACCAAAGATGAGAGGGTCGGCGGTTCCGGGGGTGTCATTCGGTTCAGTCTCTTGCACGCACCTCGTCGCTTCAAGCGTGAAAGAGCCTCCGGGAGAAACTGCGTCTTCATCAACGAAGACAAAAATATTCTGCCCCAATGCCAGCGATAGGCACGGCACTTCTTCCGCGGAGCCAACAACCAGGCGGTTGCCCGCCGCCAAACAACTGCCGACGATGACGGGTGGCGCGCCCACCGGACATGTGCTGGCCGTGTACACGACCAGGTTGCCCCCGCCATAGCTGGTCACGCGAAAGGAATAGATTCCGGCAGATGGGGCGGTAAAAGAATAGACCAATTCGTTGCCGGCAGCTGTGGAAGGCATGTTGCCGATGCCGGTGAAGCATCCTCCTCCGGATAACTCATAGTCGTTGGTAGCGCCTGCCGTGGTGCCTTGCAGCGGAGTGTTCAGGAGTAATGGCGTTGCCACTCCGCAGGTCTCCCCCAACAGCGCCAGATCTCGATTCGGATCACGCATCGCGCTTGCTGCGGTCTCTCCACCCCCGGTGGGAAGTATCAACAACATCATTGCTACGCCGAAGATGCCGATTAACATGATCAGCCTGGTTCTGAACTCAGATTGCTTCCTCATTAGGTCTCTCCCGTATTTGTACTTACGTCAACATCAGCTTTTAGCATTCGCAGACGTCAATGATTCACTAAACTTTTTCGCTGAGTATGGTCGATCGCAGTCACTGCTGCAGGGCTTGAAGTGATCCAGGGAGTAGTGCAGGGTGGATCCCGATACCTAGACTATTACGCCGTTGTCAGAATCGTCAATGACTTGCCGAATTAAAATCTCTTACTACGGCGATTCTGCAAGCGAGAAACTATCCAGCCACAGAGTGCCAAACGCGGGGCACGGCGCAGTAGTGCATGCTTGTCTTACCAAAAGCACAGTAACTGCTTTGGTTGTGGCTCCTGTCTTGAAGGTAAACTCGATCTGTTGCCAACTGCTCGTCCCCTGCGAAACAGCGCTCGATTCACCAAGCACCTCTCTGTCTCCCGCTGCGTCGGTAACTCTGGCCAGCGGCAACCCACCCGTCACAATCTCTTTCGTGCGCGCTGCAAAATTCACCCGGTAAGTAGTGGCCGGCTCGACTACCAGCAACTGCGCAACTATTGGCTGGTCGGGAGCTGAGTCACCGGTGAACTCTATTCGCAAGCTTTGCGAACCAGATTGCGGCTCGTCTAAATCCAGCGATAGTGCCGTTCGATTCCGATAACGCGAGACGCGCCAGCCAAAACCGGTTTCGTCCAGACTCAACGGCGATTCGAATCCGCCATCATAAAAAGCCGCGGCCTGCTCGCCCGGCGCACTCCAGATTCTGTTTGCTTCAGTGAAAGCACCGATGGCTATCAATTGCCCAATGAGTTCTCGTTTGTCGGCGTCACTCACATGGCCTGCTAACTTGATCTGTTCCAGCGCCGCAGCTGGCTGGTTTCTGCGCACCAGATACTTTGCAAAGGCAATATGAAGTCCGGGTGTGTTTAGTTCTCCGAGTTGCTCAGCTTTTCGCGCCTCCGATTGCGAAAGATTCCATGAGAGGTCAATCAAATTTGGTATTAGTTCAGGATCGCTTCTCGCGGCACTTCGAAGGTCAACAAAGGCTTCGTCGAAACGCTTGAGGCGCAGCAGCAGGTTTCCGCGTTGCCAAAGGGGGCGGGCATAAAACGGGGCTAACTTTACAGCCTCGCTCAACGCGGCCAATGCGCCCGCCGGATCATTCTCCTCTTCGCGCGCCATTCCTAATTCCAGCCACAAGTAATAATCGCGAGGCCGTAAAGCAACGGCGCGTTCAAAAATCGGCGCCGCCGGCAAACCACTCGCCTTTTGCACGGCAGCGAGTGCGAAGTAGGCTTCGGCATCCCCTGGGCCAAGTCTTACGGCTTCGTTCGCAGCCGCGACGCTTCTGAACCCCATGCCGTACTTCACCAGAATGCGACTCAGTGAAAGTCTCGCACCAAACCATATGGCCCAGACACATCCGGCGATCGCAGCGGTGGCAATCGCTAAACGCAACAAGGAACGGGTCGAGCGCTTTGGTTTGTTTAAGGCCACAGAACAGGTGTAAAGCCGTCAAGGAAGCGTACATGAAAAAGCGCGCCCTCCGGTTCGAAGGGCACGCGATTCATTTGCTTTAAGGTTAAAGAATTACTATTGGCTCGGGCTTGGATTTTGGCCACGAAATGCGAGTGGAATACCAACCGCTGCCCCAGCGACTCCCGCGATGATGGCGACCGTTGCGGCCGTACCAATACCACCTCCACCAGCAGCCGCACCACCTACAGCTCCACCGACGGCAGCGCCTCCACCACTTGCGGCTCCAGCACCTGCGGATGCAGCAGCTCCCTGTCCAACCGTGGGCGCAGCAGCTCCTGGCGGGAAGCAAACGTCGAGAACTCCGCCGGCGCTCTTATCGGTCTTGTTCGAAGCACCACCTGCTTCGAGCTCGCCTTCGGTATCCTTGTTGGCGTTGACGATTGCGCAACCGTGGATAAGTAACACCTTCAGATTGCCATCATCATCGAAGGTCAGTCTGATCTTGGTATTGGGAGCGAGGTCGACGGTACCCAAGGCTCCTAAATTAATTGTCGCTCCTACAGCGGCAGGCGTTTCAATCTCGGCGCCATTCAAGATCGTGGCACCAGTTGCGGCGCTCGCGCCATTGACGTTAATGGGCTGATTGTTGGTTGTGGCCAACCGGGCGACGATAATATTCTGAGGCAAAGCAACGGTGGCCGTTGACCCTGCGGGTTCCGCAAAACCGATTTGGATTGATATTTGGGCCACGGCAAACGCGAGGAACACAGCGAATGCTTTGATAACTTTGGTCGGTCGTTGACTCATGATGAGTTGTCCCTTCGGATGGTGACGAAAATTAGAATTGTGAATAGAACCCCTTGGTCGGCGGCCAGTTTACTTCTCTTCCCGAGGGCGGTCAATGCTTTTTGTGGCTGATCGGGCTAATTCTCCAATGACTTAACTGAAGTTTTGCCTTGTCGGACACTGATTCAGAACCGTGGAGCGGGTTCTCCTTGCCCCAAGTCTTCTTCACTTGAGGAACTTCTGTAAGAAGTCAGCGGCCAGCTTCGGGTCCAACGTCTTAAGCGTGTTGTATGACGCCAGGGCGCCCTTCTTGTCCTTTAAAGCCACATAAGCCACGCCGAGGTTGTAGTGGGCCTCCGCAGAACCGGGTTTGAGTCGAAGCGCCGACTTATACGACTCAACGGCTTCCTGGTAGCGTTTGGTCCGCACGTAAACCGTTCCTAAATTCATGTGAGTTTCAGCGCTATCAGGCACCATTGTGAGCGCTGTCTTGAAGGCATCTATGGCTGCATCGAACTGCTGTGCTCTGTACAGCGCCGCACCAAGACTGTTTTGCGCGTCAGCGAAATTGGGCCGCAAGCGAACCGCTTGCTGAAAGGCTGTGGCCGATTGGTTAAACTGCCCGGCGCTGAAGTAGGCGCCGCCCAAATTGTAGTAGGCCTCGGCGAAATCCGACTTGGCGCTGATCGCTTTGTTCAGACTCTCAATTGCCTCGGCACTCAATCCCAGCTTGTTGTAAACGTAGCCAAGATTATTCAACGCTTTTACGTAATCCGGTTTCAGCCGCAACGCCTCCTTGTAGGCAGCTATCGCCTGGTTGAAATAGGTAGTGGCTTGCTCTTTCGAACTCGCCGTTTCCCCAAGCTTCACAAAAGCGTAACCAAGGTTGTTATGAGACACCGGATTGTCCGTCTTCAAGCGAATGGATTCTTGCAACGGAATAACTGCGTCTGCCGGCTTACCCATCGCGATTAGCAAGCTGCCGAGGTTCGTTCGGGCTTCCGCATACTCGGGTCTCAATTGAATAGCCCTGCGATACGCGTCAACGGCTTCGGGATATCGGTCCGTCCGATAGTAGGCATTGGCAAGGTTGTACTGTGAGTCAGCAAGATCCGGTTTGAGCTGCGTTGCTTTCAGAAAAGTCTCGAGCGCTTTCGGATACTGCTCGGCAATGTAATAAGCCGCACCGAGATTGTTGATTGCTTCCGCGTCATTCGGTTTTAAGCGAACTGAATTACTGAAAGCTTCAATCGCTTCAGGATAGCGCGCCGCTTTGTAAAGACTGGCTCCGAGGTTGTTGTAAGCAACCGCATCGTCTGGTTTCAACTTCACTGCCTTCTGCAAGGCGGCGATTGAGTCGTCCTGACGTCCGAGTTTGTCATACGCGAAACCAAGATTGCTGAAGGCGCCGGCATTGTCAGGCTGGAGCCGAACAGTCTCTTCGTACGCCTTGGCTGCTTCGGCAAACTTCGCCAGCGTCAAATACGTGTCGCCGAGCGCGTTGTGGGCTTCGGCCCAATCGGGTTTGAAGGTCGCTGCTTGTTTGAAAGCATCCAGGGCCAGCTCAGTCTGGTTCATCGAGCTGTAAGCAATTCCCAGGTTGAACGAAGCGTCGGCGTCGTTAGGTCTAAGGCCCAGCGATTTCTTGAACGAGTCAGCGGCCCCGGTGTAATTGCTGGTGCTGAAATATGCGGCGCCCAGATTATTGAGAACAGTTGGGTCAGTTGGTATCAGCTGGAGTGCGTTCTGGTACGCCTCGACGGCTTGCGCAAACTGGCCCAAATCATAATAAGTGTTGCCCTGGTTCTTGAATGCTTCCGCTTTGTCAGCGTCCGATATCGTAGCAGCAACCGCTTCGGTAGCGACCGGGCGATCGCCTGGTTGCGGTTTCGGACGACGCGGAGTATTTCGCGCAATCTCGGTTGGCCGTGTTGAGGTTCGCGGCGATCGTTTTACCACCAACATCGCAGCCCCACCGACGATGTCTCGCGTGCCTTGCGGACGCTTAAAGACGATGGCCGCCCCGCCCATGATGTCCTGACCCTGAAACGCACTCGCACCACCTTGAGGCGCTAACGCCTTTGCCCAGTCCACCCATTGCACTGCTACCGCAAGCGCGATCATGATCGCAACGACTTGTCGGTACGGAAATATTCTTGCAGACAGCATGATTGTTACGGAATGTTAAGTCCTTTTCGTTTTTGCAACGCCGGCAAGGTCGCGATGAGGATCAAGGCCGAGAACATTGCTGCGTTCGCAAGCATGTGTAAACCAAAATCCACCAGACTATGAACCGCAACTCCGGCTAAACCCAAACTGGCGCCAAAACATACGGCGCGTTGAAAACCTGTCAAGCTCAAGAGATTTCTTCGTATCTTACGAATCACGAGCACCAGAAACCACAGTCCTAAAGCGAATCCGATCAAGCCGCCGCTGGCCAACAGTTCCAGATAGTCGTTGTGGGCTTCCTGTGGAGTAAGTACGCCCGACGCGTCATGAAACGTCGGGATAGCGGTCCAGTATCCACCCATCCCGACTCCGGTAATCGGGTAGGCTGAAAACATCCTCCAGGTCGAACGCCAGATCTGGTTCCGCCGCGCATTGTGTCGAACTTCCTCTGCAACCGGAGCAAACTCCTGGCCTTGCTCAATCCTCGTCATCAGTCGATCGCCGCCTATCCAGATTGAGCCGATGCCGACGCCCGCCACTAAAACGCCCAGTAACACAGCTCTTGCGAGCCAGGATGTCACAAACCTGCGACGCGAGGTCTCGGTTCTTTCCCTGCTTGAACCGGGTAAGACAGTGAACAGCAGCGCCGCAGTCACTATTTGCGCCATCATCGCAATCAGCCCGCCGCGCGAATTCGACAAAACGAGCGCGGTCCAGATCGGTAACAGCGCTCCGACGTAGATCAGCACCCGCTCGCGTTTCACACCGCCGATGATGATGCCGAGCGTCAACCCGAAACCCATCTCCATCAGGAAAGCAAAATGGTTGCGGTTGATGAACTGCCCGTAGCCCTGGTCGGGCTTGATAAACGGCAAGCCGAATCCCGGACTGTGCTGCGTTGTTTGTCGAACGATTGCATACAGCGCGCTCGCCACCGCCACGCCGATAATCACGTACGTCAAGATTCGCAGCCGTTCCTGGCTGTCAACATATCGATAGAGGATCGCGCTCGCTGCGATCAGGCTCAGAAACTGGAGCGCAAAGAAACGTGTGCCGAAAGGATCGGCACTGATTGCATTCCAGGTTGGCAGCGCGATATTCGTGCCGACAGGCGCTGCCTGGCCCAATGAGCTCGACTGCAAAAATGAAAAAGCCACCAAAGCAATCATTGGCAGCAAAATCGTTTCGCTTCCCGTCCACCGAAAACCGTGACGAGCGACATCAACGATCCAAAGGATGCTGATCGCCGCAACCCCGCAGACGAAGAACCCTTTCCACCACGGCTCGGCTGTGCCGTACGGAACGGCAGTGAACGCCATCAGCGCCAGCAGCAAAGTGAAGATCACCTTGCCAGGTAAACGGGAAACTTGCTCGCGAGCTTTCGCGTCTTCCGTCACTGCGAACGGAACCTCCGAGGCGCGCGACGCGTGAACGTCTGTGACTTGGGAAATCAACCCGTAATCTCTCCCGGGGTAATCCGCACCGGTAATTTATTAGCAGCGACCTCATGTTGCGTCGCAGTCAGAATTCTTTCAGCGGCGTTCGAGAGTTCTGACTTAAACAGTCCGCTGAGGTAGTTCATGTTTACGAGCAGCGGGTCGCTATCGAAAGCGCTGTAAAGATTGATCCAACCCCAATCGGTGGTGCGCGTGGCAACCGGCAGTCTGAGACACCAATAGTCTTTTGAACCAATCACATCCTCGTCTTCCACTCCCGCCCGTCGCCAGGACCAGAACACGCGGCCGTTTCGCAACTGAATAGATTGGCTCGTCCGATGGTGTTTTACAGCTTCGATTGCTCGTTCATTCACTTCCGCCCGCCCGGCCTCGCCGATCTGAATATTTGCATAAGCAAACTGTTCAAACTCGAGCATCACGCGAATTGCGTCGAACAGCTCGTGCAAATCGGAAGCCTTTGACAGAGCCACACTCGCTCGTCGAATTCGAATGTTGTTCGCGATTCTAATGCGCCGATCCCCAACAGTTCGTTTTACTCCCGCTTTAATCTCATCAACTTCGTGATAGCGCAGGTGGCCCACAGCGACTACCACCGCCACGACGATCACGAACAGCACCAGACCGGTAACCGGCGAAGAGGTCTTGGTAAAGATCGCGGCCAGCAAACCAAACGCGGCACACACGGCGTAGAGCACGAGGGCAACATGACGCTGCGACCAACCACGCGCCAGCAGCATGTGATGAATATGCTCGCGGTCGCCCTGGAACAAAGGCTTACCGCTAACGAGCCGGCGGGCCAAGGTCATTCCCGTGTCAACAACCGGCAGCCCGAAAGCCAGAATCGGCGTGATCACTGCGACGGCGGTGGTTGCCTTTTGAGTTCCCTGCACCGAGAGTGCGGCGAGGATGAACCCGACAAATAAGGCGCCTGAATCTCCGAGAAAGATCGAGGCGGGATTGAAGTTGTACCGCAGAAATCCCACCAGCGCTCCGCATAACACGAGGCTGACCACAATCATCAGCGGATTCTCCCCGGCCAGCGAAACGATCAGGATCACCATCGACGAAAAAAGCGCAGCGCCCGCTGCGAGTCCGTCAACGCCATCGATCAGATTAAAGGCATTTGCAATTCCGACCAGCCAAACAATCGTCACGATAAAGCCGACGACTGGAGGCAATTGGACTGCGCCGACTAAGGGCACCGCCAGCAATTCAATGCGGCCACCCATGCCATAAAACAGCGTTGCGATGAGACCGAGCGCGATGAACTTGACGGTCGCGTTTAATCCACGAAGGTCGTCATAAACTCCGAGACAAAGCACCAGTGTCGCGGGGATGAGCGCCCGCAACAGTTCCGGCACGTAGTTGCGAAGCGACTGCGTTAGTAGATTGTCGACCAAAGGCAGCGTTGAAAGCGCTAGCACCACGGCGATATAGACGCCGATTCCGCCGAGTCGCGGCACGGCGGTTCGGTGCACTCGTCGATGGTCGCTGGGAACGTCGAGCAACTTGAATCGCTGACACATCCGCCGCACTAACGGCGTGACGGTCAACGAGGCAAACGTCGCTATCAGGAAAAGGGCGAAGTATGTGTTCACTAAAGGACCTCCGGGAGAAGAAGCCTGGGGATGGGAGAATCTCTGCTTTTGTGCTTTGTACTTTGTACTTTGTACTTTGTGCAAAGTTCAAAGCACAAAGTACAAAGCTCTATCCTTCCACTATCTCAATCATCCTCGGCAGCAACACTGCCTTCGAAAACCACTGCGTCGAGGCGTCGCCGTGCTGATTCCGGTTCGCACCATTCTCAGCATCCATCGCCGCACCGTTGCTCGAACTCGCCGCCTTGAACGTCGCAGCACTCACGATGTGCGCGGCAACCTTTTCACTCTCACCATGCTGCGCCTGATAAACTGCACCTTCCTTCGTAACTCTCGCGGCCGCGTCTACCACCGAACTTTCAGCCGGCCCGATATACAGCAAGGGCGCGCCGATGCCGAGAATGTTGTACACCTTACACGGGTGCACAATCCCCACAAATGGCTCACCCATTACCACCGCATGCAGGTCTGCCGCCGACAACGAACCCGATAATTCAGCAATCGCCTGGTAGGGGAAACAGCGCACCTTGCTTAGTTGATGCTCTATCGCGAAGGCCGCAACCTTCGCTTGCTCGGTTCCGCCACCAACAAAACAGAACTCGATATCGCTTCGATGGGCCAGGCGACGCGCGGCTTCGAGCAACGTATCCAGTGGATGGCAGGGGCTGTGATTGCCGGAGTACATCACGACAAACTGCTGCGAAAGTTTGTGCCTGGCGCGGAACGCTTCCCGGCCCGGCTGATCGAATGCGATTGCATCATCGAGCGCCCACGGCGACAGCACCGCTATCTGGCGCGCCGCGATTCCCTTACGCTCGAGGCGCTGCTTCATGAACCGATCCAAAACGATGATTCGCTCGGCGTGTTGCAAACTGTAGTTAAGCAGTCGTCCCAGCAACTTCGCGCTAAACGAGTTCTCCCTGAGCCAGCCGGCGGCGATGGCTTCGTCCGGATTGAGATCCATCACCCAAAAGAAAAACTTTCCACCTTTGAGTTTTACGAAGAGGGCCCCCAAAAACGAGATCAACGGCGGCGAGGTTAAAGCTACGGTGCGATCAAACTTCGGTAACACCAGCAGCCTTAACGAACAACACACTAGAAAGCTCAGAAAGTTAACGGCCCGTCGCCAACGTCCGTGCTTGCCAAGCGACAGCGACGGAATGCGAATGATGTCGACGCCATGCCACTGTTCTCTCCGAGCGAATCTCAGGGAGGGATCGTCATACCCGCGGTCGCTGGTGATCACCGTGACGTCATGTCCTTGCTCGCGCAGACCCAAAGCCAGTCCGGTAAGCTGCTGGCCCGTGGCCATCACGTCCGGGAAAAAGCATTGGTTGAGTAGCAGGAAGCGCAAAGGGAAGATGTTGGATGGTGGTCAGTCGTCAGTTGTCTGTTGTCTGTTGGTGGTCTTTGTTCTTTGTTCTTTGTACTTTGTACTTTGATCTTTGATCGTTTCGACGGTGGCCTGGTCAATGAAAAACTCGAACTCTGGTTAGAAGTGCAAAGACCAAAGACCCAAGACCCAAGACCATCAACGGACAAACCACAACGGACCACTGACTACTGACTCTGCCCTGTTTCAATCCGTTCGCGAAAGTAGGCAACAGTTTTCTCCAAACCCTCACGCAGCGGAATCGTTGGGTTCCAACCCAAGAGCGTTTGCGCTCGCTCGATGTTTGGTTGCCGCTGTTTCGGATCATCCTGCGGCAAAGGCAGATAACGAATATTCGGCGTGGTGCCGCAAACTCGCGACACTTCCTCCGCCAACTGCTTGATCGTGAACTCACCGGGATTACCAAGATTCACCGGCTCGTGCAAATCGTCCGTGTTCATCAAGCGCATCAAGCCTGCCACCAGATCATCGACGTAACAGAACGAACGCGTCTGGTTGCCCTCACCGTACAAGGTCAAGGCCTCTCCACTCAGCGCCTGCACAATGAAATTTGAAACGACCCGACCGTCGTCTTCCAGCATTCGCGGTCCATAGGTATTGAAGATGCGCGCGATTCGCGTATCGACGCGGTTCTGCCGGTGATAGTCCATCATCAGAGTTTCCGCAATGCGCTTCCCTTCGTCATAGCACGAACGCAAACCAATCGGATTGACGTTACCCCAATACGCTTCCGGCTGCGGATGCACGAGCGGGTCGCCGTAAACCTCCGACGTCGACGCCTGCAGAATGCGCGCGCGCACTCGTTTTGCCAGACCCAGCATATTGATCATTCCCATCACGCTGGTCTTTACAGTCTTTACCGGGTTGTATTGGTAGTGAATCGGCGACGCGGGACAGGCGAGGTTATAAATCTGATCGACCTCAAGCAGTATGGGTTCGATCACATCATGACGCAGCAATTCAAAACGACGATTTCCCAGCAGCGGCAGAATATTCTGTCGCCGGCCGGTGAAAAAGTTGTCCAGGCACAGCACCTCATGCCCTTCGCTCAGCAATCGCTCAGATAAATGCGAGCCAATAAAGCCCGCGCCGCCGGTAATTAGAATCCGCATCAAGTCTCCTGAAGTTTACAAAGTGTCTTAAGTACTGAGTGCTGAGTACTGAGTTCCGACTTTCCACGTTAACGACATTGGTTTAATCAACGAGCTAAGTCGGCTGACTTACGCCCAGGCGACGACGCTCCACTGCTGCTCGCAAACCGCCGATGATCTGACCTACTTCGATGGCGTCGGTCATCAGTTCGTCAAAGCTGTTCCTATCCAGGTATCCGACATCAAGTGCGATATACAGTTGTGTACGCAGCTCAGCACAAGATCCTTTCGAAATCGTCAGAAAGCGCTGAAACTCCGTTAGGCCCGCTCTTTCAAATCCTTCTGCCATGTTGGACATCGTCGAAACTGACGCGCGCCGAATTTGATCCTTCAGCCCATAGTCCCGCGCAAACTCTCCGCTCGCCGTGACCTTGTAGATCTTTGACGTAAGCCGTCGCGCTTTCTGCCATGCAACTAACTCTTCAAATTTCTTGATTTTCTTCTTCATGAGGTTTCCTTTCGGTGAAGTAAAGGTTATCGGAACTCAGCACTCAGCACTCAGCACTCAGTACTATTTCCCTTCGTTGGGACTCAGTACTCAACACTGAATACTGTTTCCCTCTTTGGAACTCAGTACTCAGCACTCAGTACTATTTCCCTTCTTTGAAACTTGAAACTTGAAACTCATTTCCTCCTGACCGCCCTATTCCCCACGTAA
This sequence comes from Pyrinomonadaceae bacterium, assembly GCA_041744295.1. Classification (GTDB taxonomy): domain Bacteria; phylum Acidobacteriota; class Blastocatellia; order Pyrinomonadales; family Pyrinomonadaceae; genus PSRF01. The sequence continues at coordinate 7,911 of JBGTLE010000110.1, read as the reverse complement.
AGCACATCCATCCTCGTCTTTAGAAAACAGTCGATCGCTTGTCTGGGTGTGCAAACGATCGGTTCGTTTTCGTTGAACGAGGTGTTCAGCACAAGCGGAATGCCGGTGAGGTCGTTAAAGTCGGAAATCAATTGATAGTAACGCGGGTTGAGTTCGCGTGAGACTGTTTGCAGCCTCCCCGATCCGTCCACATGAGTTACGGCCGGGATCCACTGCCGATGCTCTGGCCGAATCTGATAGACCATCAGCATCGTCGGCGCCGGATGGCTTTGCTCGAAATACCGCTCGGTCTCTTCCTCCAAAATCGAAGGCGCGAACGGCCGAAACGGCTCGCGCTTCTTAATCCGCTCGTTGAGAATTTCTTTCATGTCGGCCCGCCGCGGATCGACAACTATCGAACGGTTGCCCAGCGCCCTGGGACCAAACTCCATTCGACCCTGGAACCAACCAACCACCAACCCGTCGGCGATATCACTGGCCGCACGTTTGGTCACTTCTTCGTCAGAATAAGTCTCATAAACCAATTCGCTGCGCTCAAGTTCCGCGCCGATCTCCGGCTCACTAAACTCCGGGCCCGTGTAGGCCCCAATCATCACCGCTCCGCGCTTCTGTTTCAGCAGTCCGTTGTAAATCTGATAACAAACGCCCAGCGCAGTGCCACTGTCCCCGGCGGCCGGCTGGATATAGATTCTCTTGAACGGTGTGTTCAGCAGAATCTTTCCGTTCATCACCGAGTTGTACGCGACTCCGCCCGACAGCCCGAGATCCGTCAGGCCGGTCTTTTCGTGCAAGTGATTGAGCACATGAAAACCAACTTCTTCGAGTCGCTGTTGCAGACTCGCGGCAATGTCACGCTCGCGATCCGTAAGTGGCGAGCCAGCGGCGCGCGCCGGCCCAAACGTGCGACCAAACTCTTCCGAAAATATGCGACCAATCACGGGCGAGCCTTCGTCCCACGTCATTTCGACACCCTCGGCATGATGGCGGAAGTAATCCAGGTTTAAGCGAAACTGCCCGTCATCGGCGAGACGAATGAGGTCGCGAAACTGGTCCATGAAACGCGGCTTGCCGTACGGCGCCAGTCCCATCACCTTGCCTTCATCGCCGTAATGCGGGAAGCCGAGGAACTGCGTGGTGGCGGTGTAAACGATTCCGGTCGAGTGCGGATATTCGACCTGGCCCAGCACTTCGATCTCGTTTCCTTCCGCACGGGCCCACATGGTCGAAATGAAATCGCCAAAACCATCGATCGAAAGCAGCGCCGCTCGCTCAAACGGCGAGACGTAAAAAGAACTCGCGAGGTGTGCTCGATGATGTTCAATATTATGAAACTGCGCGCGCAGGTCGTGCTTTGCTACGCCGAAGAGTCGCGCGAGCTCGTCTTTCAGATCACGCATCTTCGCGGCATTCCCCAAGCGGTCTTTGACCTGCCGCAACAGGCCTCGTCCGTTACCGCCATTGCCACGGACGATGCTTCCGTTGGCATCGGCTTCATCCACAACCGTTGCCGCCGGCGTTTTTGTTTGCGCTTCCGCGCGCGGTCGCATGGCAACTTGCCGCGCCGCTCGGCCCGCAGCGAACAGGACTTTCTTGTGCAGGTGCGCGGAAGGATCTCTCGAGACGCCGATGTGGTCGACGTCCTGAATTTGAATGCCTGCAACCGCGAGACAGTAGTGCACGGCTTCGGTGGGAAAACCGGCGCAGTGTTTGAAGCGATTGAAGCGCTCCTCTTCCGCGGCGGCCAGCAACTCGCCGTCTTTAATGATCGCCGCAGCGGCGTCACCGTGATAAGCGTTTATTCCGAGGATGTACATAAAGAATGGGGGGATGCTTTGGGCTTTGGGCTTTGGGCTTTGGGCTTTGGACTTTGTGCTTTGTGCTTTGTACTTTGGACTTTGTGCTTTGGACTTTGATCTTTGGACTTTGGACCTTGGACCTTGGACTTTGGACTTTGGTCTTTGGACTTTGGACCTTGGACTATAAGTTCTTCCGCGCCCACTCATTCAGAACATACAGACTCCACGGCCGGGACCAGCTCGTGTGCCCCTCCAAATAGCTCTTCCAAACAGCTCGCACCTCGCCCACATTCAACACCCCTGCGAGCGCGGGTGAAAATTCGGCCAGCCCTGTCTGAATCTTCTGTTTCAAGGGCCCCTTTAACCAACTGGCCCAGGGGAACGTGAAGCCGCGCTTGGTTTGCTCCACAACTTCCCGAGGCAACAGATCCGCAAGCGCCGAGATCAGCAATGCCTTTGGTGTGCCCTTGCGCAACTTGATCGATTCCGGCAACTGCGTCACATACTCAACCAGTTCGTGATCAAGGAACGGCACCCGCACTTCCAACGAATGCGCCATGCTCATCGCGTCCGTGTCGCGCAACAGCGTGTTCACGAGATACGACTGCGTTTCCATGCACGAGACGGCAGTAAACGGATCCAGCTTCCGCGCTTGTCGCGCACTCGCCGATAACCAGTTCCACCACAGCAGCTCGTTTGCCGGCGCCTCGCCACCGCGCAACAGCGCGCCGACCTGCGGCGGCGTGAAAAGTGCCCGCGAGAAATAATAAGCGTCGGGCAGCGACTCAGGTTCATTCCAGAGCGCCGCGATCTTGCGCGCGGCATCGCCCGGTGCGAAGCCATCGCTGGTAACGGCCGCTGCCATCGCGGCTCGTAAACGATCGGGAACCATGCCACCGAGCGATTTGACTCGTTGAAAGTGCGGCGTGCGCTGAAACGTGCTGTAGCCCCCAAACACTTCGTCACCACCAAGACCGGAAAGCGCAACCTTCAATCCCGCCTGCGTCGCCGCCCACGAAACAAAGTAAGTGTTGATGCCGTCCATGCTCGGCTGGTCGAGCGCGCTGACGGCATCGCTCAGACGCGCAAGCATGTCACCGCTCGTCAGCAGCAACTCCTGATGCTGAGTATTGAAGGTCGCGGACGTTCGGCGCGCCACCGCGGCTTCATTAAACTCATGCTCCTGAAATGCGACTGTAAAAGTGTGGACTCCAGAGACTTCGCGACTTGCGAGCGAAGCCAGTGCCGTGGAATCGATGCCGCCGCTCAGAAATACACCAACCGGAACGTCGGCGATCAGATGCCGCCGCACGCTGGCTTCCAACAACTCGCGAACTTCAGCCTGCGCCTGCTTGGCAGCGCGCGTCCGATGCCCGTTACTCGCAGCGGCAATGCCCGCATCCCAATAACTTTCCGGATGCGAGATCAACAGCTCATCCCCCAGGCGAATCTTCATGCGGTGACCGGGCGGCAGCGAGTACACACCCTCGATTAGCGTTTCCGGTTCACTCACCGACCCGAAAAGCAAATAGCTCTGGACCGAAGATTTCGAAACGCGCCGTGGCACTACACGGCTTTCGAGCAGCGTGCGCACCTCAGAGGCAAAGAGAAATCTCGGACTGCGAATCGCGGTCGAATCAGCGGGCTCGTGCTGGCGTAAGAACCTGTTCTCCCAATCTTCAATCAACAACCCCAGATTCGAATTCTCCTGGCAGTAGTAGAGCGGTTTTATTCCCAGCCGGTCCCTGGCAAGAAACAGCGTGCCCTCGTGCCCGCGGCCCAGGTACCGCTGATCGAGCACCGCAAACGCGAACATGCCCTGCAAGTGATGCACACAATCTGCGCCCCACTCTTCATAAGCATGGGCGATGACTTCTGAGTCTGAGCGAGTGCTGAAAGTGTGGCCTCGGTCCCAAAGCTGATCCCGCAACTCGCGGTAGTTATAGATCTCACCGTTGAGGACCACCGCCACCGTGCCGTCCTCGTTGAAGATCGGTTGATGGCCACCGGCCAGATCGATGATGCTCAGGCGACGCATGCCAAGCGCGACTGGGCCACTTTCGAAATAGCCTTCATCGTCCGGGCCGCGGTGCGTCATCGTAGGCGTCATGCGCCTCACGAGCGAGATCGCTTCGTCGGGTTGGTTTAAGTTAACTGCGCCGCAGATTCCACACATAGGTTGGGTAGATGTTAGAGGTCGGATGCTGGATGTTGGTAGTTGTCAGTGGTCCGTTGTCAGTTATCCGTTGTCACTGGCGCTGATGATCTGTAAGTAATGATCCGTAAGCGATGGCACGATTCGTTCCCAGGTGAACTTATCCAGGGCCACTTGCCGGCCACGCTTTCCCATCTCCACGCCCACCGTGGGGTGGCCAAGCAAATATCTTAGACTCGAACCGAGCTCTTCGTGAGTAGCATCAATCACGATTCCCGCCTCTGATTGTTTCACCACGTGCGCCAGGGCCACGCGCTCAGCGACGATCACTGGAGTACCAGTCGCCATAGCCTCGATCACCGCAACGCCAAAATTTTCGTGCAGCGAGGGCAAGGCGAAAACCTCAGCATCATTGAGGGCAGCAACGACCTCGTCCTTCTGCAGAGCGCCTGTGAAATACACTCTGTCGTAAATGCGCAAATCAGTTGCCAGCTTTTCGAGATCGGCGAGGCTGCCGCGATCGTCTGGACCCGCCATTACCAAAATAGTGTCGTCGAAATCCTTAACCACTGAGGCAAACGCTCGCAACACCACATCGGGCTGCTTCTTTGAGGCCAAGCGGCCCAGGAACAAGACAATTCGCCTGCCGTCGGAATTGAGAAAAGCGCGCCGGAACACACCCTTCGCAGGCAGCGAGAAATACTGATCCAGTCCTACGCCAAGCGGAAGCACAAAGTCGCGATTGCGGTCCTTGTATAGTCCGGCATTGGCGCGCTCTTCCTCGCTGGTGAACCACAGCGCCGAAGCTTTGTTTATCGTGCGACTCTCAATCAACCACGTGTACATTTTCTTCTTGAGCCGCTTTTGCGCGAGCGACCAATGATCCAACATGCCGGCTGGTCGGAGGATGTAGGGAACACCAGCCGCTGAACAGGCCCGAGCCGCGACTGCCACTGGATAGGTCCACAGCGTGTGAATGTTTACGATGTCAGCCCACTTGACCTGCTCCGGCAACGCCGCGCCCAGTTCCGGCGACCATTGCCACGCGCCAAACTTGGAGTGAAATATCTTTGTCTCGCATGCGATCTTTTGCGGGACAACAGCGGTCTGATCGTCGGTCGTGAGCAGCCTGACTTCAACACCGGTTTTGGCCTGCGCCGCTGTCATTCCCACAATGGCTGCGACCGGGCCTCCATACATGGGATCGATCGTGGGGATAACGTGTAGGACTTTCAAAAGCCTTAACCGGTGTTCAGATGGAATGATCTCTGCCCGCTTGAAACTCAGACGGGCTGCCATCCAAAAGGCCGTTCTGGTCCAGGATTTGGGTAAGACGCTTACGGAAGGTTTCGAAAGTGAAGTGCTGATGAACGCGCTGTCGTCCCGCTTCACCCATCTGTCTACATAACTCTCCGTCACTTAGTAGCCGGCTCAGGCGCATGGTTAAGGTCTTGATGTCTCCGTATTGGACCAGAAACCCATTGACGCCATCCAGTACGACATCGGGCGTACCGCCGTGGTCGCCTCCAATCACCGGTTTTCCTGCGGCCATGGCCTCCAGGAATACCAGCCCAAAACCTTCCTGCCGGCTCGGCATGACAAACACGTCGCAAGCGTCGTAGTAGCCGGCCAACTCTTCCTCGCTGGTGTGGCCAATAAATACGACGTGCTCTTTGACGTCTAACTCAGCAGCCAAACGCTGTAGTCGCGTAACGTCATCACCCTCACCCACAATCAGGTAGTACGTGTCCGGACTCTCCTGAAGCACCGCAGGCAGCGCGCGCATTACTTCATCGATACCCTTCTCACGTTCCGCCGGATCCATTCGACCCACGGTCAGCAATATCCTCCCGTTTGGTAGCGAAGCAGGTCTCCGCTGGGCATTACCGTTGCGCCTCAATAAGTGAGGTTCGATGGCCCAGGGAAGAACGCTCACACGCGCAGCTTCGAGTCGTTGCGTTTTCACCATTGTTCGGGCGGTGAAGTTGCTGGGCGCGGTCAAGGCGGTCGCACTCTGCAGGCCCCACCTTCTTAACAGACCAAGTGGTTCCCACACATCCGTCCCGTGTGCAGCTACGACATAGCGGGTATTTGGCCGCAGGAATTTCAGAAAGAGACCAATCGGAGCGAGATTCGGATGGGCCACATAAACCAGGTCGTTATTGTGCGCGAGCTTCAGGGCCGCCCACGCGAACTTGCCTTTGTGGCGGTCAAAGCCACGAATTGTGAGCTTGAGATCATTAGTTTGGAAAGAGTGATCACCAACGGGATCATTTAAACTCAGGAGCTGACACTCGTCGTCGCGATCGTGGGCCAACGTCTGGAGCACAGTTCCAATATGCCGGCTTACACGTTGGATTCCGCCACTCCGCAGCACGGAGGTAAACAACCCAATGATCATCTGGAAGTTTCTTCGGTCAGTGGCTTCGTAGCTATGGCAAAGAGAAACCAACCAATCTGGGAAAGCGCGGACTCTGCCAGGTTGTCGGGTATGCGATTAAGAAAAGAATACTTCAACTGGCCGATGACTCCTTTGCCAGGCAACGGAAGCAACTCACTCTTTTGACCCATCAAGAGCAGCTTCTGCGGCACTAAACCAAATTGCATTAAGAGCTCGGACAATTCGGAAGTCGTAAAGTGTCTCGCCACGTAGCCATCGCAGTAAAAATCCAGGATTTCCGAACGAGACATTCCTTTGAAAACCTTACCGGACATGAGACCTCTGGCAAGATTTATCCGGGCGTGCAGTGAGCGACGGTTATAAACCATGAAGCGGAATTCCCCGCCCGGCTTCAGCACCCTGGCGACCTCACCGATTATTTCGTCTGTATTCGCAGAATGATGAATTACTCCCCATGACCAAACGAAATCAAACTCTTCATTTGGAAAATCCATCTGCTGGGCATCCATGCGCCTGATATCAGCAGACAGGCCCTTCAGAGCAAGCCTCTTACTTGTTAGTTGGACGGCGCGGTCGGTAATGTCGATTGCCGTCACTTTGCAGCCAGCCTCGGAAAGCAACTGGGTGTGGGAGCCGAGACCGCAACCAATTTCCAAAACACGTTTGCCGCGCCAGAGGTCGAAAGGAATCAAACGCTCAAAAGGTCTTTGGCCGCCGCGATGAAATGGGGAAGCACTAAAGTGGCGTTTATCGATTTCGTCAAAGAACTCCTGCGTACCTTCCGGGGCGCCAATGGTCCCATGCCAGTCGTAATTCATGGGATTCTTGTCCCACCAACTCGCATTGTTGGTCTGCACGTTGACGGCAGATCGCGAACTGCTTTGTTTCCCCATTATCTTTTGAGTTACTCCATTTGGAGTGATGCAGTTTGCTCGTTCGCGATTCGATCTGGTGTCATGAGGTCAGTACCACCTCGCGGTAGCGGGTGGGGTGTTTGTTGAATCGAGCATAAAAACCCCGAAGAACGCGTTGGTCCGCCCCCCACCCGCTACCGCGAGGTGGTACTGACCTCATGACTCTTACGCCGCATTCATTTACAGATCTCAAACTGCATCACTACTCACTCCAAAGGCTCCGCATGGTTGCACTCACGTTTCCTGTGCGACAAGGCTGAGCACAAAAAGTCTGGAAAAGGATGACCGCCGAAGGTGTTGGCTGATTCAGCCCAAGTTTCCTACCCTGGTAAACGGTCACTCCTCAGTAGGGTAGAATGGTTTGTCCATCATCTTACTAAAGGGGGCTGGTCGATCCACTTGAGCACCAGCTAGAGTCACGTTCCTCGTACTATTAAGACTACGTCTGGGTGTGAACCTAATAATTGGCAGGAAGATGATCAGAGTAAGAACTATTTGTTGGACGATCCCTCCTAAGTACGGCGCCATTTGGGATTCGATAACTAACAATTGTGGTAACAAAGCCATCCCCATTCCAACCATTAACGCTCCGGACTTCTTGCTAAAGAAAGTTCGCTGAAACAGGTCAAAGAATACTCCCAAAAG
>JBGTLE010000109.1:0-12737 GCA_041744295.1 Pyrinomonadaceae bacterium | reverse complement strand
GCCTGGGTGGTTTTCATGCTACGCACCACCCCACGAATCCGACGGCCGTCTAGTGTAACGATTTCGATGTTGTCTTTGCCGTACAGCGGTTGCAGGGCAGCGAGAGCCTTGGTTACTTCCACAAGCTAGATTCCTCCGTTTTGTTCAAGAGCGATATTGCACGGATAAAGAGCAAACAGCAAACAGCGAGGGGAGCAAACAGCCAACAGCGAAGGAAGCAAACAGCAAACAGCAGACAGCAAACAGCCAGAGCGGAGCAGCCGGAGAGCCGCAAACAGCGAACTGCCATGTCATCCTCACGGTTGCTTCTGGCTGTTCGCTGTCTGCTGTTTGCTGTTTGCTTCCCTCGCTGTTGGCTGTTCGCTTACTCGCTTCCTTGCAACCGAAGTCCTCGTTTTGGCGTATAGTCTGATGCCGTAGCTCGACGGGCCGGCCACAATCACTCCAATTTGGTAGGTTTGTTTATGTCACAGAATCCAGGAATGCCGTCAGATCCCGCCAACGACCCGGGGCTCACCACCTGCTTGAATTGCCACACGGCGATGCCGCGAGAATTGCGCTTCTGCCGCAATTGTGGATTTCGTCTTGGTGAGGGCGTCGCTGAATACACCGAAACGGTTCGATTCGCCGATAACCATCGGGGAGTGCTGTCGGCCGATCGCGCCACCGCGTCGGCCCAGCCATTGGTAACTAGTTACGGGCTTTCAGGTGGGATGGCCCCGACCTTATCGGGCCCAATCAAGATGAAAAGAAGAATGAGTGGTATGACCTGGATGTTTCTGGGGCTGCTCGTCTTCTTTATCGCCGCTGCTGCATTCACCGCCATCATCGTACCCAATCGGCCAGACGTTAACTTCGAGTTCGCCGCACCGGTGGCTCCGCGCTCGTATGTCGGAGTGGACGGATTTGACGACGCAGAAGGTGGCGCAACATTTAGTAACGTCGAGCCTCCCGGCTCGCCTGCTGACAAAGCTGGACTGGTGGGCGGCGACATCATAACGAGCTTTGATGGACAGACGGTCTCGGATGAGGATGACATAACCGCTCTGCTCGCGAAAACCCCGATTGGCAAAACGGTCGACGTTATTTTTCTCCGCGACGGTGAAAGCAACACAACAAAGCTCACGACAGTGGGAAAAGAGGAGTTTGATCGTCTGGCAAAAGCATTTCGAAGCAGGCCGGAAGGACGAGGCTTATTCGGATTTGACGATGGCAATACCGAGCGAGTTCAGGTGCCGGAGACGAAGATTTTTGGTGTCCGACTGGGCCAGATTACTCCCAATCGTCCAGCTGATATGGCTGGACTAAAGGCAGGTGATGTCGTAATCGAGTTCGATGGTATTCCCATTCGCACAACTGATGAGTTTAGTATGCGGGTGCTCCGAGCGATTCCCTACAGCACAGTCAAGGTTGTCCTGATGCGGGGAAGCGAAAGACTGGAAATCCTGGTGAAGATTGGAAAACAATAAAACAAAGAAGTACTCAGCACTTTTCCTCAACTCACTCTAAGAACTCGACCTCCTAACCGCGCGCAAGCTTCTCGCGCATCCGTGCTTCCATTTCTATCCGCGCATCTTCGCGTAGCTCTTCCGTCTCATCCGGTTCGAACGTCTCAAACAGTGCGTAAGGGTTTTCTGAGATTAATCGTAGTTCCCATGCCTCGCCGCTGTTATGGGAGGGGCGGGAAAACCACAGAGCGTCGATTGAAGACTCATGAAAACTGACCGACTCTCCATACTCCACTTTGAACTCATCAACATCGGACTGGTGTTCGGTTTTTACCAGCACACGGCGCAGTTCCCATCCATGCTTTCGATAGGTGCCCACTAGTTCGCGCGCGAGACTGTTCTGACTCATCCGGGTTTCCATTTCTAACCACGACTTGAATCGAGTATAGCTAAATTTGCAGGTTGGGAAGGTGTGTAAGCGGGGCGCACCACCGCTCAAGCGCAGCTTTGCCTCAAAGTGTCCGAACGAGGAAGCGTTTGACCATCAAAACCAACGGTCACTATTATTCAACCCAGCCAAAGCTCCATCAATGATTCTTACCCGTAAATCATCGACACTATACTCAGGCTCGCAACTAATCCGGCTTGGCGCCGTGATGTGCGTGATTTCAGCAACGCACCGCTTGCTGCCTCTGTTAGTGCTGTGTTCAACTTTGCTGCTGACCTTTGCAAGCCAGACAGCAGCCCAGACAGTCGACGGCGACCCCGTGCGCAAGGATCCGGCAATCAAAACTATGGGAATCAGAATAGAAGAGCTAGACGGAAAAAAGTCGAAGTCGTTTTATGACGTGCTTGGCAAGGCGCTCAAGAAGCGGAAAACACTGCTCGAACGCATGTGTCCGCCCGGCGATTCCGTAGCGCGCCGTGTGCTTGAGGAGTATGGCGCTATGTTCATCGCCACCGAGAAAGTAACGCCACCGCCGGTATGTGTATTTACGAGCGAAGAACAGGTGAGAGTTTTTCAGGAAAAGGCCGGATACCATACCGAGACGATTGGGTTTGATGACATTGAGCTACAACCGCAAGCGATGAAATCGCTTTTGAAAGCGATCGCAGAGGCGCAAAAAGAAGGGCTGGATATCACGCCGCGCGATGGAGCAGAGGCGGCGCGAAGAAACTACGAAGATAGCCTGCGTCTTTGGGACACGCGTTTCTTACCGGCACTCGACTATTGGGTGTCGCAGCAGCGCTTGACCACTGCGGACGTGGAACGATTGCGCGCCTTGCCGACTCACGATCAGATCGCAGCCGTGCTGGAGCTCGAAAGGGGCGGCATTTTCTTCAGCAAAGACCTTTCAAAGTCGATCCTTTATTCGATAGCCGCGCCGGGAACTTCGCAACACATTGCGATGCTGGCCTTTGATGTCACCGAGTTTGATAACCCGCGCGTTCGGGAAATACTCGCCAGGCACGGCTGGTTTCAAACCGTCTTGAGCGACCTTCCACATTTCACCTTTTTGGGGCACAAGGAGAAAGATCTACCAAAGCGGGGATTGAAAGCGGTACTCGTCGATAAGCAGAAGTTCTGGATTCCAAATGTTGTAGCGGATGGGAAGCGGTAACCTGCAAGTATCGTTACCTGGCTTTTGCTTGTCATTGGTGATTTGAGATTGGACATTGCTCATTTGTCATTCAACTGTTGAGGATCTCAAATGGGAAATGGCTTTTGTCCTTCCCCTGGCCATTCTCCCCACATGCCGCGAAACCATTTCTCTCCGCAGAAGAAGGTGCTAGACTGCCGCCACCGAGACGGTTCAAACCGAACTCTCCCCCGAAAGAAAATCAATCCAACTGTTTTAGTGCCGCACGGATGCGCACACCTCGGCCCCAGCGGGCGAGCTCCGAGCGACCTTTATCCCGAAAGAGGTCAGGTATGGATGTCCCCCAATTTATTGCCGGCAGGTTCCGCATCGAGGGTGAGATCGGAACCGGTGGCATGGGTACGGTCTACCGCGCGATTCACCTCGGTCTTCAACGTCCAGTCGCTGTAAAAATCATCAAGCGCGAGTTCGCCGCCGATCCCGATGTCGCGGATCGCTTTCTGCGCGAGGCGCGGACGATGGCCAAGCTGCGCCATCCGCACGCGGCAATGATTTTTGACGCTGGCAACCTGGCGGACGGTCGCCATTTCATCATCATGGAGTTTGTCGAGGGACTCACTCTTTCCGAAGCACTGGCTCGCGAGGGACCGTTTTCGGCAGAGCGGGCCGTCGGGATTGCGCTGCAGATTTGCGACGTGCTCGAGGAAGCACACGAACTCGGCATCATTCATCGCGATCTGAAGCCGTCAAACATCATGCTCAGCGAGCGAGGCGTCCGGGTGCTCGACTTTGGCGTGGCCAAGGTGCTCGCCTCTTCGACCGAAGTTACCGCGACCCATGCTACTACGGGATCGGGGCAGATCGTCGGCACGCCACGATACATGTCACCCGAGCAGTGTCTGGGCCAACGCGTTGGCGCGCGCAGCGATCTTTACAGCCTGGGTGTACTGCTGTACGAGATGCTCGCCGGACGACCACCTTTCCTGGATGCGTTACCCTCCGCCGTGTTGGTGAAGCAAGCGACTGCCTCGCCGCCGCCGCTCTTCCAGGTTTGCAAGACGGTACCGCGACCGCTCGCAGTAGTAGTTCATAACTTACTGGCGAAGCGCGCGGAAGATCGACCACGAACTGCTGCACTCGCTCGCTCAATGTTGGCGAAGAGTCTTCACAAACCCGAACGCATCATTCCCGAAGGCGATCCGCTTTCCGCAACTGTGGCGGCCGTGGGGAGCGGAACAAACATGGTGCTCCGCGCCATTGCGCCGATGGGAATCGTCTTCGCCTTTGGCGCCCTGCTGATGATTTGGGCCAACCGGGGTGAAACTGCGTCTGAGCTAAAGTCAGCAGGCGAGGCGGGAAGCGCAGGGCAGGCGAGTTTGCGCAACACCATTGCGGAACCAAAGGTCAACGACGGCAACAAAAAGACCGAAGCGACTGCTTTACGCGGCGATACAAAAACGAGCGCTGCGGTGACACCGGATCGGGCCCGGCAGTTGGCAATCTCAGCGTCGGACAATCCCATAGCAAGTGTTCAGGTGGTACAAACCAGGACGGGTGCCGCGCTGGTGGCTATTGATGAGGAGAGAAAAACCGGGAGCGCGCGATTCTTTGCGCTCGAGCAGCGTGGAAATTCCTATCGCGTCGGCAAGCGCGGTCATCTCGATACCGCGGAGTTCAGTCGCGCTGACTGGACCAGTGAGCGCGTCGACACTGACAGCGACGGTTATCAGGAAGTACTTTTCACCGGAACAAATGCCAAAGCCGCAGGGTATCGTCTGGTACTTTACGTTCCGAAGAGTCGTGAGACTTACTCGTTGCGAGTTGAAACGAGTAGCAAGCGCCGCACGATGCGCACTGTATGGTCGGACAATCTGCTGAAAGCGGGCAAGTCCTCCTACCGCAATCTGCTGCGACAGAAAGCAAACTCCTTGCTGGCGAAGGGAAAGGCAAAATAAGAAGTGCTGAGTGCTGAGTTCCAGATGCCATGCGAGTTAACCGATAGCAAAGCGCGCCATTTCTCAAATATCATTGGACAGTGATCATTTTTCATTTTGTCCTGCCGTTTCTTGCCTGGTTCCCCAGACGCTCGCTCGCCGCGGTACAAACGAAAAATGATCACTGTCAAATCAAATATGAGAAATGGTTAGGCCCTCCTGCCAATGTCCTACAATCTGATTTGCTGCGCTCCCTCTCACGTGCCAAGATGTTTGCGCTTGTCAATTCTGAGAAATCTTCAAACCCCCTCCGTTAAATGACCCGAGCAAAATTCGATCAGGCAGCTTGTGACACGCTCGGTGGCTGCGTCAAAGAGATCGAACAAAGCACCGATGCTGAGCTGGTAATCGTCGTGCGCGCTCGCTCTGGTCGATATGCCAATGCCGACTATCTTTTCGGCGCCCTGCTCGCCTTCATTGGGCTGCTGTTTCTTCTTTTTTCCCCGTACGCGTTTCATCAGGCTTGGGTCGCTATCGACGTGGCGCTGCTTTTTTTGCTCGGGAGTCTTCTTTCCTCACGCAGTAATTTTATTCGACGACTGCTGACCTCACCTAGAACCCGAACCACCAACGTGCGCACCGGCGCTGCCGCGATGTTCTATGAAGCAGGCATCGCAAACACCGATCAAGAGATGGGAGTTCTCGTCTACCTCTCGCTGTTTGAAAGGCGACTGGAGTTGATCGCCGACCGCGGGGTTTTGAAAGCCGTGCCTGCCCTCGACTGGAATGAAATGCAATTTGAGCTGCACGAAGCCGGCACTCAACCTGACGTGCAGGAGTTTACCGACACCTTGCGAAAGTTCGGCGTCATGCTGTCAGTTCACTTGCCTGCGACCGGTGAAAATCCTGATGAACTGCCAAACGTTCCCCGCTTTGAACTGAAATGAGAAGGACTCAAGCAAACGGATCCGGGTTGTGCTTCCGCTTCAGTGTCTTTCTGGCGTTAGGCTTTGCCGTCTGCGCCGAGGCGCTGGCCCGTGTGGGCGGTGGTCAATCGTATGGGGGCGAAGGCAGCGGCGGCGGCGATGGTGATGGCGGAGCAATCATATGGATCGTGTTCCAGGTAATTCGGCTTTTGCTCTATCTCACGATTGAGTATCCGATCATTGGTATCCCACTCGATATCATCGTAGTGGCCGGCGTCATCTACTACTTTGCCAGAAGATCGAAACGCCCCGCGCAGGAGTTTTCCTCGATTAGTATCGCGCCCGCACAGTCTGCCAGAAGCCATGAAGATGTCGCGGGAGGATTTGCGCTGCTGCGCAGATTTGATCCCAACTTTTCGGAGATAGTTTTCACCGACTTTTGCTATGCGCTCTACGCCAAAGCGCATGACGCACGCGGGCGGGTCGCTAACGAACTCGATCACTTTTCACCCTATTTGAGCGAAGCCGCTCGGGCTGCTTTGCGACAACGAAATCCGGAAGGTCTGCGCGAGGTGAAAGGTGTCATCGTCGGCGCGATGTCGACGCAGAGCGTGCGGGGACTGGAAACTCCCACTGTTCAGATCAGCATTCTCTTTGAAACGAACTACACCGAAGTCGTCGCGCGCAATGGCGCCACCACCGAGATGACTTACTACGTCCACGAACGCTGGGAACTGGAGCGCAAGCGAGATGTGCTGTCACCGCCACCCGCCCAGGCAACTGCGTTGCATTGCCCGCGCTGTGGTGCTCCTTTGCAAAAGAACACCGTGGGCGCCTGTGCATTTTGCGGCAGTAAGATTGAGAACGGTGAGTTTCAATGGTTTGTCCGCGGGATTACTTTGCTTGGTCGCGAAGCCAGAGGTCCGTTACTGACCTCTGATGTACCCGAAGTGGGAACGGACTTTCCCAGCGTCGTTCAGCCTTCGTTCGTCAACGTACGATCCGAATTCGAGCAAGGCAACCCGGGGTTTTCATGGGGCGAGTTTCAGAACCGCGTGCGTCTGATCTTCAATGAACTCCAGACGGCGTGGACAACGTTGGCCTGGGAACGCGCCCGGCCGCACGAAACCGACAACATCTTTCAGATGCATCAATATTGGATCGAAGCTTACAAGCGACAGGGGCTGCGGAACGTGCTCGACCAGTTTGTAATCAAGGCAATGCAGCCGGTGAAGATCTCCGCAGATGCCTTTTACAACTCCATAACCGTTCGCATCTGGGCAGAAGGCTACGACTACACGACTGATCAGGAAGGCCGCGTGGTCAGTGGTTCGAAGAACACCGTGCGCCGTTGGTCGGAGTATTGGACGTTCATTCGTAACCGGCAGGCAAAGCCGTTGGAAAAGAAGGGCGAGCTCAATTGTCCGAATTGCGGCGCCCCACTCCAGGTAAATGCGAGCGGCATTTGTGAATTTTGCGGCGGCAAGATAACCTCGGGAGAGTTCGATTGGGTCTTATCGCTTATTGAGCAGGATGAATCGTATTCAGGCTGACATCTTTATCGCGCCAGGGTTCATCGAACGTTTTCGCTTGCCGCCAACAAGCTGTAGAGATCAATTCGCTGGTTTGAATGCTCTGCCTTGGCGGGCAGGCTAATTTTTTTGAACAGCACTTCAAAACTTTGGAAAGCCTTTTAATCGGGAGTTTTTTGTGAAACGTAGTCTTCTTGCTTTCGCCTTAGTGCTATCAGTATTGACGCCCCAAACTCTCTTTGCGGTTGAGTCAGCAGTTCTTCCGCAACGCCGGCGGCCACCCGTAACGCAGAAGCCAGCAACGCAGAAGCCCGCCGCCGCCGCCACTGCTACGGCGCGACTGCCGGAAGCCAAACTCGTCAATCGTGTACTCGCGAATGGCCTCGAGGTGATCGTGCTCGAAGACCACTCGATTCCCCTGATCACCATTGAGCTCGCGGTGAAAAACGGTTCCTATACTGAACCGCCCGAGTTGAACGGGCTGTCGCATCTTTACGAGCACATGTTCTTTAAAGCGAATCGCGCGATGGTCCTGAAGGAAGACTATCTCAAGACTCTCGGGCATATCGGGGTTGCCTACAACGCCTCTACTCGCGAAGAAGTAGTCAACTACTACTTCACGACGACCAGTCCTAATTTGCGGATTGCGTTACAGCACATGAAAGACTCGGTCCGATATCCGCTGTTCATCGAAGGTGAGTTTGAGCGTGAACGCGAAGTCGTGATTGGCGAGCTGGATCGCAATGAGTCGTCGCCCTTCTACCCTTTGCTTACGGGCATGATGAACAAGCTTTTCTACAAGTATCCGAGCCGCAAGAGTCCTGGAGGTAATCGAGAAACCGTCTCTGCCGCGACGACGAACATGATGCGGTTGATTCAGTCGCGTTATTACGTGCCGAACAATTGTGCCCTTGTGATAACCGGGGATGTGACTCCGGAGACTGTGTTTGGTATGGCCCAGGAGCTTTATGGCGACTGGCCGCGCGGGGATGACCCGTTTGTAAAATTTCCGCCCGTTGAGCATCCGCCCCTTGCTAAGAGCGAGGGCGAAGTGATCACGCGACCGATTGAGAATGTGATCATCAATGTAGGCTGGCACGGCCCATCAATTGGAAAAGACGACGCCGCAACTTATGCGGCCGACGTATTCTCGTTCATCCTGATGCAGCCAAACTCGCGATTCCAGCGTGCCTTGGTAGACACCGGGCTGGCGAATGGGGTGTCGATCACTTACTACACACAACGAAATGTTGGGCCCATCCAAATTGTGGCGCAGACCAGTCCCGACAAAGCCCGGGCCGCGATCAAAGCGATCTACGAAGAGATTTCGCATTTCAACGACAAGGACTACTTCACCGACGAGCAGTTGGAGAATGCCAAGGCGTTGCTCGAAGCCGACGATCTCTATTCGAGAGAGAAACTCAGCGAATACGCGCACACGCTCAGTTTCTGGTGGGCCTCAACCGGTCTCGAGTATTTCCGTGGTTACCTCGGGCGGCTGCGGGCAACGTCTCGCGCTGACATCAGCCGTTACGTAACGACGTATATCCAGGGCAAGCCGCATATTGGTCTCGCACTCTTGTCGGATGGTTCGCAAGCGCAGATTAAGCTGGAACCAAGAGAACTCATTGGTGAATAAAAGAAGGTGGTAATGAAAAGTTTTAATCGTTTGCGCCCGCTGGCGGCTGCGTTAACACTAGTAAGCGTGTTCGTATTTGGCGCGATTGGAAATCCGGCCATCGCACAGCAGCAACAGGCTGTCCCAGGTAGTGTTCAGGATCTGCAAGCCGTCGTCGCTAAGCAAGCGGCGCTGGTTACCGAGTTCGAGGTCAATGGACTAAAGGTCTTATTCAAACGGCGCGAAGGAAGTTTGACGGTTGCCGCTGGTCTTTTCATTCGCGGCGGCACCCGCAATATCAACGCGCAGAATGCCGGCATTGAAGATCTGATGATGACGGCGGCTGCTGAAGCCAGTGGCGGTTTTCCTCGCGCACGAATGAGAAGCGAGCGCGCTCGTCTGGGAATCCAGTTAGGCTCCAGCGTAACTAACGACTATTCGGTGCTTTCCCTGGGAAGTACGCGCGTGAACTTTGATCGCTCGTGGGAGATCTTCACCGATGTCGTACTCCGGCCGGCTTTCGTAAAGGAAGACGTCGCGCTGTTGCAGTCCAGAATTGTTTCTACTCTGCGCGACGACACGGATGATCCGGATACTTATCTACAGCGACTGCAGGAACGAGCCGCGTATGCCGGCCATCCTTACTTGAACCGAGCGCAGGGAACGGCCGAGAGTATGAGCCGCCTGACGGCTGAGGATCTGCGCGCGCATCATCGCAAGGTCATGCAGACTTCGCAGTTATTGCTGGTCGTGGTTGGGGATCTCGACGTCAATCAGCTTCGTACTATGGTGACCGCGGCCTTCGGCAAACTGCCAAAAGGCAACTACAGCACTACGCCGGTGCCACAACTCGCGTTCGACAGATCGTCTGTAGAAGTAACTCAACGCGCGTTGCGCACGAATTACATCCAGGGCTATTTCACGGCGCCGCCGCTTACCTCGCGGGACATCTATCCGATGCGAGTGGCCAGCGCCATTCTTCGCGATCGAATCTTTGAAGAGGTAAGGTCGCGCCGTAACCTTTCGTATGCACCCAGCGCGTTTCTCTTGAGCCAGGGCGCCAACGTCGGCGGGCTGTATGTGACGGCGGTCGATGCGAACCAGACGATACGAGTTATGTTGGAAGAGGTGTCACGACTTCAGCGCGACCAGGTTGGCGATGACGACATTCAGGCGGTAGTGGCGCAGTTCCTGACGAATTACTATCTCGGGCAGGAGACCAATGCGGCCCAGGCCGGCGAGTTGGCCGAGTATGAACTGATTGGCGGCGGCTGGCGCAATTCGGTGGAAGTCATTGAGCGAGTAAAAAGTGTAACGCCCGCCGAAGTTCAGGCGGCGGCACAGAAGTACATGCGCAACTTCCGTTTCGTCGTGTTGGGAAATCCTCAGAGTATCGATCGCCGTGTGTTTACCGGCACGGGAGACTGAGCGGACTACTTCTGCTCTTTCTGCTGTCCGCTATCGACTACCCATTTCTGATATAGCTTTTCATCAAGGCGGCGAAGCACCTGGGCTTCCGCGATGGCGCGACTGGGATTGCCGCTCTCTAAGTAAGCCAGCGCGAGATTGTAATAGACTTCCGGATCCTCCGGCCTTAGACGAGCCGCCTCACTGTAAGCCCCGATTGCCTCACGCAAGTTTCCTGCATAGTAGTAAGCATCACCCAGTTTGTTGTGGACGTCGGCTGACGCAGGTTGCAGTTGCAAAGCCTGCTGATACGCCTTTACTCCTTCGAGACTCTTCCCCTGCTTCACCTTGCAGTATCCGACCTGCACCCACGCATCAGCGAGTTTCGGATTTTTGTTAACGGCATTCTCGAAATAACCGATGGCGTTGTCGTAGTTACCCAGCCAAAGCGAATCAAGACCGGTTCGATAGAGTGAGTCTGCGAGATCACCGTTTCGGTCTCTGGCGGGAAGCGATGCTAGTGGCCGCAGGGCACCAGTTTTGAGCGCCTCGACGCGCGCTGACGCAATGGCGAGGTTAATGTTCTGCCCGTTGGTCACTTTCACCGTAACGACACCGACGACTTGACCCTTGAGATTGAACACTGGACTGCCGCTGTTTCCATGCGAGATAGGCGCGGTGACCTGAATTATTCGTCCGACATTGGGGACTTCGCGGACTGCAGAAACGATGCCGGTCGTGACTGAGCCTTCGAGCTTTAAAGGATTGCCGATCACGACGATCGCTTCGCCTTCCTCAGGCAATGCCGTTGCGAGTTCGCTTTTGCGAACCCGATCCTGCGGGGCGTCTACGCTGAGAATTGCGAGATCGCCTTCCACGTCAACCGCAAGCGCACCCGCGACCTGGAAGGTGCGACCCTTACCATCAAGAGTCTTAACCTCCGCTCTGGCGGCGCCGCGAACGACATGAAAGTTGGTTACAACCTGCCCGGGACGGATAAAGAACCCGCTGCCGGTCATGATCGAATCACCCTTTGCGTCGTAGGTTGCGATCGCGACGACCGAAGGCTTAACTCGCCGAACTAATTCGGGGAGTGTGTCCTGGGCAAACGCGGCTGTCGCTGAGAATGTGATTGTGAATAGAAATAGGGAGGCGCCAAACGGGAGGGGGGTTCGCTTGTACATGATCGTTAATCACCAAAAGGTAAAGCCCGGGGGAGCTTGTTTGTTACTTACCAGCAAAGGAGCGCTGGATGTTCGGCCTATCGGGAAGACTGGAAACGATCGGCAGTTGAGTCAGGGAAACAACTCCGTGGGCGGTATCTTAGTACAAGCAAAATCGAATCGGAAGTTTTTATGAATGAATGTTTTGAGAAATAAAAAAGCCGCGGATAACGCTGGATCATCCGAATCTGAAATGTATAGCTCAGATCCGTCTAATCGCGTGAATCCGCGGCTGGGGGTTAGCGTTAACCTGACTACTTCACGATTTCAACAAAGCCAATCCGATCACCGTGCGGACTGGTCATATCTCCGGTCGCATTTTCCAATGTGACCAGCAGACCAAAGTCAGGGAGCGGAACTTCTGACTTAATCTCCGCCTCGTTCCTTCCTGGCGTATTGACGACCTGCCCGAGTTTTAAGAACTGGTTGTCCTGTGTCACCGCCCAGACCTGATACACCTTTCCACTGGGCACTTCCTTCAAATCATGAAAGCGCACTTTGACTTCAGTTGGCCCATCTTTGCGTGGGGTGATGAAGACATTCGCGCGGGCTCCCGCGAGCGGACCGGTGAAGTTGACCGTCATCTTAGTGTCGTCGCCCTTTTTGAACGACGGTATGTTCAACATGGGCACGGTGTAAACGGTAGTGGTAGCTGGTTGTTCAGTACCCACAGTCGCCGCTGGTGCGGGAGTTACCACGGCGGTCGGCTGTTCGGTAGTTACCACGGCGGTCGGCTGTTCGGTAGTTACTGCCGCGACCTTTTCGCCGACTGGAGCTACGACTACGACCCTTGGAACAACCGCTAAGCCTGCGGGCACCGCGCTGCGAAACAGGATCTTAGTTTGCGGATCGTAAGTAACGAGCTTGGCCTCAGGCGAGGCGACTAGCATGAATTTGCTCAATGGCGTCGTGGTATTAAAACTGACGGATCCGTTTGAGACCGTTGCCGGTCCGAGTGCCGTCACAGTGCCGTTTTCGTCGACCGCGTACAGACTGATTGTCGTCATATCTGCGGGCAACTTATTGAGATTGACCTTAATGCGCGTGC
>JBGTLE010000108.1:0-20664 GCA_041744295.1 Pyrinomonadaceae bacterium | reverse complement strand
GCGGCTGCCGAGTTTGCGGCCAAAAACGGTGCGATGATTGTTGAAGGCTACCCGACTGAAACCACCAACGAGAAGATGGCTGATCCTTTCCTGTGGCACGGCGTGTCGTCAGCTTTTAGCAAGGCTGGATGTAGGGAAGTCGCGCGCCGCTCGCCAACGCGACCGATCATGCGCATCGAGATCTGATGAAAACCTTTCATGTAATCTTCGGTATCACGATAGTAATCGTCTTCGTCCTGACCGGACAGTACATGGACCGCTACTTGAATCATCTGGTCGGCGTGCCCGATCTACAGCGGATGTTCTATCGCAGTCGTCACATCTACATTCTGCTGGCCGGACTCGTAAATCTGGGAATTGGCGCCTACTTCACTTACCACATTGAACGCTGGCGACTGGCGCTGCAACTGGTAGGATCGCTCTTGATCGTGGTGGCCACCATTATGCTGGTATTGGCATTTATCCATGAGCCGCCGCAAGCAAACTTCGAAGGCCCATTTTCCGGTAGAGCAATGTACGCAATCCTGTACGGCACGCTGCTGCACGTAATCAGTGGCTTGCGCTGGCCGTCGCGACAGCAGAGAGTTGGTCAATCACGCAAAGAGGAATAATGCTCATGAACTTCACTCGCATCTTCGTCTTCCTGCTGCTGATTGTTTCTTGTTCGACCGGCGTCGGCTTAGCGCAAACGCCAAAAACAGACCCGGAGTTCACCGCGTTCCTAACCAAGTTCAGGGCTGCTATTTCAAGGAACGACAAAGAGGCGGTGGCCTCGATGACGAAACTGCCTTTCCTCTATGACAGCAAAGAGCGCAATCGCGAGGATTTTATTCGCATCTACCCGCAACTCTTTACGCCAAAGATTCGGCGTTGCCTGGCGAGCGCGAAACCGCTGAAGGAAGGTGAAAACTACGATCTGTTTTGCGGGCAGTTGATCTTCTATTTGGGGAAGGACGGCGCTACTGGGGAGTATAAGTTGCTGGAGTTTGGGGTTAATGACTAGAAGGTAACAAGTCAGAAAGAGCATTTACCATATATCGTTTGACATTTCTCATTGATCATTTAAGACCTTTGGACTTTGGACCTTGGACTTTGGACTTTGGACTTTGGACTTTGGACTTTGGACTTTGGACTTTGGACTTTGGACTTTGGACTTTATTACTGTCACACAACCGCCGCCGCCCGAGACTCCGCTTGTCGCTTCACGATAACTAAAGTTATGTCATCGGCGGCCTGCGTGCCTTGCGAAAACTTCGTCAGTGCGGATTCGATTCGATCCCGGATACCAGCCGCCGAAGCCTCCACGTTTCGTGAAACCACTTCATACAAACGCGTCGGTCCAAACTCTTCACCGCTGGGACTCGCAGCCTCAGTCACACCATCAGAGTAGATCACCAGGACATCGCCGTGCTGTAACTGCGTGCGGCCTTCGCGATATTCCGCGTCGGGCTTAATACCCAAAGGCAAACCACCAGACGCGAGTTGCTCGACCGTTCCTGCAGCATGAACGATCAACGGCGGATTGTGACCGGCGTTCAGAAACGACAACGCTCCCGATTCCGGATCGAGTTCAGCATAAAACAAGGTGACGAACCGATTCGGCGGAATGTTGTCCGCCAGATAGCGATTAACTGCGGAGATAGTCTCAACCAGCGAGTCATGCGAGCAGGCCTGAGCGTGTACGGCTGCGTGCAACGACGACATCAAAAGCGCCGCCGCCGTTCCCTTTCCCGAAACGTCGCCCAGGGCAATTACCAATCGCCCGTCCTCGCGCTTGATGAAGTCGTAGTAGTCGCCGCCAATTTCGTAACAGGGAAAACTGATTCCCTGAAACTCGTA
Source organism: Pyrinomonadaceae bacterium (assembly GCA_041744295.1). GTDB lineage: Bacteria > Acidobacteriota > Blastocatellia > Pyrinomonadales > Pyrinomonadaceae > PSRF01. The sequence continues at coordinate 18,825 of JBGTLE010000108.1, read as the reverse complement.
ACCCGATATGACGGGTGGAGCTGTCGGTTGGAAACGCTGCTGAATTTCCATCGCCAGTTGCAACTCTCGCTCGAGGCGTTCCTGTTGCAGTCTGGACTCGATCAGTCGGGCATTCTCGACACGAATTGCCGCTACCGACGCCAGCGTGGTCAGCAATTTCAAGTGGTCTTCCGTGAAGCGCCCTTCAGCAATTGGCGAGTCGGCGTAAATAATTCCGAACACCTTGTCTGAGACGCCGAGCGGAACAGCGAGTACCGAGCGAACGCCTTGCAATACCATCGTGCCGCTGGCAAAGCGCGGATCGTGTTGCGCGTCGGACGTCAGCACGGATTTACCGCGCATGATTACTTCGTCCATCACGTTGCGGCTGACTCGAATCTCCCCCACCTCACCCACTCGATCGCGAAGCCGCGCGACCGCGACGCGCATCTCGGCGGCTCCCTCGTCGCGCATCATCAGTAGACAACGATCGGCCGGCACGGCTTCAAACACCAATGAGACGATCTGTTCGAGAGTCTCGCCGAGTGTTTCCGAAGCCATCAGGGTTATTCCGACTTTGCTGATCAGGGCGAGCAGGTCACCTTGTTTTGCGGCCCGCGCTTCGGGAGTATGCTCGGGCTTGGTCCGTGCGCCTTCAATCGCTTCCAGCAATCCTGAAGTGGTGCGATCTCCTGATGCCAGGGCAATCGTCGCTTCCGGCAGCGAAGTCGTATTGTTGTCGGTGATCATCGTGGCGCCCATGCTCGAATTGAAGGTGCCGTCGTCGAAGATGATCTCCGTCTCACCAATTTGAATGCGCCCGCCGGACTGCAAAGGCACCGTGGCTTCTACGCTCAGGCCGTTGTATAGCGTGCCGTTTGCGGATCCCAAATCCTGCAGGAAGTACTCATCGCCTTCGCGCCGCACTTCAGCGTGAACCCGCGAAGCAAACGGATCGGGAATACACAGATCGTTGCGAGCAGAACGGCCAATGGTGATGCGCAATCTTCCCAACGGAAAATGATCGGGTGCGCGGTCGGGATATTTGACAATCAGTTCAGACATTGTTGAAGCAGTTCTACTACTGGGTCTCAAATTGTACGCAGTGGATCACAAGGAAAAGTCGACAACGATCTGGGCGTCGCCGGAGCCATAGAGCTTAAACCAGCTACCGCGGGATAACCGGACCATCACGAACAACCCGAGTTCCCGCAATTAGATCGTGTAGTGTCCGACCACGAGTACTGAACGCTGCGATGACGAATCCCAGTCCCAGCGTTATCAGCGAGAGTGGATAACCAACAAAATGTCTGATTAGGGCCCGACCAATTCCCACTGGTTCGCCATTGTTACGAACAATGCGCAGGCCGGTCGCCCACTTTCCTATCGTAAACCCGGTGAGTCCAGCCAGCACTCCGAGATCCAGCACGGCGACCACAATCGCGATAATTATTCCGGCAGTCTCAGAAGAAGTGCCCGCTGTCCGCGCGCCACCGCCCAGCATCCGGGCAATTAAAGTACTGAAAGCGAGTATGGAAACCAGGATCAGGTAATCGATGAGCAGCGCACCGCACCGCAACGAAAATGGCGCTCGCAGTCTTTCAAAGGTTCTGCGTACTCCCCGGGGCTTCACGTTTGGAGTGGCAATCGCGGACGCTTCCGTTGTCATTTTATCGGCGGTCAAAACTCTGTCTAAGGCCAATTTTAAAGCCCAAGCTTTAGCTTGCAACAGCGCAAATCTAAAGGTTGGACTCAAACGTGGGGCTACCCCAAAAGGAAATGTAATGTTGTTTCACCCAGACGGAGTTTGTCTCCGCTATCCAGAACACGCGGCTGTCGCGGAGCCAGTCGTACCGAATCGTTAATTACGGTGCCGTTCACGGAGCCCAGATCCTCAACCAGGAATGTCTCTCCTTCAAGCCAGATGCGCGCGTGACGGCGCGAGACCTTTGTCTCAGGATCAAATCGTGACAGATCTATCTCGGGGAAAATATTCGAGTGCGGATCGGTCCTGCCCACCAGGTTGTTATCTTTCTGAATGATGAAGGAGGCATCGAGCTCGGTCGTTCCTGCCACCACCAGCTTTGCGGTCGGCCGTGCCGCCCGAAGGGTTGCGCTTGCACCCGCGCCCGCGAGCGGTTGTCGCGCGCCACAGTGAGCGCAAAACACATCATCAGCGGCGATACGACCGCCACAGAATCCGCAGTAGACGGTTTGGACCTGAACGGTCTCATTTCCAAGTTGTGGCGTAGGCATGCCGTAGCTAACCTGGCCCAACCTCAGTTTCTCAACATGCTCAGAAAGAGCTTCACGAAGCTCGCCCGCGGAACCAAATCGATCTTCTGGTTTGTATTCCACTGCCCGCATCAGGATCTGTTCCATCTCTGAGGAGATCGACGGGGTAATCTGTCGCGGTCGCGGGTTCTTGGCAAAATCAAAGATCAGCAGCGGATTGTCCTGCGGATCGGTGCCGGTGATCAGATGAAACAAGGTCGCGCCTAAGCTATAGACATCCGACCGAGGCTCAACTCGCCCGCTGAACAATTCGGGCGGGGCATAACCCATCGTTCCCACCGCAGTCACGCCTTTTTCCTGACGAGTCACCCAACGCGCAATGCCAAAATCGATCAGCATCAGCCGTCCGGTGTTTCCATCAACCATCAAGTTTGCGGGTTTCAGGTCACGATAAATAATCGCTTTCGGTCGCGAGTGCAGATACTCGAGCACATCCGCGGCCTCCATACCCCAATGGGCGACTGTCTTTTCATCGATGCGGCCACCTGGCGCGCTCCGCATCCGCGAAGCCAGGTCTCCGCCTGAGATGTATTTCATGACGAGGTAAAAACGTGAGAGCGGGTCGTCGTAGAAGTAATCGTAGATGGTGGGAATCGAAGGATGTTCGAGTGACGTCAGCAGCAGGGACTCGCGTTTGAAGTCGCCGATGGCTTTTTCGTGTTGGACTGGATCGAGGTGGGCCTCAACCATCTCCTTCACCGCACGAGGGGCATCACCAAGATTGCGGTCTTTCGCGAGATAGACAGCTCCCATGCCGCCACCGCCAATGCGCCGTGCAATCTCGTATCGGCCATTCAAAACCGTCCCGGGATCGAGTTGCTTGATCGTGGGTTGATGACCGCCGGTTGTTCCCTTGTGCACGCCCTGGCTGGTGTGCATTTGCATGCTGCCGGTTCCTGCCCCGCTCAGCGAATCGTCGAGCACGGTTTTGAACTCTGCTGCCAGCGTGGCAACTTCCTTGCCATCATTCTCCAAAGTATCAGCCTGAAGTATGTGGTCCTTGCTGTCAGTAGACCCTTCCTCTCCATCATTTTCCTGCGTGTCGGCTTGCGGGATAATTTCGAGCGGTGCCGAGACTTTTTCTTCTGCGACGTTATCTTCAGCCGCCGATGCCGATGCAGAGATCGGCTCCGGCTGTTGCGTGCCGCAGCTGCCGCAGAAAGGTTGATCAGGCGCAGTTTGCGCGCCGCATTCGATACAATCAGCCATTAAGAGTTAGGGAAACCTTAGTACTGCAAAGCCCTATGACTAAGACGATCCGACGTTGCTACTACTTAACCCTACGAAATCGCAAAAATGTTTTGCCGACGATGATCTCATCGCCGTCGTTCAGAACCTGTCGGGCTCCGGGGGTCAATCGCTTACCACGATTCACGAACGTTCCATTTGTCGACCCCAGATCCTCGACAAAATATTGACCATCGCGCATCGTGATGCGCGCATGACGCCGCGAGACCTTTGCTTCAGGATCGTCGGAGTCGAGATCGACATCCGGGAACACGCCCCCGTCAGCATCCCAGCGACCGATCTGGGAGTCTGCTCCAGTCATCATGAACTGCTTGCCGATGGAACGACCGCGCTCAATTACGAGCATGGCATGAGGCCCGTCTTTATGACCGTACGACGATGAGAGGTTGAGCGCTGGGCCGCTTTGTCCGGCAGCCAACTCAGGCTGCGGAATTTTTGCCGCCGCGTGCGAACCATTCTGACCGTCGCCATTTAGCGGACTGAATCTCGCTTCACCGCCACGCGCATTGGGTCTGAGAGGTGCTCCGCACTCATCGCAATACTGCGATCCTTCAATGTTCTCAGTCTTACACCTCTCGCAGGTAATCATGGGTTATTTGTGCGGGGACGCTAAAAAGACAGTAATAAAATCCGGGCTTCAAACGTCTTATCAGTGCAAACCTGCCACATTCTAGCGCGAAAAGATGGGTCGCGCCAACGGTGGCAATCTGGCGGATTAGTTGGTTTCTCGCTTGACCAAAGAAGATTAAACTCATTAGAAGAAGTAGCGTGCCTCCGAGATCAACCAGCACCGCGCTTCAAGTGGCACGGCGAGGGACTGATACGAGTAAGCCGAGACCTCCAGACACAGCGAAACCTGTACTCTTCATTGCGGTTAATTGAAACTGTTTGGTATTTTTGGACGTAAGAGCTACTCGAATGGACGAGGTCGGCTACGCCTGGCAATCTTTCAGCCCTCGTTAGCCATCTACTAACCTATTACAATCGATCGAAGGAATATGACATGGCTTTAAGTAAGAAGAAGAAGATCATAATTGCGGTGAGCGTGGTCGCGGTCCTGGCGCTGGTTATTATCATCAGCGTTTTTGCCAGCCGCAAAGAGGAGCCGGAAGTAACGACTGTAAAAATAACCGTTCGACCCGAGCTCCGACAGACAGTCACGGCGTCAGGCGAGGTAAGACCGGTTCGCTACATCAAGCTGACCAGCGAGGTGCCGGGCCGAATCGAAGAGATCTACGTTAACCCGGGTGATCAGGTTACGGTAGGCAAGCCACTCGTGCGCGTCGACCCGACGCAACTCCAATCCAGTCAGGAAGCCCAATGGGCCGCAGCACAGGCGTCGATTAACGATGTGCAGAATGCACGAAACGCGGTTTCGTCAGCTCAGCAGGGGTTGGTAGTGGCGGAAGCGTCCGTTGCTTCAGCCCGACAGCAACTGGTTGCGCTACAGACTTCGGTCGACCGTGCTCAGGTTGATCTCAATACCGCCCAGCGCGAATTGAAACGCAGCAGCGACCTGATCGAAGCGGGCGTGTCTTCGCGGTCGGAATACGATGCCGCACGTGATCGGCTCGACCAGGCGAAGATCGCGCTGGAAACTGCCAGGGCCAATCTTGAATCGCAGCGCATCGCCGTCAAAGAAGCACAGGAGCGTGCAAACCAACAGAAGATTTCGGTCCAGGAAGCCAGGACTGGCATAAAGTCTTCCGAGATGCGTGCGAGCCAGCAACAGGCGTTGTTGCGCGGGCAATCAAGCCAACGTTCAAAGGCAACGCAATTGTCTCCGCTGAATGGTGTGGTTGCTGACATTCCCACCCGCGTCGGTGAGTACGCAGTGGCTGGTCTTTCAACTACGCCCCTGATGACCATTGCCGACATGTCGACGATTAACGTTGAAGTCAACGTGGACGAGACTGAGATCTCGAACGTCGAAGTGGGCCAGGAAGCCAAGGTGAAAGTGGATGCGCTCGGCGAAAAAGAGATTGCCGCAGTCGTGAGGCAAAAGAACCCGCTCGCTATCTCGAAATCTGACACGCAGGGCGGACTTTCAAATCGCGTGAACGTTCAGGAAGCCAAAGAGTTCAAAGTGACGGTAGAGCTCAAAGATATGAACGACGAGATTCGCAACGCACTTCGTCCCGGTATGAGTGCTACGGCAACCGTCACCACGAAGACGAAGAACAACGTCGTCGCAGTTCCACTCGAAGCGATTGTCGAGAAGGCACCTAATGCTGCCTCCCCAGCAGCCACCGTCGCCGGAAGTGTTCCGACGCCGGCACCGGCGGACAAGCCGAAAAGCCAGAAGGGTGTCTACCTCATTGAAGGTAATAAAGTTCGGTTCGTCGAAATCACAACCGGAATCACCGGTGAGGCCGACATTGAAATCACCAGTGGCTTGAATCCGGATACCGAAATCGTGCGTGGTCCCAGCCGTGTGCTAAAGACGCTGAAAGACGGAATGACCGTCAAACGCCAGACGAAGAAGCCCGGTACTCCAATCTCAGGCGAGGGCAGCTAAATGAGCAGCAACCTGACACTTGCCTCTCCGCTGGTGGAGACGCCAATCAAAGACGAAACGCAGTTCGCTCCCGGGGGCGATCCGCGGGCGCTGATCTCGATGCGCGACCTCTGGAAGACCTACCAGATGGGAACGGAAGAAGTGCACGCGCTGCACGGCGTCTCATTCGACGTGCCGAAGGGTGAGTACATAGCAATCATCGGCCCTTCTGGATCCGGTAAGTCGACTCTGATGAACCTGATTGGATGTCTCGACACGGCGAGTAAAGGCGAGTACTGGCTGAACGGCAAGAACGTTTCCGATATGGATGATGACGAACTCGCCCGGATCCGAAACCAGGAGGTCGGGTTTGTCTTCCAGACATTCAACCTCCTGGCACGCGCCACTGCGCTTCACAATGTGGAGTTGCCGCTGATTTACGGCGGCATTGGTTCAGCGCAGCGTCACGAGATGGCGAAGCAAGCGCTGGCGGCGGTTGATCTGTCGGATCGTGTCACCCACCGCCCAAATGAACTCTCCGGCGGACAACGACAACGTGTGGCAATCGCTCGTGCACTCGTAAACCACCCTTCAATCCTTTTGGCGGACGAACCGACCGGCGCGCTGGATACTCACACCAGCGGCGAGATCATGGATCTATTCGAGCGCCTGCACGAAGAAGGAAACACTATCATCGTCGTCACGCACGAAGCGGATATCGCCGCGCGCGCACATCGAGTGATTTCCATCCGCGATGGTTTGATTGAGAAAGACGAGAGAATTCGCTAGGAGAACGCGTGATGGCCGCAAAGGTCGTTCATGAGACCCGATGGCATTTCCGATGATCCCGATAGCGTGCCACCCAATCGCGGGCGGCGCGTAGTTTTCCCTCGCCTACCCAGGTTCTTTCCTGCTCTTCGGCTAACCGCAATCTGGGAAGCCTTTCTCGTAGCGACTTCCAGCCTTCGCTCAAACAAACTACGCACGTCGCTGACCTTGATGGGTATTGTCGTGGGAGTCACTGCGGTCATTGCCGTGGTCACGATTATTAAGGGTCTCGACAAGACCGTAGCGCAGACTTTCTCTTCGCAAGGTTCGACGGTCTTCACGATCTCCAAGAACCCTCAAATTATCAAATCGCGCGAAGAGTTCATCAAGTTCAACAAGCGTAAGGACGTCACCCACGAAGACGCTGAGGCCATCGCACGTCTCTGCACTTCGTGCTGGCGCGTAGGCGTCGCGGCGAATGCACTTGAAACCATCAAGCATGCGGACCAGAAATCCGAGGGAGTGCGAGTGCGTGGCGTCACCCCGACGACGATGTTCGCTATCGATGGAGTAACGATCGACGCCGGTCGCATCTGGACCGAGGGTGAAGGTGAGGCTGGACGCGAAATTTGCGTCGTTGGTCCGGACATTCTCAAGAACCTTTTCGGCGGCGCGCCGGCGGATCGTGCAGTTGGCCAGGACATACGCATCGCCGGGAGGCCTTACACGATTATCGGCGTGCTCGAGCCGTTGGGTTCGGTGCTCGGGTTCTCGCGCGACAACGTAATCTACATTCCGTTTGCGTCTTACCAGAAAGCGTTCGGCTCACGAAAATCGATCGTGGTTTTCATCCAGGTTCCAGCGGCGGAAGATCTGGAAGTGGCGGAAGACCAGGTCCGCACAATCATGCGCAGCCGGCGCGGCAAGACTTTTAAGGACGACGTTGATGATGAAGGCTTCGCACTGGAAACGCAGGATGTGTTCCTGAATCTCTATGCCGGCGCCACGTCGAACATCTACATCGTTACCATCGGTGTGGCGGCAATCTCGCTGGTCGTTGGAGGCATCGTGGTGATGAACATCATGCTGGTCTCCGTAACGGAACGGACTAAGGAGATTGGTATTCGCAAAGCAATCGGGGCCCGCCGGAAAGACATCCTCACCCAGTTCCTGATCGAGGCCGTCACGGTTACAGCCTTGGGTGGCGCGCTTGGTGTGTTAACCGGATTCGGGCTGGCGTGGGTGATTTCGAGTTTGATCGGATTTCCCTTATTGATCAGCGTCGCATCGGCCGTGCTTGGCGTGGGCGTGTCTTCGGTGGTGGGAATCATCAGCGGCCTTTGGCCCGCCTGGCGCGCAGCGAACCTTGATCCGATCGAGGCGCTGAGATCGGAATAAGAAACTGTCCACAGATTACACTGATGGTGGAACTGAACTTTGTACTTTGAGCTTTGTACTTTGTGCTTAGTGCTTCGAGTTAAGAATTCAAGAGCTCGCCCCGCAGCAGTACTAAGTACAAAGCTCAAAAGCACAAAGCTCTTCTTCTTGTCATGAGATTTGACGACGTAAAAGAATCAGCGGTGATGGCGCTGGATACGCTGCGGGCGAACAAGCTTCGCTCGTCGCTGACGATCCTCGGCGTCACCGTTGGCGTCGTAACGGTCATCTTCATGGTCTCGATTATCCAGGGACTCAACAAAGCCTTCGCCGATCAGATTGAATCACTCGGCTCCAATACCATCTTTGTCGCCAAGTTTGAACCGAGCTTTGGCCGCCCGCCTGGCCCAGAAGAGCTGCATCGAAAAGATCTGACGATGGCAGATGCGGAAGCACTACGTCGCGAAGCGCCCTCAATTGCCGGCGTCTCGCCGATACACCGCATGATTGCCTCGACCGTGCGCTACCAGGAGAAACAAACCGACACTCCAATTCTCTTCGGCGTGACGCCTTACTACGAGTTCGTTCACTCGCAGTACGTCGCCAATGGTCGCTTCGTGAGTGATATCGACATGCAGGATCGTTCCAACGTCTGCATCCTTGGCGTCGATGTTATGCGGGCGCTTTTTCCTTATGAGGATGCAGTCGATAAGCAGGTCCGAATCAACGGTAACCCTTATCAAGTGATCGGCGTGATGGAACCGCTCGGTAACTTCTTTGGCCAGTCGCGAGACAATTCGATCTTTGTTCCGATCACCACCTTCGACAAGTACTATCCCGATCGACCATTTCCGGAAGTCGTCTTCTTCATCATCGTTCGGCCCACTTCTCGCGCGGCCGTGAAGCCCGCCATCGACGAGATGACCGACATTCTGCGTCGCCGTCGTCGCGTGCCGCCGAGTGCGCCGAACAACTTTGGCATCTCGTCGCAGGATTCGTTGCTTGACGTTTACAATCAACTGACCGGAGCGACCGCATTGGTGCTGACCTCGATTTCGTTTGTCGCGCTGATGATCGGCGGCATCGGCGTAATGAACATTATGCTGGTCTCAGTCACCGAACGAACAAAAGAGATCGGCATTCGAAAAGCTGTCGGAGCGACGCGGCTCAATATTCTTTCGCAGTTTTTGATCGAAGCCGTGGTGTTGACCGCGATTGGGGGCGTCGTCGGGCTGATTGTGGGCGAGCTTGCGAGTCTGCTTATGAATAAGTATTCGCCGTTGCCTGCCTACGTCCCGTTGTGGGCAATCGGAGTTGGAGTCGGGATCTCGGCAGCAGTGGGAATCGTCTTTGGACTCTGGCCGGCGTGGAAAGCGGCGCGACTAGATCCAATCGAAGCGCTACGTTGGGAATAACGAGTCATGTTCGATTGCTGAGCCTGCTGAAAGTACTGAGTGCTGAGTACTGAGTTCCGGTATCCCAAAACGCGACCACTGATGGAGTATTGAGTTAAAAGGGCCGACTCGTAATCCGAGTTTCGGTTGAACGAGCAAGTCTAACCAGAAGCCGGAACTCAGTACTCAGCACTCAGCACTTCGTCGTTACGCAGCACTCTTCAGCCCGCCGGGTTTACAAAACAATGTGACGACCTATACCGTAATACCTCAACCGTGAAATTCATCGAAACTCTGAAGCTTGCCATTGCAGCGATTTGGGCGCACAAACTGCGTTCAGCGCTCACCCTGTTGGGCATGATCATCGGCGTCATGGCCGTGGTCGTCGTTTACTCGCTGATCCAGGGCTTTAACCGTTATGTCGACGAGAAAATTGCCGGGATCGGCGCCAAATCATTTACGGTTCAGCGTTTCAATCCGCTCGAGGATTTCAAAGACACCGACACCATTGCCGCAGCGCAGCGCCGAAATAAAGAGCTAACGATGGACGATTACGAGTACCTCCAGCAACGAGCTACCTTAATTGGCCGCATCGGAGCGCGAGCACGCGGTACCCCATCAATTCTGAAACGCGGCGATCAAATTCTGGAAGACGTTTTTGTTTCCGGCGCGACCGCGGCGATTGCCGACATCGAAAACCGCGACATAGCTGAGGGGCGCTTCATACTTCAACCTGAAGATGATGCTGCCCAGAAAGTTGCTTATCTCGGCGCCGACGTCGCGACCAAGCTATTTCCCGCAGGCAATCCAGTGGGCCAGGAGATAACGATCAGGGGACTTCCATATCGTGTCATTGGCGTCGAGACGGCGCGCGGAACAGTCTTTGGCATTCCCCAGGACAACTTCGTGCAAATTCCTTTGAAGACCTACGCCAACAATTTCGGCGGCCTGCTGCGGCAACGTTCACTCTACTTCGTGGCAACTTCCAAGACCGACGAGCAGTTCAACGACGCCGTCGACGAAGCGCGCTTCCTGATGCGCGTCAGACGCAAGCTCGACACCGGTGAAAAGGACAACTTCGGGATCGTTACTCCCGACGCGATTACCGGGCTGCGCGATCGACTATTCGGGACCATTTTCATCGTTGCGATTGCGGTTCCGAGTATCGCTCTTTTGGTCGGTGCGATCGTGATCATGAACATCATGCTCGTGTCAGTTACGGAACGAACGAAAGAGATTGGAATCAGAAAATCGTTGGGCGCGAGGCAGATTGATATTCTCAAACAGTTTTTGGTTGAGGCTGTGACGTTGTCTGGAATTGGAGGCGCCGTCGGCGTGACGATTGCCTGGATCATCGGTCGCGTATTGACGGCAGTGTTCTTTCCCACTTCACTTTCAATTGGCGCGGTGACGATCGCGGTCGGTGTTTCCGCCGTGGTCGGCGTGTTGGCAGGAGTTTTCCCGGCGTGGAAGGCTGCGAGGTTGGATCCGATTGAGGCGTTGCGTGCAGACTAGTCAGTGGTCCGTTGTCCGTGGTTCGTTGTCGAGATGCAGACGGAGCGCGTACCTTTGTTACGAAAACTACTGACAACGGACTACTGACAACGGACTTTGAAGGAGCGGGTGAGTAGCAATGAAGTTAATTAGGAACGACATTTATGAAAACCTGCGAATGGCGCTGGCGACTCTGCTTGCCAATAAGCTCCGATCGTTCCTGACTGTCTTTGGTGTGGTGATTGGCGTCATCACGGTAATGCTGATCGCTTCGATCATCAGCGGCATCGACGTCTCAGTGAAGAAGGAAGTCGAATCGTTTGGTACGCGCTCAATATTTATCAGCAAGTACAACCCCGGAATACATGTGGGTCGAATGTCGCGTGAAGAACGCATGCGCAAAGAGCTAACCTACGACGACGCAATCGCTCTTTCTACCTTGCCGACAATTGAGATCTCCGTTCCCTTTCTCGACATCACCAACAATTTCTTTGGCCAGAAGCTGCTTGTTTCCGGAAACGGGAAGACGACCGCAGGAGTTGCGCTACAAGGCACCTTGCCGGATTTTGAGCGGGCCGGTACGCAGATAGTTTCGGAAGGACGCTTTTTCACCCAGTCAGAAGAAGACACCAAGCAGGACGTCGCAGTCATCGGTTCGAAAGTAGCAGACGATTTCTTCCCGTTCGGCTCACCGATCGGCCAAACATTGAAGATCGGTGCGGACGAGTTTCGCGTCGTCGGCACTTTGCAAAAGCGCGAGCAGTTTCTGATCAGCGGCGGAAGCGACGATCAAAACAACGTAATCTATCTCCCGTTCAGTGTGGCCAAGAAGTTGAAGCCTAACGCTGACGACATTTTTATTCTCGCAGTTGCAAGGCCGGGAGTGATGGATGAAGCCAAGGACCAGGTGCGTGACATGTTGCGCGTCAGGCGCCAGGTCGCCTTCGCTGCTCCTGACAACTTCGGCATGGAGACCGCGGAAAGCATCCTGGATAACTTCCGTTCGATAACCGCCGGCCTCGCTATCGCGATGGTTGTGATTTCGTCGGTGGGACTGATGGTCGGAGGTATCGGCGTGATGAATATTATGCTGGTTTCCGTAACGGAAAGAACGCGAGAAATTGGCGTGCGCAAAGCAATCGGCGCCAAACGCAGCGACATCATGTGGCAGTTCTTGATCGAAGCGGCAACGCTGACGGGACTAGGTGGGATTGTGGGATTGTCGGTCGGCTGGGGTTTGACCTTATTGCTGAGTCTGCTGCTTCCTTCTTATGTTCCGCTGTGGGCGCCAATCGGCGGCCTGGTGGCGAGCGTTGGCATTGGACTGGTGTTCGGCATTTGGCCCGCGTGGAAAGCAGCCCGACTCGACCCTATCGAATCGCTCCGTTACGAGTAGACTCAAAACGGCTATCCACAGATTACGCAGATTTGAAAGAACTCTGAACTTTGAGCTTTGTTCTTAGTACTTTTTGCTTCGACAGTGTTCTTTGTCGTGTGGTAACAAGACGAATCTCTTTGAGATCTGAAATTATCTGAAATTTCAAATTTCAGATCTCAGAGCGACGGCCAAACTTGAAACAATCAAAGCTCTTCTTCTAAATCTGCGTAATCAGCGGATAGCTTCTTACCTAAGCTACGAATGCTGGAAACAACAGCGCCATGATCACTGCGAGCAATAAGCCGATAGCCCAAAGAATGAGCGCAATCGTCCAGGCGCTCGCTGAACTCAACTTCTCACCAGCGTAACGCAAGCCCGTCGCCTCGAGCCACAACCCGTAAATCGTCAAGACGCCAACGAAACTTCCTATCATATACAACACGGGATTCTCCGACGGAGTAAAGAGAATCCCCAGATCGGCGCGCACCAGTCCTTTTTGTCCCTTCAAAGGATCAATCTCGTCGGGTGACTTCAGGTAGAGCAGGATCATACTGATCGCTTTATCGATAACTATCGGCGGCATTGACGAGTAGATCGCAACACATAGGGCCTGCCAAAAGGTGATCCTCCCGCCAAAGATCAGCGTCAGCAAGAGCAGCAGCGCCGCCAGAATGCACATGAAAAAGAAGATGCCACCGATTTCATTTAATGGCCCAAAGACCCGCATCAATGGCGATCTCGCCGATTCGCGTGTCTGTTCCTTGATCTCCTCAGCCCGGTCGGCAGGTATGAACCCACTCTCAATTGTCTTCTCGATGGGAGCTAACGCAATAACTTCGGGTCCCATCCGTTGGACATAGGCGACGTGATAAACCGCTGAAGCAATGGCAATCACGACAAAAGCGGCCAACCAACGTGGATGAAAATGGAGGTTCTCAAAGATGCGTTGGGGATCGTAGAAGACTCCGGTCACCCTTTCCGACGGTGGTAGTGGCGGCGGTGCATCTTCCGGGACCTGACCACGCGGTATGAAACTGAGGCCAATGCATAACAGTCCTACAAATAGAGTAAAGCCTCCGGGCTGCGCTGCTCCTGGGACTATCTTGACGATACCAAGGACCAGCAACAACAAGCCGATGACAGCGATTACCACACCAGCGATTCGACGCATTGGGGAGTTCCCTTTCCGGTTTGCGAATTCAGTTTTGAGTCTGGCCGCGAATCAACTGCGGCATTCGGATTTATGGATTCTATACGCTTCTTCGTCGCTGCGGGTTTCAGCGGCTGGCGGAAAGCAATCCACAGATTTAAGAAGAAGAGCTTTGTGCTTTGTGCTTTGTGCTTTGTACTTGATTCTTCTTGGGGTCAAGCTCTTAGAAGTCTAAACTCGAAGCACAAAGTACAAGCACAAAGATCCTCAATCTGTAGATAGTCTCCGAAACTCTCGTTAGGCAGAAGCGCGGGCTTCATTCCAACCGGCTGCGCGAATACATGCGACTCGATGTCCCGGAGCAAGCTCCCGCAATTCGGGATCGACCTGTGCGCACTCGTCAATTGCAATCGGACAACGCGTGCGAAAGCGGCAGCCTGAAGGCGGATTGATAGGCGTAGGCACATCTCCCTGTAACACGATTCGCTCGCGTTTGCGTTTAGGATCAGGCACCGGGATCGCCGAAAGCAACGCCTGCGTGTAAGGATGTTTTGGCCGTGCGTAAAGATCCAGCGCGCTGGCAACTTCGACGATGCGGCCCAGATACATCACCGCCACGCGCGTTGAGATGTGCTCAACGACCGCCAGACCGTGCGAGATGAAGAGATAAGTTAGACCAAATTGTTGCTGCAGATCCTGCAAGAGATTCACGACCTGCGCTTGCACGGAAACGTCGAGCGCCGATACCGGCTCATCCGCGACGATCAGCTTTGGATTGAGTGCCAGCGTCCGCGCGACGCCGATGCGTTGACGTTGGCCACCCGAGAACTCATGCGGGTAGCGCTTCATGTAATCCGGATTCAATCCCACCCGCTCAAGCAACTCGGCCACTCGCGCTAGCCGCTCTGTCTTCGTGCCGATGCTGTGAATCGCGAGCGGTTCGCCGATGATATCGCCGACCTTCATCCGGGGATTGAGCGATGCATACGGATCCTGGAAGACGATCTGCATTTCGCGTCGCAACTCGCGCAGTGCCGATTTACCCAACGACAGCACATCGCGATCTTCGAACATGATCTGGCCGCTGGTGGGCTCAATCAATCTGAGCAAACAGCGGCCCACGGTTGACTTGCCGCAGCCCGATTCGCCGACGAGGCCCAGCGTTTCACCCCGAAAGATTTCGAAAGAAATGCCATCGACTGCGCGCACAACGTCATCACTTCCTTCGACTGGGAAGTGTTTGACGAGATCGCGAACGCTGATGAGTTCTTCTTTGTTCATGGAATCTAGACTATCCACAGATGACACAGATGACCGACCAATAGAAGCTGGATGCTGGCGGCTGGATGTTAGTGTTGAACTAACCACTACGGCCGTGATTCCGAGTCAACTTTTGACTCAACAATCGAATAACACATCATCTCTACCTCCCAACATCTACTAGCATCTAACAGCCAGCGTCTAAACATCTATTGAGCGGTCTTCTCTTAGCGTTTCGGAATCTGTTGAATCTGCGTAATCTGTGGATCTTAATTCTGCCTGGTGATCAGCCGTTACCGCTGCTGCGAGATCGAACAGCACACAACGCACCTTAACGCCGTGTTCAAGTTGATAGAGTGGAATTTCTTCTTCCGTGCAACGCGGCATTCGGTACGGACAACGCGGCGCGAAGTGACAACCCGGAGGAAGATCAGTCGGACTCGGCACCGTGCCTTCGATAGTTTCCAATCTGGTCACTCGAGCAACGCCCTCGACCGTCAATTTCGGCACCGATCGCAACAGGCCTTCGGTGTATGGGTGCTTTGGTCGCGCAAATAACTCATCGACCGGCGACTCTTCCACGATGCGCCCGGTGTACATCACGGCCACGCGATCGGCGACTTCGGCTACCACGCCCAGATCGTGAGTGATAAGCAGCACCGCGAGCTCACGCGTCTTCCTCAAATCATCGAGCAGTTCCAATATCTGTGCCTGGATCGTGACGTCGAGCGCCGTGGTTGGTTCGTCTGCGATCAGCAACTCCGGATCGCAGGCCAGCGCCATAGCAATCATGACACGCTGGCGCATGCCTCCTGAAAGCTGGTGCGGATAGTCATCGGCCCGACGCGCCGGATCGGGAATCGAAACTTCTTTCATCGCTTCGATAGCTGCGGATTTGGCGTCTTTGCGCGAGAGGTTCTTGTGCAGACGGAGAGCTTCCGCGATCTGATCGCCGACCGTGAAGACCGGATTCAGCGAGGTCATGGGATCCTGGAAGATCATGGCGATGTCGTCGCCGCGAATCTGCCGCATCTGCGAATCGGACAAGTCGAGAAGACTGCAGCCTTTGAAATTTATCTCGCCCGAAACGATTCTTCCTGGCGGCGAGATCAAACGCATAATCGAAAGTGCTGTGATCGACTTGCCGCAACCCGATTCTCCGACGACGCCGAGCAGTTCACCACGTTCGAGATAAAAACTCACGCCATCAACCGCACGCACGAGGCCGGCGCGGGTGGGGAAATGAGTGTGGAGATTGTTGACCTCGAGCAGCATTGGAGAGATGTTGGATGTTGGATGTTAGTAAGAACTGCTGGTCTTTGGTCTTTGGTCTTTGACTTCTTTGGGCAGTAGCCGGTTTAATGCGAACGATCTCGAAGTTAACGAATATAAAAGCAAAGACCAAAGTCCAAAGACCAAAGTCCACTCTTTACCAACATCCAGCTTCTGACATCTGACAGCTACAGTCCCCTCTTATCCATCTCCGCCTTCTCATACTCACTGTCTTCCGCGGGATAGCGAAGCGTCTTATCGAATCGTCCAGTCTCTTTTGCCAAAGCCCAGATCAGGCTTTCGCCGGCCGGCACGATTTCAGGGTTCGACTTGAAAACGGAATCCTTGAAAGCCTCTTCAGCATCGATTAGCTTCCAACCCTGGCTCTTGAACATGTCGAGCAGATCGCCGAGGAAGAGCGCATTCAAAAGATTGTAGTGCATCAGAATCGTGTGCTTGACGCTGCGACCGAGCACCTTTCGCGAAAGATCATCGTAGTAAGTCGCCCGTTCCCACATATGGTCGAGATAGAAATCGCGGTAGGGCTTCACGTCGGCGGAGGGCTCTTTTGTCAAACGTTTATTAAGCCGATCCTCGACAGCCCAGTCAGACGCATCGATAGTTACGTGACCATTGCGATAGCCATGCTGTTTTAGAAACGCGCGGACCGCATCGCGCTTTGCAGCAGTCTCGCCTTCTTTGAGATACGGGAAGCGAAAGATCTTTTGGAAGCGCGGATATGTCTTGATTACTTCTTCACACTTGAGAATGTCAGCGGTAAAGGCGCCTGCATCGATCTTGGTGCTGTTGTATTCCTGATGCGAATAGGAATGGTTGGCGATAATGTGGCCAGCGCGATCCCACTCGGCGAGCAGCGCCTTTCCTTTTTCACTATCAGCGTTCTTTCCTTTGACGAATAACGCCGCTTTCAGATTACCGCGCGAACCCAAGGCTTCCAGCAGCGCGCGATTGCGTTGGTCAGGATCGAGGCGCAGGTTTTTGTCCCAGTTGAAATCGTCCATCGTGATAGAGATCTCAGGCTGGTCTTTAGTACTGCCAAAACTGATGCGGCCCGCCCCTGCCGCCACAGCCGCGAGCGCAATGCTTTTAGAAAATTCTCGTCGATTCATAAGCTCTCACCCTCGATTCAAACCGGCGCTTCGCCGTTCTTCAATAGAGATTGAAGTTGTATTGGAGTTCCACCCAGATTGAGACGAAACGGTTATCTTTAATTGCCGGATGAAACTTGATCTGACGGGCAGCGAAGATGGCTTGTTCAGTCAGACCGTGTGGCAGGCCGGAAACTACGCGCACATGAGTGATTGCACCATTGGAACCGAACACCACTCGCAATACTACCGTTCCTACAACGTCGGCTTCACGCGCACCTTCGGTGTAGTACGGTTCTGGTTTCGATACTACGGAAATCTTCACGTCCACATCCCGGGCCTTAATAATTTCAACCTGGCCACCATCGATTCTCAGCGGATTTGCCTCACCAGATCGATTGCCTGGGCCATCGGTAATTTTGATATCGCCCGGTTTGGGCGCGAAGTTTAGCGATGAAAAGAACCGCGTTATGCCGCCGTCCGGATCAATGAGCTTCGATCCGATAGCCCGAAAGAGGTGAATGTGCGTACTCGTCCTGAATAACTGCACCGTCCCCTTTTGGTTTTTATTTTCGTAGGAGTATTCCTTGCCGTTCACGCCATCGACAACGATGTCCCTCTTGAATTCCATGCCC
Source organism: Pyrinomonadaceae bacterium (assembly GCA_041744295.1). Lineage (GTDB taxonomy): Bacteria > Acidobacteriota > Blastocatellia > Pyrinomonadales > Pyrinomonadaceae > PSRF01. The sequence continues at coordinate 969 of JBGTLE010000108.1, read as the reverse complement.
GTCAGCTGCGCGACATCGCCTGAGCCGCTGCGCTCGAAAACTTCGATCGCGTAGGCGACCCCATCCGAGTAAGCGCCGATTATTCTCACCTTCTGAAGAGAATCGCGGTTGTCCCGCGTTCTGGTGGGATAAGTGATCATAGCCGGCATCACCGGCAGCAGCACTGAAAACTTGTCGCCATCCACCGTATATCGAAGCCACTCGCTCGAAGAAGTTGCTGAAGGGTTTGCCTGTTGCGCCGGCGTGTTCTGCTCCTGCGCCTCGCTGGACGATGGGCAAATCAGCGCGCAGGAAAGAAGCAACGCAAACCTCAAGCACGACAGCGAGTTTTTCAGATGGTGAAATTCATGCTTCATAACACTCAAGCCTCCTGGCAAAACCGCACCAACCTCCAAGATAATATTTTAGACCGTCGCCGTCTCTCGATACTCGCCCCAGACTTTGCGCAACTGATTACTAATCTCTCCTACGGTTGCGTAACGCTCAACTGCGTCCAGGATTCGCGGCAGCAAGTTCTCGTCAGCTCTAGCGGCAGACTCTAAACTCGCTAACTTAGCTTCGACCGCGGTTGCATCGCGACGCGCTCGGACCGCACGAACGCGTTCGATCTGGGCTTGCTCGATCTTCGGATCGATCCTCATTGTTTCGATTGTTGACTCACTCTCACTTTGAAACTGATTGACACCTACGACGATGCTCTCTTTCGTCTCAATCGCGCGCTGGTAGCGATACGCAGATTCCTGGATCTCGCGCTGCACGTAACCAGTCTCAATCGCGCGCAGCATTCCGCCCATCGCTTCAATCTTGTCGAGATACTCACGCGCCTTCGTTTCAATCTCGTTCGTTAGTTGCTCAATCGCATACGAACCCGCGAGCGGGTCTGCGGTATCGGCCACGCCGGATTCATGCGCGATCACCTGCTGCGTCCGCAGTGCCAGCTTGGCCGCGTCCTCGGTAGGTAACGCGAGC
>JBGTLE010000107.1:0-5145 GCA_041744295.1 Pyrinomonadaceae bacterium | reverse complement strand
AACTCACCATCCAACGATAGCTGAGCAACGATAAGAGTCCGCCGAGCAGCAGCCCAAAGCCAACTCGCCACGGAGCGACAACGGCCGCGACCATTACCGATAGTGCCACCGCGATCGCCATGCTGCGCTGAACCCGAGCGTTCAGATCCTCGTTCCGACTCGCGTGAAGCACCGCATTGGATGTGTTGTGGGCGAATTTGGTCATCACAAAGTTGGTGATTTTACACGGTGGATCGAGTGGTTGTCGAGCAGGACTTAAATCGGGTAGTGGGGTGATTGTGTGGTGCTGATTTTGACAGGAAGATATGCCCGTACCTGAACTGTCCGAGTCATATGTAAGAAACTGTCTCCGAATACACAGACCCGGCGAAAAACTCTTTTCCATTATTAACAAGGGTAAAGGCCCGATCCTCGCCACGCTCGACGGCTACGCTATTGTTCCGATTGGTCATTACTACGATCTTATTGGACTAGAGCTACCAGAAACACTTCGCCAATTTGCGGGGGATGCACAGGCTTTTGCTGGATGGAACAAACGAACGGCGCTGTCAGAAGCGCAATAACTTCTGTCGGCGGTTGGCCGCACTGTTGGTACGCCTCTTCCAGAGACTTACCCTGGAAGTTCGGCGGGAACGAGAGAGTCAAATCAGGCTCTTGCCGAACGCCGCACTCAGGGCAATCAAAGCGCAAGCCATATTGCCACGGCAGTTCTGAAGGCATGATTTATTTCTTCCTTTTGGACGGAACGAGAATCACAGCAATGGAAAAAGATTCGCGTGTTCACCATTCAAACTACGACGACAACCTTCCTCGTCCACGAGAGGAATGGATCAAGTTTGGGCCTGAGTATTTGAAGAGCATAGACACCCGACCTCCACAGTTCATTGTTCATCTGCAGAGAACGGAGGATGACGAATACAAGGCGCTTGTGGATCTCACAGCATTCTCGGTCACTCTTGATTACGGAAAGCGCGGGTATGCCGTAATCGCAATAAAACAACTGGACGAGTCTAAAACTTGAGGTTCAAACTCCGAACAGTATCCGAGCGAATAAAGTCCCTGAATTCTCTATGTGCTATGCAGGCCACCTTGTAGGCTTCTTCTGGTGTTTGCCCATTTCCATAAACGCGGAATCTAGCACTGTAACCAGTCAACCGATGCCCGTTGAAATCCGTTCTTATAATTTCCAGTACAACATTCACTGAATCAGGCAGGCGAAGATGTTTTGTCAGTCCGGTGAAACAATCGTAATAGCGCGAGAGTTCAGTGTTGGCCTCGATCTGTTCAAAACGAAACTCAATACTCGATCTGTGTTGCGCAGAGCCTTCCGGCCCGTCCTCACAGTGCGCTGCGCAAGCCAAGACCGTAACCTGACTGCTTACCGCGTCTAAGTCGCTAACGATTTCAGCGATCTCACGCGCATCTATTTTTAGCTTCTCAATGAGGTTGTTTCGTTCTCTTGGAGATATTATGAAGTTAGCGCCAGCATGATCGATGCACAGTGAGACTTTGCAATATGTCATTTGGTCTACCCCCCCTCGCGAGATTTTGAGATGCCACCCAACATCAGAGTTGACGCGATGTCGTGTGGAAGTTATTTCGATAGGTTCATCTTGTCGTCAATCAAGCACTCCACGCTCGCACCCGCCAATCGCGCATAGGCTAACAGCACAGGCAAAGGTGGTTCTCGCTCGCCTCGCTCGTAACCTGAAATACTTGCCCGATTATCCACGCCCAGCCGTGAGGCAATCTCGCCTTGCGATAAACCTAAATCGCTTCTGATTTGAGTTAGTTTCTCCGCGAGTTTGCGGGGGAAAGGTCGGCGTCTGCTTGCCATCAGGATTGTTCTCCTGATGGTTGGCTCTTGCTATTAGTACGAGCACGTACTAGACTGCGCGCCGATTTAGAGGATGCCCGGAACGCCCGACTCGTCCGGGCGAGGATCATTAACCAGTTTGTCCTCGCGCTTTAGTTAACATCACGATCTCAATTCACGACTTAGGGAGCACGCGGCCCAGAAGCAATCACGGTGGGGATTGCTGACTAGTGCTCCCAGGGAGCGGTGACGTTTCTTTTGTGGGTGGCGTTGCCGCTCTCAGTCTATTAGGCGGTTAGCAGTTCGCGCAAGCCCAATAAAGCGCAGGCGTGTACTAGTGTGGTCCTGGGTCGCCTCAGAATTGAGGGGGAGGCACTCTCTGGACGGACAACAAATATACGTGGTCGGCGTCAAAGGTGTAATAAAGAGCTACGTCAACCGTATGGCCGCCAATAAACCAAACGTTGGAATCGGCCAGCCGGTAGCCAGCCTCAGGTGTACGTGAAAGCACTTGCTCAGCGCCTTCCAGAAATTCGTCGGCCCTCTGCACGTTCGGCACAATGCGAGCCATGTCTCGCTCAAAGCCGGGATCGCGGATGATGGTTCTGATTTTACCTGTGTACACGGAGGTGAGAATCCGCCAGTGATTTGAGTTCTAGGCCCTTGTTCTTTTCGTCCCTGGTTGGCCTTCTAAGACTAACGAGAGCTGTGCTGTAGGGGATTGTTTCCTTTTCCTTCGCAGTCTTCCAACCCAAAAATAGATGCGACTGGTCACTAATCTCAGAGGCGGTCATACGCCAATACTTTTGAACGGTCTGAGAAATGAGTTTCATTTCTCTAGGAGTGAACACACTTACTTTCGCAGAGCGAAGGGCTATGGGCCGCTTTTGCAGAAAGCCGTGATCAAGCACTTGCTGGTATGCCAACTCCTGATGCGTTTGCATTTTCTCCGTGATAGGTAACAAGCGTTTTGGCGCTGGCCCTTGGGGCAACGCGAAGTATTCCTGTCCTGTGATCGGCTTATTGAACGTAAGGAAAGCAGAAAAGTCACAATGGAACAGCAACTTGTTCAGCTTGATCGCGCCGAACTTTTCGTCAGCTTGTGACCATTCAGCGATCAGCAAGATCAGTTCCTTAAGCTTTTCGTCGCTTGATTGTATTCTCTTCTTCATTGTGCCCGTGCGCGCCTTTCTAGGAAGGCTTAGGAGAGCAAGAAAGTATCGCACAGCCTATTGGCCTTGGTAAATGTCCTAGGCGGTTAAGGTACAGCTGCTAACGAAGCTTCGATGTCAGTCTAATGAACTGATAAAAGCCGCCTACCGCGCCCAACACCAGACCCAACACCAACAACCATGGCTGCGTCTGCAACCAGCGATCGAGAAGCCATCCCAATCCCGCGAAACCAATCACCCCAGCGAACAGTGAAAGGGCGGCCGCATAAGCAATGCCGCTTTTTCGATTAGTCTCTTCCTGTTCGCTCTCGGGCATCGTTCTTTGGTGAACCGGCAAAACCTACCAACTCTCTCGCGTTAAAAAGTTCTTCGGCAACTCGTACAACAGCCCACTGCGTGAGTGACGCATCGAGTCGTGTATAAAACAAACGTGCGTACACCAACATGCCTTACCGCCATCGATCGAGTTGAGTTCAGTCTGCCGTTCGTTCGCGTCCCAAAGTGCGCCAAAGTCGTAGTCAAAATCCCCGAGCGTGGCGAACTTCTCACGCAGCTCACACGCACGGACGTCGCCGTTGTAATCAATCACCGCGGTCGTCTCGCCTGCAGTGCAGGGGAAAGGCCAGGGTGTCGGCGCTCCAAAATTTGCGTGCTGTGTCCGGTAGTGCGTCGTGATCGCTCCGACGTAAGCGACGTTCTTTACGAACCGCTTACTCGCATCGTCGTTTGCAAACATGCGATCGCCGTAGCGTTTCGTCAGCTGCGAGACATAGGCATACATTCCCGGCAGGACGGCTGCCGGCACCTGTTTGATCGCATCGCCAACGAGTGTTTCCCCTCTGACGATGTTGAAGTACTGACCATCAAGTCGGTAGTTGGCCCACATGAACTCGGCAAGCTTCTCGATTTCGTGATAATTCTCCGCACAGACAACGGTATTAACGTTCAACCGGAAACGATCTTCGTACTTTGTTTTCAACGGATAAAGCGACTCAATGCAGTCGAGCGCTTTCTCCCAGTTCCCGGGGACACCCCTGATCCGATCATGAGTTTCGCCATAACCATCGAGCGCGATGTTGAGATAGAGATCGAGGGTGCGATTGTGATCGAGTGCTTGATCCACGATCTCGTAAACGCGCGATTTGATTAGCGCGTTCGTGGGAATGATCACTCGCTCTACGGTGTTCCGCTCGACGAACATGTCGATAATGCGACTAGCGTCTTTGCGCAGCGTCGGCTCGCCTCCGGAAAGCCACAGATCAGTGATCGGCGGCATGGTCCGGGATACTTTTTCGATCTGCTCGAAAGTAAGATCTCCGGGATTATTCAGCTCCTCGTGATAAAAACAGGTCTTGCAGAATGCGTTGCAGCGTGAGGTCACGAAGAGGATCACCGTACCCAAACGACGCTCGCGTTTAGCTGATCTAAGAAGTTGGACAAGTTGGATGGCTTTGGCTGACATTCTTTGATGAAGTGCTGAGTGCTGAGTACTGAGTACTGAGTTCCGGCTTCTTACGAAACTTGAGTGTTCGATCTATCGAGCGAGATTTTATTGGAACTCAGTACTCAGCACTCAGTACTTGTCTTAGTGACTCAGTACTTTGTTTTGGAGATGATGACAGCTTGATCCGGTGATTTCAATTTGTAGGTAATTCCCCGCCACTCAATGCGTCGCGAGACTCCTGCCACCAACGCATTCCATAGATACAGCGCCGACGCGACTGGCCAGAGGAAAACGTGCGCCAGAACACTGTTCCACGATCGCACTGTTGGACCAATCACCTTATCTATGGTGCGCAATCGCAAATACGACTTCCACGCGCCTAACGCGAAAATGATGGCGACAATGACAAAAGCTGCTGTCAAGAAACGGCCCACGGCCAAATTCACAAGCAGTATTCCCAAGCCCCCAAAGAAAACCAACACAAACAGCAGACTGCCGATCAGCACCGGCTGCCAAAGGTGTGGCGCATAAACGCGAGTGATCTTGAGCTGGCGATTGCTAAACTCGAGCAACTCTCCGAGCGTGCAGTCTTCCACCGAGGGCACGAGACAACTGGGCACAAAGTGAATCGGCAGTTTCGCCTCCTGCAGCACGCGCGTGAGTGTGAAATCATCGGACACCGTTCCCTGCCAGCGCTCATGAACTCGCAGTTC
>JBGTLE010000106.1:0-10450 GCA_041744295.1 Pyrinomonadaceae bacterium | reverse complement strand
GTCAGCTCCGGCGTCGAGTCTCATCTGAATAAGGGCGCCTTCCAACGATTCGGCCAGGACCTCATTCCTCTCCCAGCCCTGTACGCTTACGTTTGCAGAAAGCACGCACAACGAAACAGTTACGGTTGGCTGAGCGGCGACGCTTTTCGTCGTCTTCTCTACTTCATCGCCAACGTCTCGCCTGGAGACATTGGCCCACACCACTGCCGGCATCAGGGAGATCGCAAAGACAAGTTGTATTGCTCTTAATTTCATTTACTACTTCGTACTCAGTTTCTTAAACGGTACTTGATCAGCGAAGCAAGACAGGCAGGAATGCCTGTCCTACTACGGCTGCCGGTTATAGACCCTCGCGTCGGCGACTGTGTTCAGCAAATCCACTTTGGTTTGGTAAGCCGCAAACACGAATTCGGCTGCGTCGGGATCGTCCGGATTGCTCTTGGCCGCGCTGCGCGCCGCTGCCAAAGCGCGATCGACGAGGGCCAGGTTTCGTTCGTATTCCGCTTGCAGTTCCGGTCTCATCGGACGATCACTGGAAGACTTGATGGTGGAATCCAGCGCGGCAATCGTCTTCAAATAACTTCGTTCGCCGGGTAACAGTTTCACCCTGGCAACCGTCTTGTTGACCGACGATGCTGAGTTGCTACTGGGACGAGCGCTTTTTGGAGGATTGTAACCGAGGGGCACCGGGGTCGGCTTGGGATTCACTTCAGTGTAGTCAGGATTAACTGCGCGCGGCGCCGGGGCCGGAGCTTTCGCCTCGCTATCGACCAAGGCCACCGGCGTGAGTTCTTGAGTTGAAGTGGACTTCCAATAAGCCAATCCAAAAACACTGGCGAAAGCGAGCACCGCCACCAGGCTCGCGTATCCGAAAGCCTGCGGTCGAAGAGTGAAAAGTCCACCAAGAGCGGCAAACCAGCCGCCGGCTCGTGCGAGCGTAGAACTCTTCGCCGTATTAAACACTGGCCCAACTGCAATCGCGTCATCGATGCGTTGTCGCAGTCGCTCTGTCGGAACAACAGCTTGAAACTCAGGACTCAAGGCAGCGAAAACGATATCGTTCGCGCTCATCAACTCGTCCAACTGTGCCGAACAGGAACTGCATTGCGTCAGGTGCGTCGTAATGCCGTCGGCGTGTGCGCCCGAAAGCTCGCCGTCGCAATAACTCTGCAGTGTCCCATCATCCAAACACTCTCTCATCATTTGCCTCCGATTTTGCCGTAAACCCTTGCAAACTCTTTTCTGCCGCGCGCCACCAGGCTGCCAACATTCGTCTCTTTAACTGAGAGTGTGGTGGCAATTTCACGATAAGAAAGTCCCTGCTGCTTGAGCAACAAACAACTTCTCATCGGTTCCTTTATCTTCTCCAACGCCCGTCTGGCTTCTTCAATCGCCATGCGCCTTTCGTAATCCTCTTCGGGCGCTGGTAACCAGCCGTCAGCGTAGTTTTCCTTGTGATACTCGTTATCACGCGCGTAGGAGCGGCTCTGCCCGCGCAGCGTATTGCGCGCAACGTTCAGGGTCACTCGCAATAACCAGGGACGCAGCCATTCTTCTCCAGGCGTTGATTCCAGGTTGCGATACAGGCGAAGAAATACTTCCTGCGTCACGTCCTCGGCCAACGCCGCATCACGCACCACCGCCCGCGCCGTCCGAAAGACCGCACGATGATGAAGCGTAAATGCTTCATCGAAACTGAGCGAAGTCGTCGCCGCAGTCGCGATATTATCCTGCATTGAGTCTATCAAGGCTCTAGCTTGTCCGCTCATTTATCACCGCTCTCAGGAGTGAAAACACCGCAAACTACTGGAATGTGACAACTTTTCCGACAGCGTGGGTCGCTGTCCGTTTTCGGGTGTTTATTGTAGTCTGAGAAAGCATCCGGCACAAAAAACGAGCGGTAAACTCCGTCATAGCAAACGTACATGACTGCAGTTTGAACGCCGAGGCGCGCCGCAAAGTTCGAGAATTGACAGGTGATAGAGAGAGTTGGTCTTTGTTCTTTGGTCTTTGGTCTTGGTTCTCATCGATGGCTGGGTATCGTTTGAAACCGAGAATTCCTCCCTTCGAGAAAGCAAAGACCCAAGACCAAAGGCCAAAGACCAGAGCACTACCAGCAATGTTGGCAACAAACACCGACGCCCTACTCAACAGCCCCTTCATGCGTGCGTGTCGACGCGAACCGGTTCCCCAAACGCCTGTCTGGCTAATGCGTCAAGCCGGCCGCTATATGCGCGAGTATGCCGAGGTGCGCGCGCGAACCTCCTTTTTGGAACTGTGTAAGACGCCTTCCCTTGCCAGCGAAGTCACCGTAACCGCTGCTGAGCGACTCGGTGTCGACGCCGCCATCATCTTTGCCGACATTCTTCTCATCATTGAGCCGATGGGAATCAATCTCGAATTTACAGCCGGCGAAGGTCCATCAATTAACAACCCTGTGCGCACCACTCGTGACCTCGATCGGCTCCGCGAACTCGAAGACGTTGCGTCGCTCGACTTTGTGTTCGAAGCGATTCGCCAAACTCGCCGCGCGCTGCCGCCTGATCTGCCGCTGATCGGTTTCTCCGGCGCGCCGTTTACACTCGCTTCTTACATCATCGAAGGTGGCGGCTCGAAGAACTACGTTCACACCAAGCGCCTGATGTATGACGACCCGGGCGCGTGGCACTCGATGATGGCTCTAATCTCGCGAGCGCTCGTGCAATATTTAAACGCACAGATCGAAGCCGGCGCGCAGGCCGTTCAGCTATTCGATTCGTGGGTTGGTTGTCTTAGTCCGGATGATTATCGTGAGTACGTGCTGCCACATACGAATGCTGTGATCCAGGGTGTCACCAAAGATGTTCCGGTGCTCCACTTTGGAACTGGCACGGCGGCATTGCTGGAACTTATGCGTGAAGCCGGGGGCGATATCATCGGACTCGATTGGCGGGTCAGATTGGATGAAGCATGGGCGCGACTCGGCAATGACGTAGGCATAATGGGGAATCTTGATCCGGTGGCGTTGTTTGCAAATCAGGATCACGTACGACGGCAAACAGAGATCATTTTGAAACAAGCAGCGGGCCGACCGGGTCACATCTTCAATCTTGGGCACGGAATCTTGCCCCAGACTCCGGTCGAGAACGTGATCGCGCTCGTTCAGGCTGTTCATGAGCTGAGTGCTGGATAGAAAGTACTGGAGTGCTGAGTGCTGAGTTCCAGTTTCGAGTTTCAAGTTTCGAGTTCAAGTTTGGAAACTTTGCAGGTCAGGAAGGGTGGTTTACCCCCGCTCGACTTGCGTCACCGCATTGTTCAAAAACACAGGACACCAGTGACCATCGACGCCATTCTCATCGTCTCCTTCGGCGGTCCTGAAGGTCCCGACGATATAATTCCCTTTTTGGAAAACGTTCTTCGCGGTCGCAACGTACCCCGCGAGCGCTTGCTGCAAGTCGCGAAGCACTATGAGTTATTTGGCGGCGTGAGTCCCATCAATGGCGAGAACCGAAAACTAATTGCCGCTCTTAAAGATGAACTGCTGTCACATGGTCTTGAATTACCCATCTACTGGGGCAACCGAAATTGGCATCCGCTGCTGGCCGACACCGTGCGCCAAATGCGAGCCGACGGAATCAAGCACGCGCTCGCCTTCGTGACCGCGGCTTACAGTTCTTATTCCAGCTGCCGGCAATATCGCGAGAACATCGAAACCGCACGTCACGAAGTTGGTGCAGGCGCGCCGCGCATCGACAAGCTTCGCGCCTTCTACAATCATCCATTGTTCATTCAGGCAAATGCCGAGAACGTGCGCAGTTCGCTGGCAGAGATTCCGGAACCACGTCGCGCCAGCGCGGAACTAATCTTTACCGCGCACAGCATCCCGCAAACGATGGCAGACAGTTCCGCCTACGAAAGTCAGTTACAGGAAGCGAGTAAACTGATAGCGGCTGCGACGGGGCAGCAACGCTTCCAAGTTGTCTATCAAAGTCGCAGCGGATCGCCATCGCAACCCTGGCTGGGCCCGGATATCTGCGACTACCTGAGCGAACTTAAGGCGGGCTCGGATGTAATCGTGGCTCCGATCGGTTTTGTCTCGGACCACATGGAGGTCATTTACGATCTCGATACTGAGGCGCGCAAGCTCGCCGATGAATCAGGCATCAATATGATGCGAGCTAAAACCGCTGGCAGTCAGCCGCTGTTTGTGAAGATGATTTGGTGTTTGATTGAAGAAAGACTATCAGGACAACCGCCGGCATTCGTCGGCACGCAGGGGCCACTCCCGGATGCTTGTCCGTTTGATTGTTGTCTCATTGAACATTCGAGGTAACAAAGTAAGAAGAGCAACGGAGTCTATCACTCAGAAAGCTGGACCTGTCTTCGCTTCTTACGCCGAAGGCGTTGCGCCCCTCCAGCCCAGGGTTGCGCGCTTTGGCGCTACCCTGGGAACTGGGAAGGATCGTGGCCTCAAGCCCATTCGGGGTTGAGGCTCCTTTCAAATTGCACCCAGGGAGCACCAAAAGGCGCAACCCTGGAGCTGGAGGACATATCTACTTTGGCGTAAAAGCGGGTCAGGGTCCACCTTCCTGACTGGGAGACTGCTCACGGACTCTTAACATCAGGATGCGAGATTCAAAACAGGCAACGCAGCTGGCTCAACTTCCATGAAACGAGTCGTCATCATCGGTGGAGGTATTAGCGGACTGGCGGCGGCGTACCACGTCGCTGCTCACAAAAAACCAGGCGCGTTCGAAGTAGTTCTGCTCGAAGCCGGCTCCCGCACCGGCGGCATCGTCCTAACTGAGAACCGGGACGGTTTCCTGCTCGAACGCGGCCCGGATTCCTTCATCTCAGAGAAACCCGCTGCCGTGGAACTCGTGAAACGACTCGGACTTGAGTCGCAGCTGATCGAAACTAACGCTCAACATCGGCGCAGCTTCATCGCCCGCGACGGGCGTCTCCGGTTGGTCCCCGAAGGCTTTCAACTTCTCGCTCCTACACGTCTGTGGCCATTCATCACCAGCGATATTTTCTCCTGGTCGGGAAAGGCGCGCATGGCTCTAGACCTGCTGTTGCCGCGGCGTAACCAGAACTGCCAATCGGATGAAAGCCTTGCCAGTTTCGTCACACGACGATTGGGGCGCGAGGCGCTCGAGCGGATGGCGCAACCGATGGTTGGCGGGATCTACACGGCTGACCCTGAGCAACTCAGTCTGAAAGCAACCTTGCCACGGTTTATTGATCTCGAGCAGTCCGATCGCAGTTTGATCCTCGGCATGATGCGTCGTGCAAAATTACAGGCGGGAACCAGTGGCGCTCGTTACGGACTTTTTCTGTCATTCGATCGAGGCATGCAAGTACTCACCGACAGCCTCTGCGCGAGACTTCCCGACACCACTCTAAGGTTGAACAGTCGGGTGAAACGATTGTCGCTCGACAGGACAACAAGACATTGGTCCGTTCAGCTACAGTCTGACGAATGCATCGACGCAGATGCAATCTGTCTGGCCGTTCCCGCGCCAGCGGCAGCCGTACTATTAGAGGAGGTCGACGAGAATCTGGCACGCGAGCTTTCGGCGATCAAATACGAATCAACGGCCACGATCAATCTCGCGTTCAAACGACCCGACATCGCGCACCAACTCGACGGCTTCGGATTTCTAGTGCCGCTAATCGAACGACGTTCGTTGCTTGCCTGCACGTTCAGCAGCGTCAAATTTGCAGGGCGGGCCCCGGAAGATCACGTGCTGCTTCGCGCTTTTGTAGGCGGAGCGTTACAGCCGGAAATGTTCGCCCTCGACGAGGACGAGATGTTGAGCCGAGTCATGGCTGACTTGCGTGACCTGATCGGAGTTCGAGGCGCGCCGGTCTTCGCTACCGTGACGAAATGGGGAGCATCGATGCCGCAATACCATGTCGGGCATCTCGCACGAGTGGATCGAATCAATAAGCGCGTGGTTGGACTCTCGGGTTTGACGCTGGCGGGCAATGGCTACACGGGAGTGGGGATTCCTGATTGCATTCGCAGTGGCGAGACGGCGGCGAATGAGTTACTGGTTCGATTGGACCGAATTCAGTAACCGATCAACTTATTCTGCCTAGGACATCGAGCCTCTCGCATCCGGCTGAGCCGTCCGATGTGCGGAAGGTCTGCGACCTTCCGATATGCAGGAAAATTTTTGCTGGGGCTGCGCCCCCATCGAGCCTGGGACGAGGGGGCGCAGCCCCAGTTCTATCCGGCCCTTGGCTGGAAGGTCAGAGACCTTCCGCACATCGGACGGCTCAGCCGGATTTGAGCGAACGAAGGTCCTGGCAAGGAATTTTTAGTATTCCCTTCATCAATCCATGACTTCGACGGCCAATTGAAAGCGCCGAACACTCGGCGCACTCCAAAGGCTCCGCATTCTCATGTAATCGCTACTGATGCAGTTTCTTAATCCACTCCGCATTCGTCTGCATCAGCGGCAGGAAAGCCTCTTTCGGTACCGTCGTTTCGATGTGCATATTGTCGTCCGTGTTGATGACCCCACCAGCCACCGCTGGTCCTAATCGCGATTCGTCACACACGTACCACTCTCGCACCTGCGACTCCTGACTCATCTCAACCCGCGCGAGCTCCGGTGAGATCCTCGCGTCCTGCAATCGCTGCGGCAACAGATCCAGCGTCAGAGGCTTCATGCTACCGAGCAGAATCAGATCCTTCCCTCTCGCTGCTCCCCCAACTCGAAAGACGAGTACGTGCGGAAAAACTTTGTGATAAGTGGCGAGCACCGAACGCAGGCTTTCGGTCGACATCTGGTAGATCTGCAGCCATTGCGCAAAGACGCCTGTGTCGGTGAGCCTGCCGCGGCCCAGTTCAAAAAACTCCTGGGTGAATAGATTCGCCACGCCCGGGACCCAGGGGTGACTTGGTTCGCTGACGATGATGTCATAGCGCGTCGGCGTAACTCGCAAATAAGTCCGCGCATCATCGATGATCAAACGCAGTCGCGGATCGTTTAGCGGCTTGTTGTTGACGTGCTCGAAGAAGCGCGAAGCATTCACCGTTGCGGGCTCGAGTTCCACACACTCAACCGATTCGATCGGAGACTGAAGCATCGATCCCACACTCACGCCGGAAGCAAATCCGACTACCAACGCGTTCTTGATGTGCGGAGCTATGAGCAACGGCAATTGCCCCAGCATCACCTGGGTCGGCATGTCCTCTCGGTCTGAGGCGTTCGTGCGACCGTTAATCGCCAGCGAGGTGATGTCCCAATCTTTGCGAACCGAGACCGTTGAGGTTGGTCCCTCTTCATACATCAACAGCTCGTGGACTTCTGGCCCTTTGTTTCTGGCTTCCCCTTCGGTTGCGGCTTCGCGCGTTTTGGCGAGCACGCGCACCAAACCGTCATAGGCGCCGACTGAAAGATCCGCGACGTTCATTCGCGGTGGACGGAGAAACACTCCGAGGGCAATCAACACAGAAAGTCCCACCGCCAGACTGCGCCGCAGATCCACGTCGCCCGTCTTGTTGCGTGGTTGATAGGCAACGCCTGCCGTTACGATACAAAGCGCAGCTGCAAATGAGAGCGTCAACTTTGTGGTTAACTTTGGAATCAGGAAGAACCCCGCACAGAAAGCGCCCGCGATCGCGCCAATCGTATTAATGGCATAAGCCCGTCCCACGAGTCGCACGGAATTAGCGGAGTGTCCTTTGCTGGCCCAGATCAACACCAACGGCATAACCATGCCCATCAGAAACGCGGGCAGCAGTATCAAGAGCCCTGCCGATATGATCTGCAGTCCTAATAACCCAGCCCAACTGCTAACTTCCAAAGCCAGTCCGAGTTTGATCAGCATCACTGGAATAGCATTAAGAATGAAGAGACTAAGGAAAAGCGAAACGCCGGTGATTACCTCTACTTTGAAGATCGTTTCGCGCAGTTTACTTGAATGATCTTTTCGACCGATCACATAAGCGCCCAGCGAAAGCCCAATGAGAAAGAGTGCTACCACGATGGTGAAGGCGTAGGTACTGGAACCGATGATCATCGTCAACAGACGCGACCAAGCCACCTGGGTGCTGATCGTTACAAATCCCGAAACGAAAGCGCAGAAGAACCAGAAATTCTGACTCTCAGCAACGGCATCGGCCGCAGCTCGTGTTTCCGCCAATTGGTCCTTCGGATCTTCCAGAGCTTGCTCTTCAGCGTTGCTGCCTGCTGGGTCACGATCCACAAGAATCGCAACCAAGCCAATGATCACGTTGATTATGGCCGCGATGTAAATAGTCGAGCGCACGCCGAGATTCGGCAACAGAACAAAACCGGCGAGGACCGTGCCGAAGATCGCCCCCAGCAGATTGCAAGTGTAAAGACGCGTGACTGAATTGGATTTGAAACTCGCTGAACGTATGAGCGCAGCAGCAAGAATTGGCAGCGTGGCGCCCATCATAGTGGTGGGAACCAACAGCATCAAACACGACAAGACGAAGCGCCAGAGGCTGAACGTGAAGAACCCCGGTTGAAAGTTCTGCCAGATCAGGGCGTATAGATTGTCGACCAGGCTGAACAGCAACGGCACCGCGAGGGCATAGAGAGCGATTCCAATCTCAAGGAATCCATAGGCTCGAAAAGGTCTTTTGATCCGGCTGCCGAAGCGACCGGCGAAGGCACTGCCGAGGGCGAGACCACCCATGAAAGCCGCCAACACCGTGCTGATCGCCAGCGTTGTGGCGCCAAAGACGAGACCGAGCATCCGTGCCCAAAGGATTTCGTAGATCAGACCCGTCGCACCCGACAACACGAAACACAGGCCGATCAGCCACACAGTTTTCGTTGAGTAGGCAGATACGACAGTAGGCCGCTGGGCCTCGGTGATAACGCTCGCCATTCGTTCAGTGTCTCCTAAGTAGAGTGTAGTGTGGTGGGGTTAAGGTGAGGGTTCGAATATAGCACATCCGCTAATCGCCACTTCCAAGGTTTTCACTCCGGGGTAAGCGAGTTCATTGAAACGAGCATGTTCTTTTACTGGGAGCGCGGACGGCCTCGTCCGCCACCGTTCGCTACCGCGCCGTTGGGCTTAAGGTTCACTCGCAATTCGAGGCGCACGTCGTGCGGACGAGGCCGTCCGCGCTCCCAGGGAAGAGCTTGAGTGGGTTCGGGTTAGTAATAGATTACATGTGACGACCGCCACACTTTCGCGGGAATCGATCCGGGCGCGGCGCTGGTGATCAGAATTGCGAAATCTTCATCAGGCACCTCGTCGGTTCTGCTGCGTTCGAGCTCAGGTTCTGAACTTTGCTGCGCCTCAACCAGCGCCAGCCGCCGAAGACATTCATATAAATGTTCGAGCCCGGAGCCATAACGGCCCATGTCGTTGCCGATTGCGAGTCGCACCTCGGCCCGCTCATCGATGAAGTGCTTGAGTTGAGATGCCGCCTGGACCACGCCGACTTCGAAACGTTCTTCAAATTCCGCGGCTGGGGTACCCGTTTCAGCACGATCAAAAATGATCGTCACTCGCCGTTCGTCCTCGGCAGTGAACTCGCGCACCGTCAAACGTCGCGAGCGCGCCGTCGCCTTCCAATCGATGTGGCGCAAATCATCCCGCGGTTGATAGTCGCGCAACGAAAACAGATCGTGACCGGCGCCGCGTCGATGCGATGCCATGCGACCGGCGTACATGGGCAGCAAGTGCAGGTCATCGCTCTTCGGTAACGGCTTGGGATAAACCACTATGTCGACATTGCGGGCCCTCAGCCGGCGTCGTGTGCGAAAGAAGCCGAATGGAAAACGAGTGGCAAGCTCGAACCCATTGATCAGGAGATGGCCGCGTTTGGAAAATGATTGTTCGACTCGCTGCTCGGCCGCCGCGTTGTGCGGAATGTAAGTGAAGTAGGCAAGTGTGCGTTTGTGGTTCTGCTTTTTGAGCCTGCGCACTGCGCGGCCGTCACCCTTCAGATCCGGATGCAGCG
The DNA here is from genome assembly GCA_041744295.1 of Pyrinomonadaceae bacterium. Lineage (GTDB taxonomy): Bacteria > Acidobacteriota > Blastocatellia > Pyrinomonadales > Pyrinomonadaceae > PSRF01. Next base: position 510 of record JBGTLE010000106.1, on the reverse strand, counting down.
GCCCCCGAGCCTCCACCAACACCGAGAATGAAGGCAAGAGGCGTTTCGTGTTTTTGAGAGTGACAATCACCGGCGCCGCATCACCGGCAAAAATGTGATCGGGAAAACGGGCGGAGACAACGAGATCGCGCAGTGAGGCGCGTGCTGTCATGGCGCCGACAAACATTGTCGAAAACAACAAAGACAAGATCAGGAACAACAAATTATTTCCGGTGTTCCAGGCCGCGAAACCTACCACGACGAGGATCACGATGAAGATTGCCCCGCCGGTTGTGATCTGGATTGGCAGATCCAGGTTTCGCACTTCCAGTTTCGCTGAACGAGCGAGCGGCGGGACGACGAAGACAGCAAGCAAGCCGGCGATCAGAAGTGAGAAAAGCGCTGCGGCAGTGGCGAGGTTGGTATCGTCGGTGCGTCGGGCGAGTATCGTGACCAGCGCCGCCGCCAAACCGGCCAGGACGAGCAGCGTCCCGAGAATCGGAGTACGCCATTTGGAAAACCAACTCTGAG
>JBGTLE010000105.1:0-12617 GCA_041744295.1 Pyrinomonadaceae bacterium | reverse complement strand
CGCCACTGCTGTAACTTCGATTCGCGCGGACTTTAAGAGTGCGCATAACATTTCTCTGGAGTCGGCATCGTCATCGACACAAAGAATTCGGCGGATGGATGGCATGTTTGCCTCCTGTTTTTTAATGGGGTAATCGAGTAATGGGTAGATTAGGTTGATTACAAGTCACAGTCTGTACGCTGGCACACATATAAAACATAGCTCTGTGAACTCAATGGGTCGGGTGACATCAAGGTTGAACCCTGTCGCTCCTCGCAATTCATTTGTGTGCTTTCACACAGACGGGGATCTCTTTGACCGCCATACTCGTACCATTCGACATTAGGAGCCTGAATATCTTCTTGCCGTCTGTTTTTTCTTGAACCACAACCAGACCGAGGAGCCGCTGAGTGTCAAGAACCCCTGCAATTCCAGTGTCATCGACTAACCGACTGCTAGAAGCTCTGCCAAAGAGTGATTATCAGCGAATGCTGCCCAGCTTAAGACCATTTCTCCTGGTGTTCGGCGAGACCATCTACGCGCCCAATGATCTAATCCGTCACATTTATTTCCCGACCAGCGGCATCATCTCGTTGCTCGCAGTGGCGGAAGAGCGCACTTCACTTGAAGTTGGTCTGGTTGGCCAGGAAGGGATGGCGGGCCTCCCCGTATTCATGGACGTCAAAACCTCGCGCCACACCGCTGTTGTACAAGGGGAAGGCAACGCCTTAATGATGAGGGCAAACGACTTCCGCAAGGAATGTGACAATGGTGGTTCGCTATCCCGGGTGCTGCGACGTTATAGCCACTCGTTACTTACGCAGGTCTCACAAGCCGCCATCTGCAACCGGTTCCACCCGATCGACGCACGGCTCGCCAGATGGCTATTGATGACTCGCGATCGGATGCAAACGAATGAGTTCAAACTCACACAGGACTTTTTGTCGAACATGCTGGGAGTGAGGCGCGAAGGCGTTAACAAAGCCGCTGGTATTCTCCAGGAACGGAACCTGATTAGTTACAGTCGCGGTACGCTCAAGATTCTCAATGAAGCGAAGTTGGAAGCAAGTGCCTGTCGTTGCTACAGAATTCTCAAAGCCGAAGCCGCGGGCGCTTTTAACTGAAAGCAATCTTCAACCCATCGTGGTTTACCTGTTTTATGGTTGTGATTTGCCGGACTACAACGAAGGCAGGATAACGTCCGCGCGCCGGCACACAGACCCGAGGAGGATAGGGAAACCAGGGACCCGATCATTTTACCCGACGGCATCTCCGCCGAGCAGTCTGTCAAACTCGTCTTTCACGACCTGGTAACACTCACAGGCGGTCGCTTCCAATATCGCGCGGTCCAGGATCTTGATGTGACCGCGAACGTAACGGATGGCCCCGAGGTCCTGCAGGCGACCGGCCGCGACGGTAACACCTTCGCGTCTCACGCCTAACATGTCGCCAATGAGTTCCTGGGTCATGACTAGTTCGTCTGCTTGAACTCGATCGTGACTTAGCAGAAGCCAGCGGCAGAGTTGCTGTTCCACCGTGTGAAGGCGGTTGCAAACGGCGGTTTGTGAGATCTGCGTAATCAGCGCCTGCGTATAGCGCAGCAGCCGATGTTGAAAGGCTCCACCCAATGCAAACTGATCCTGCAGCACCTTTGCGCTCATCCTGAGCGCACCACCGGCACTCTGCACGACCGCGCGGTTTGGCATCGTGCCGCCTCCCATGAAAAGAGCGATTCCGACCACACCATCGTTTCCCGTCAGTCCCATCTCCGCGCTCGTGCCGTTCTCCATGGTATAGAGCAAAGAAACGATGCTCGTAGTCGGGAAATAGACAAAGCTCAGTTGGCCGCCGAATTCGTAGACGACTTCGCCTAGAGAAAACGAGACTGGCTGGAGGTTGGGACTTAGGCGTTCGTATTCGTCAGGCGGAAGCGCGGCTAGCAGCCTGTTTTCAACGCGTGCGTCGGGAGTTGATAATGTAGCCATGACTATCCCCAAATTTCTCGCCCTGAACCAGGGCCTCTCCGCTAAGGAATTCCGGTAATTGTTTTATTCCGAGGGTGAGGTTCCTTAGCAATAACACCTGGGCAGTTCGCGGGAGAGTTTACCACGTAAGTGGCTTACCGCACATACAGCTTTTGTTTTGGCCGTACTTTAGGTTGCATGGTTTGGTAGCCAGATCCGCAGCCAAAAAGGCGTAACGCCTTCGGCACACGAGCAACCTAACTGAGGACAGAATTTAGGCGATGGAACTTAGCCTGAGCGAGCGGGTGATTTGCATCATCTCAGCGAGATGGAGTGTTCTGCGAGGTACGCTTCGCGGCGAAGGAGACTTGCGGCAGCAACGGCGTCTGGTATCGATAAGATCTCAGTATCAGGGTCGTGGTTGGAGCCACCGCCAGTTAACCGGGCCTCACCCGGCAACCGGGAAGAACTCGCCGACCTGACTCCGCTCGCCTTCAATTCCCAGTCAGTGTGGCCCTGGTACTTTCGCGTGTTCAAAGTCTTAACCGCTTCATAGCCGCTGACTGCTGTAAACGAGCGCAGGAGCGCCTCAATACGGTTGCGCTCTTGCGTGGTGTTCTCCACGGTCTGACGAACTGTGTTTCGATTGGTTTGGACATCTTCCGGCGAGGAAGAAGACGTTGGCTTCAGATCCAGGTCGAGTAAAGTAGGAAGCATGAGCAGTTCCCGACGGTATTCGTTCAGCAACTCAAGATAGCGTTGGCAAAGCTCAACGATGTTCTCGCTGGTCGCTTCATCAATTGCAAGCGCAGCCTTGGTCACTCTCTCTTCCAGTGCGGGAAACAGCATATTCGAACTCTATCAATGTCCCACCGGGATGCGTTGGAAGCGGGTTTTCCCTTCCGGGTCCTCCCACGAGATGTCCAGTACATACGGACTGGTTTCTCCCGCAATCGGTTTCAGTCGCTGCAACTGATCGTGGTCCACGCCAACCGGTTTGCCATTGATCCAGGTGCGGTGTGGCATCACAGATTTTTCCTGTGGTTGAATAGATTTGACCGACTCAAATTTGATATGGGCCGTTGAAGGACCACCGCCGACAATCTCTTCGTCTTTCAGGAAGATGGTTAGAATCTCTACCGACCTTAGCGTTTGGCCGCTCAGGTTCATCAATTCGAGTAGCACCTTTGAGTCACTCTCAACGAATCGCAGCGCGAAGGTTTGTCCGATGTTAGTAGCCATTATGCTCAGCTCCTTCTATATCACCTTGAACAGGCCGAAAACCGCAACCGCGCCGACGGCAGCCATCACCGTGAAGTGGAGCCAACTCATCGTCGATTGACGGCAATAAGGGCAACTCATCATCGCCATCCGCAATCTGGTCCCACAATGATGGCAGTGTCTCCTAATTTTCGTGCCCGGTGGCTCGCGCTTTGCTAATTCTCTAGGCAATCTCACGCACCTCATTCTGATAGCGCTTCACAAGTGCATTCAGGAAAGGTGCACCATCAAAACTTGGTCGCGCGTTTAGTTCCAACAGGCAGCCGACGCCCAACTGGTAGGCGAGCAGTCCTTGCATGGAGTTATGGTTTTCGGCACTCCCCGTAACTCTAACTCCAACTTTGCACAGTCGCCAGTACACCGCACGAACCAGGGCAGCTTCTTCGCTTAGGAAACCGCGTCCCGCCACTATCCCGGTGCGATCGCGCCAGACACCGCTGCAAATTGCCTCAAACTGTTCCGCGTTTATTGTCGCCATCCTGTCACCACTGTGTTTCTTGAGAGTCGTTTAATCATGTCTCGCCTGCGACCATTTCTTGTACTGCACTTGCCGAGACTGCCGAGTGGACGCTCGCCGTGCGGACGAAGGCCCGGCATTATCGGCTACCGTTCCCATCATCGGGAGTCGATCGTCCTCCTGCGCATTCACCTGCCAGTCGTTTATAAACGCCCAGTGTCCGGCGTCATAATTGCCGGACTCTCGGGCAGCGGGCTCATTCGTATTAACTGGCATCGACTGTCTCCTCGGTCCGATAAGACTGTCAGACGAAGAATGGTTGTGGTTCGGCTACTCGCATGACGTTGCCGGTGAAACTAGCGAGCGCCTCCTGCTCATCATCGAAGACGTCAAAAACGGTGAAAAGTTTGGTGATCACCATCAATTCACGCAAGCGCTCCGTCAGATGGGCCAGCTTAATCTCGCCGCCTTTATCCTGGACCGAGATGTGACTGGCGATGAGCTCGCCCAGACCGGTCGAATCAATATGCGAGACGTCGGTAAGGTTGAGCAGGATCTGGGTCTTTCCTTCTTCGACCAGACAACGGACGGCCCTGTGTAAAGCTACCGTGCTACCACCGATTCGCACGCGGCCCTTCAAATCGAGAATGGTCACATCTCCGTCGCGCCGTTCGTTGATGTAGAGGTTGATCAAAATCTGCTCCTTAAAGCCCCAAACGGACACTGCCCCGATTTGACTCGCGCCTCAGACCTGGCAGGAACGTCTAAAATTCTTTTCGTTCAAACTGCGCTGCGGTTGTTGGCTGATACTTCAGATAGTCTGGATAATTCCAGAGGAGCTGAGAAGGGAGTAAGCGGACTCGATTCGCTTTCGACACTACGCCCGCCGGCGTTATATGTCAAACGTGCTCTATGTATCGCATGTACAATATAGGCTGTATGTGGTAAAGGTTGGTCTACGAGGAAACACGATCATGGAGATTCGAATCGATCAGTTACTAGAGAAGAAACGGCGAACGTTCTATTGGCTGGCCAAAGAAACCGGCATCAGCCATACGACGCTGTGGCGATTAAAAAAGGGGAAAGCGCGAGGTATTAACTTCGATACGCTGGAGAAACTGTGCACGGCGCTTGAATGCCGACCCGGTGACGTGCTGTCGCTTAATGACGAGAACAAGACGCCAAAGCCGCGACGGATGAAAAAAACTGCAGCGAAATCATCTGGTCTTAGAGTCCGACCGCAAGTGCTATGAAACTGGCCCGCCTAAGTTAGTTCCGGGCAAAAGTAATAGGGGCGTCCTCATGTGTGGACGCCCCTTCTTTTTATCAACCAAAGGGCGCCCCACGGAGGGACGCCCTGCCATTCAGATTAGAACTGATAACGCAGCGCAAACTGCATTACCCGTCCTGCTTTGGTTTCATTCAGCGGAGCCTGGGTCGCCGTCAGCTTTCCGAATTCGGTTGGCGCCGTTCCGCCGAGGATGAAGGGATCTGTACTGAGGCCAGTTCCCGAGATTGGGCCAGTCAAACGCTGAGTGTTCGTCACGTTGAAGACTTCCCAACGGAACGTCAGCGTCTGGTCTTCCCATGGCAATTTGAACGTCTTGTAAAGCCCGGCGTCGAGCGCGACGTAACCGGGATACCGGAACACGTTGCGGTCGCCTCCCTCACCCGGACGCGGATCGCGGAAACTCAGGAAAGCAGCCTGCGGATCTGCAAACAGATTCGGTTCACCGTTCACGTCTCCCGGAGAAGAATCGAGCGGACGAACACGAACCATACCGGAAGAGATCTGCCAGTTGGTGGCCCAGCGTTGGAAAGCAAACGGGCGACTCGCCGCGGTTGGCAGACCCGAGTTCCAGCGGAAGATACCAGTCATCTGCCAGCCACCCAAGATCGCGTCGGCAAATTTGCCGGCGCCGCCGAAAAGTTTCTTACCACGTCCCAACGGCAGGCCGACCAGCCAGTTCGCATTGATGTTGTGGCGAATATCAAAGTCGGAATTGGCGTAATTCGTCTCCGGATTCAATGGATTGAAGATCAGCGACTGGGTCGAGAAGTTTGCGACATTCTGCAGACCAGACGCGTCATCCAGCGAATTCGAGAACGTGTAGTTGAAGTCAAACGTAACGTCGTTGCTCAGCCGTTGCCGAATGCTCAACTGCGCCGAGTTGTAGTTTGACATTGCGAACGTGGACCAAACATTGAGTGCCGCATACTGCGGATTCACGAACGTGTTGTTGTAGATCGACGAAGGCTGATCGTCCCAACGCGCGTTCGACTGCAGGAACGTGTAGTCGGTTACATTCAAGCCACCGACTCTCGGCAACGCAATGCGCATATAGGCGCGTTGCGTGGCCGTCAGCGCCGTCGGAACCCCATTTACGACGAAGGTACCGGCGATACCGGGAAGAATGTTCTGGAAGAACGGAATGTTCTGCACTGAAGTGATCGGCGCTCCGGCGTGGCGAAGGTCAATCAGTTGGTTCATCGCGTCGTACCACGTCTGACCCGAATGCGGATCGCGAATGTTGTTAAAGTGCATGATGTCTCGCTGGCCCAGAATGTTCCTCGCAAAGCGACCAACATAGCTGGCTTCGAAAGACAAGCCCTTACCAATCTCACGACCGTACGAAACGTTGACGCTGTAGTTGACCGGAGTCGTTATCGTGTCGTCGAGTGACGTTTCCACGCGTTCGGCCTGATTAACCGTCTGGCTCAATGGGAAGGTCAGCGTCGTATTAAAGTTACCGGCGATCCCTTGCAGACTGCGGACGTCCATCGGACCCCCGGTATACAGCGGGGCCAGACGGGTGCTGACGTTGTAAGTGTTAACTGGAATCGACAACGCGGACGCGAAGCCGAGTTGGTTGTTAAGATCGAAATTTACCGCCAACTGGCTGCCAATTCGATCATAGGTCATGCGAAAACCACCGCGCAGCACACTCTTGCCGTCACGACCGACCAGGCGGCCGATAAAGTTGTCGCCCAAATCCGGTGACCAGGCAAAGGCGAACGTCGGCGCAAAGTTGTTCCAGTCCTGTTTGTAGAAACCAGGTCTGCCATTCGCTTTGCCCGAGAGATCGATCGTTATCGGATCGTTGAAGGGAACACCTTGATCAGCGCTCGTGCGGCGTTGTTCGAAGTAACCACCGAGGCTGGTTGTCGGTTGCACCTGGAAGCCGTTCACTTCGTAGACCGGAGTTGACGTATTCCAACGCACGCCATAGGTGAACGTGAAGTTGGGTTTTACGCGCCACTGATCCTGCACATAAAACTCATACTCTTCGGTGGCAAAGGTGCGGATCGCAGGTGTGTTTGCCGGCAAAAGCTGGCCATCCTGATCGTAGCTAAAGTTTGCTGTGTACTGTGAAAAGCGCCCGATGACTGCGGACAGAGCATTTCGCAAAGGTGTTAGTGAAGATGGCGCTACGTCTGCAAATATCGCCGGACCAGAAGCATCGGCGCCAGCCGAAGTAAGTACGGCGGATGACGCAGCATAACCCGACGGATTAGTGGACAAGTTGTCGAACGCGTTGGCGAACGAGCCACGCTCGTTGCGAATGAGCCGAACGTTGCCGCCAAACTGCAGCGTGTGGTTGCCCATCAGGTAAGAGACATCATCGACAAAGTTATGAACTGGGGTGACGCGTGTTAGGGCCGGCGTCAGAATCGGGGCATAGATGAAACGGAACGTCACCTGGTTTTCAGTGATGTCGCCCTGACGGGTGAAGGCTGCTCGGGTCAAGCCATAAGTAAAACGGTTGACCAGGTTGTTGGTCGCCGTCCATGAGTGACCGATCGCAAAGCCCTTCGGGTGATACCATATTGAAGGCGCAGGTACATCCGGAAAAATAGGAACCACTCCGCTGAGATCGTCCTGATAGTTGCCGCGCACGTACAGCGCCTGACGGTCAGTTAAATTGAAATCGAGTTTGGCAGTGTACGTGTCGTAGGTCGTCGGGGTGGCAGCGTTGTAACGATAGCCTCCGGTGTTGATGCCGTCACCTACGGTGGTGTCGTTTGCAACATAGCGTTGCGCCTTGTCGCCGAGAAAATTCACGGCGGCCTGATTGACGCCGGGGCTGACGCCGTTAGCGGCTAAATACGCCGCGTTGATCTGGGCCGCATTCAAACAGCGAAAACCGGAAGGTGTGCCCGCCGGACAGGAAGGATCGCTGGCGCCACTGGCCGTCCGGTAGCGAATGATTCCCTGGGCCACGTGCGGCAAAGGAACTACCTGCAATCCGCCTGATGACGTGGCTTCGCGAAAGCCTTCATAGGTGCCAAAGAAGAACGCCCTGTTCTTGATGATTGGTCCACCAAGCGAGCCGCCAAAGATATTTCGTAGCAGCGCCGGGCGCTCCAACCCGACTTTGTTGTTAAAGAAGTCGTTAGCGGTGGTCACTGTGTTGCGGTGATAGTGAAAGAGTGATCCGTGAAATTCGTTGGTTCCGGACTTTGTGATCAGCGAAACCTGTGCGCCAGAAGAACGACCGGTGTCCGCATTCGGATTGGTAGTAACTACGCGGAACTCCTGGACCGAGTCCGGCGTCACTCTCAAGACGCTGGCAAAGGCCTGGTTCGTCACGACATCGAGTCCGCTTTGCTGCTCGTTAACATCGACGCCGTCGAGCGTGATGTTTGACTGGTCTGCGCGACCACCATTCACATAGCCGGTGCGGGTAACGCCCGGTTGCAGCGATAAAAGACCGACGATGTTACGAGCATTCAAGGGAAGCTGCTCGATGCGACGCGTCTCAAACGCAACCCCGATCGTGGCGTCACTGGTGTTGAGTGGCGCTTCGGAACTCGATGAAATGCTCACGGTTTCAGAAACGGCGCCAATTTCGAGTTCCACGTCGCGATCGGTCGCGGTGTCGATTCGTGCTTCCAAATTTGCGATAGATAGTTTCTTGAAGCCCGCGGCTTCAAAATCAATCGTATAAGTGCCTGGGGGCACCGACGTAAAAACGTAATTACCTTCCTGGTTGGTAGTTTGGGTGCGATTGAAGTTTGTTTCGGTGTTGGTGAGGTTTACTGTCGCGCCAGCGACGACATTTCCCTGTGGGTCATGGACTGTTCCCTGCACGCTGGACCTACCGGCCTGCGCATGGCCAGTGGTAACGAGCAGAAGCGACACGAGCATTGAAGCTAAAACTAATCCGGCCGGACGTCTTAACTCAAGACCTTTTCTCATAGAGCCTCCTCTTGTTTCTCGAAGTAGGTAATGACCGTCCTGGGGCGATACACACTTCTCCCGCTCCGCCAGTTGCGGATCTTTCGAACGACTGATTGTTTGTGAGTCCCTTGCGACCACTTGCGACAAGCGATCGAGGGCATGGACAGGTCGGTTCTGCACAATGCAGCAATCGTTCCAAGCGGCGGGACGAGACTTCAGCGCGCAGGTTGTTGAGTATTTTCAGAGGTGCGAGATCGCGTGAGAACTACGATCCAAATAATCGCTCCAAAAGCTTGGCGCTATTGAAGTTTTTGAATTTCAAAAATCCGTAACTCCCTACGTACGAATGGATTAGCTCCGTTGATCAGCTTGAGTGTTGGACCTTTGCAGTAAGGTGCGTAAGCGCAAGCGACGCCCGCCCAGGCCGCAGGCGCGACATAAGGTAGCCAGGGGTGAAACCCATGGATCGGAGTCCGAAACGGGAATAAGCCCTGAAAGGGCGACAGAACGCGATGAAGCGAGTCTGTCGCGCTTCCAGGCCGAAGGTCTGCGCTTCAGCGGCTCGCCCTGTTGCCGGACCGCTTCAACGGAATCCCGGATCACTTGGAGGGCTTGTAATAATTCTTGGATCCGATCACCTAAAAGCTTGGGAATCGGCTCATACTTGTTGTTGGTCATAAAGAAGCCATCGAACTTCTCGAGTTGGATCCAGGGGTTTCGCCTGACTACCTTATGTCGGCCACTGCGACATTGTTACAAGGTGGCGCTTCGCTTCCCCAAATCAGCAGTGCGACCCAGCTTAGAGTGGCAATCGCAACTGTGCTTCGCAGCCACGCAGGTCGGGGCGGTTCAAAAGCGTGAGTGTGCCGCCGTGTGCTTCTGCTATCTGCCGCGAGAGCACCAGCCCGATGCCCGAGCCGGTGGCCTTAGTCGTAAAGAATGGCACGAACAGATTCGCCGTGTTCGCGAGACCCGGTCCCTCGTCGTCAATCCTCACTTCTACCTGGCCATTGTTCTGCTTCCAACCAACCTCGACAGCACCGTGTGTCTCGAGCGCAGCATCCACCGCGTTGCGCACGAGATTGATCAGCAGTTGTTCGAGCTGCGCCTTGTCTCCCTGAATTATCAAGTCCGGACCAGCCACGACTTTAACGCGCAACCGCGTTTCCAGACTTGCTACCCGTCCAACCAGTTCTCCAATTCTCAACGACTCAAAACGCGGTTGCGGCAGCCGTGCCAACTTTGAATAAGACTCGACGAACCGCGCGAGGGAATCCGCTCGTGATGAGATCACTTCCAGTCCACGCTGCATGTCTTCGCGCCAGTCAGGAGGCCGCTCAGCGAGCCCCATGAGATTACCCAGACTTCCCGCCACGGACTTGATTGGGGCCAGCGAGTTATTCAGTTCGTGACCGAGTACGCGGAGCAAACGCTGCCAGGCAACTCGCTCCTCTTCACGCAACGTCTGGCTCAAATCCGTTAACACGAGCAACTGATGCCGGACCCCGCGTTCGCGAAATGTGCTGCGACGTACATCCCAGCGCCCCACGCCACCGGGAAAAATCAATTGCATCGTCCGGCTGGCATTATCAATCTCAGTTGTCAGGCAGGCAGCCAAACCCAACTCCTGACCGGTGCGATCAAGCAACCGGGCGGCGGGTTGGGCCAGTAGCTTCTCTCCAGCGCGATTCACGAGGCGCAATCTCTGTTCGCCGTCAAAAGCAAAAACCGCTACCTCAATTTCCGACATCACCGTGCGCAATAGCGCCGTCGCTTCCAACGCACCAAGGCGCTGTTCGCGGAGTGTCTTTCCCAGTTCGTTGGCTTCGAGTAGAACTTCCCCGAGCGCGTCACCGGTTCCCGCTCGTCGGGCGCGAATCGAATAGTCACCCTCGTGCAAAGCAGCAAGAATGTTCGCGAGCGTCTGCAAGGGACGAATCACGCGCTGTTTCAAATTGAAGGTAACGCTGAGCCATGCAGTGACGAGCACCAGACCGACCGTCCATTGAAGGCGCGCCGAGTAATCCCCCAGCCAAAGCAACAACAGGCAAAGCGCAACGGCCGGAAGCCCGGCAAACATCGCGAGGATAGTCAGACGTTGCTCAAATCCCAGGCGCGAAGAACGTCTGAGACCCGGATCGAGATTTGAGATTGTGACGGGGTTCTTCTTCGGATTGCCGATTGCGCTCACGGGCTTATGATAACCCATACTTCTGCAAGCGCCGGTAGAGAGCGCTTCGACTTAGCCCCAGGGCTTCTGCCGCTCGATTCGCGTTGCCGCCAAAGCGGGACAGCGCTTTCTTGATGAGCAATCGCTCGACGTCTTCCAGACTCATTTCATCAATTCGTGAGGAGACGCCGCCATCGCGCGCCGCTTGCAGGGCGAGATCAAAGGCAGTGACGACTCCGCCGGAAGACATCAGCACTGCACGCTCAATCACGTGATCGAGTTCGCGAACGTTACCCGGCCACGAGTGTGCTAGCAACGCGTCGACAGCAGCCGGCGTGAGTTCATCGATGGTGCGGCGATAGCGCGCGGAGTGTTGTCTGAGAAAGTGTTCTGCCAGCGGGCGGATGTCTTCACGTCGCTCGCGCAACGCCGGGATGTGAATCTCGACTGTGTTGAGACGAAACAAAAGGTCCTGACGAAATCTTCCTTCGGCGACTTCCACGTGCAGGTCGGCGTTGGTCGCAGACAACACGCGCGTGTCGACTTTGTGAGTCTTCGACGAACCCACGCGCTCGAACTCGCCGGTCTCGAGGACGCGCAGCAGCTTCGTTTGCAGGTTCAAGGGCACGTTCGCGATCTCGTCAAGCAACAGAGTGCCGCCGTTCGCCAGCTCGAAACGCCCGACGCGATCTGCCTTGGCATCGGTGAAGGCGCCACGCACATGGCCAAACAGTTCGCTCTCAAAAACGCCTTCGGCAAGCGCGCCGGCGTTTACCGAAATCATAGGTCGCGCCGCGCGTTGGGATAGCAAGTGAAGTTCGCGCGCAACCACTTCCTTGCCGGTGCCGTTTTCGCCGGTGATCAAGACGTTCGCGTCAGCCGGCCCGATGCGCTCGAGAACGCGCAGAATGGATTTCATCGCCGGCGACTCGGCAACCAAATGCACCGACTTGCCGACGGCATCGCCGGCAGTGTCGCGCAACGCAACGTTCTCGGCTTCCAACCGTTCGCCGCGTCGCAGCGCTTGTGCGAGCTCAATCTGAGTTCGCAACACTGCGAGCAGCCGCACGTTGTCCCAGGGTTTTTGAATGAAGTCGCGAGCGCCACGCCGCATCACCTCGACCGCGAGATCGACGCTGCCCCAGGCGGTCATCACGACGACTGGCAAAGTAGGGTCCTTCGCGCTGATCTTGGTCAGCAGGTCCAGGCCTTCGCTGCCTGAGGTGGTGTCCCGCGCATAGTTCAAATCGATCAGAACGACATCCAGATCCTGCGTATCGACGATTTTCATTACGGCGGCGGGAGAAGAAGCGGTTTCGATCGCATAGCGTTCGCCTTTTAAGAGAAGACGAAGAGCGGCGAGCACGTCTGCTTGATCATCGGCTATGAGAATGCGCGGCATAGAAGGATCGGCAAGGGAGACTTTGTTTGGTCTTTGGTCGTTTGGCCTTTGGTCTTTGGCCTTTGGCCTTTGGTCTTTGTGCTTTGTGCTTTGTGCTTTGGTTAGCGTTTGGTTTCGTGCTTTGGGGTTTCGTTTGGTTTGGGTTTTGAATCTGAGATCTGAAAATTTGAGATCTCAGATAA
>JBGTLE010000104.1:0-13386 GCA_041744295.1 Pyrinomonadaceae bacterium | reverse complement strand
GATCTGCCAATTCTTGACGGCATCTCCGCGACGCAGCGCATACGCCATCAGGCCCAGATGGTTAGCGTTCCAATTGTAGCGGTAACCGCTTATCCAATGTCATACACACGAGTCAAAGCATTCGCCAAAGGATGCGACGAGTACATGGCCAAGCCGATCGACCTATCGAAGTTGGAAGAGCTTGTTACTCGATATTTACCTCAGAGCTGAGTAACTCTCCTACCTTCCATCGAGCGAGGTTGGTACGCTAAAGTCCCAACAGATTAACCTGACGAATCGTCTTGGACGGGTGCGTTTCTCTAACGCTGGAAGCATCCATGAAGCTCTGGACGTAGATCTCATGCCCGTCCGCTACAGCCGAGCTATTGACTCGCTACTATATTTAGCATAAAAGTCTTTCACGTAATCCATATCCTCCCGTTGATGCTCGACGGGCCGGACTCATGGATCAAAACTCGTTCGTCGCAGGTCATTGATCGTTCCCCGGATCCGGCCCTCCTAAGCACGGCCCCCGGAGCTACGTCCAGACGCAGGCTCAGCAACAGCGCGCCGGCATCAGGCTATTTGAGCCGCACTTCCAACTCCTCTTTATTGATCTTAAGCCCAATGAATGACAGAAATCAGATCGCCCGACTCACCGACTTCGCAGGCGCCTTGTGCTCAGCCCCAGACTATCATTCGCTGCTCGACATCATCAGCAAGCAAGTTCGTCGGATCCTTGTCGCGGAGAATCTGCTGCTCTGGATCTACGACGATAAAAGCCACGCGCTGCGTTGCGAGGCATCAAGTCTAACTACCCTCGGTCACGAGCTGGTGCGGGAGGTCCGGCCGGCAGACAGCGGGCTTCTGGGCGAGATGTTGCGAGCAGATGCACCCCGCACTTTCGCCGAGCTAGAGGCAGCAAGCCACCTTGCGGAAGCTGCTAACGGACTAGTTTTGCAAACAGCAGTATTTGCTCCGATGCGGGACCGCGCCAACCCGGTGGGCGTAATTGAGACGGTCAACATGAAGGGAGGACCGTTCACGAGCGACGATCTCGAGTTGCTCGGTGAGTTTGCCAAACTGGCTGGGCCCGCGGTCGTAGCTCGTCGCGCACAGGAAACGATAGGAGCCGGTATGCTGAGCGCAGTCACGCGACTGACTCAGCTTTATGACGTCAGCCAGTCCTTCAACTCAACTATTGAATTCTCGGAGTTGGCGCCCATTATTTGCAACCGCACAGCCAGCGTCATGGACGTGGAATCATGTAGCCTGTGGTTGGTTGACGGGGCCGAGATGGTTTGCCTCGCGATGGTCGGCCGCTACCGACCCGAGTTGATTGGCCGCCGCGAAAGTGATGCGGGAACGGTGGTTGGCGAGATGCTGCGCGACAATGCACCCCTTACGATCAATGACCCAAGCGACGCTCGGCTCACTCACCGGGTTGGGCATCTGGAAGACTCTTCGATTAGCGCTCTAATCTGCGCCCCGATCAAGCATGGTCAGGATTGGCTCGGCGGTCTCGAGATCATCAACAAGCGAGAGGGAAGCAAGTTCACTGAGTCGGACACTCACTTGCTTGTCGAAATTGCCGCCCAGGCTGCCAACTCCATTCGTAACGCGCAGCGTCACCAGGCAGAGCGAAAGGTTAAGGAACTGCAGGCGCTGCTCAAAACCAGTCGCGAAATAACATCGTCTCTCGATCTCGATCGGATGCTCACGGTGGTGGTCAATCAGGTGGCAACGATCATCCCCTTTGATCGCGGCGCCATCGCGCTGCTCGCTAAGGGTCGTTATGAGATCGATGCAATAGCGGGTGAGACCCGGGTCAACCTTAAGGACCCTAATATCAAAGCGTGGGACCAAATCATCAACTGGGCTGGAAATGCTGGTACGGAGCTGTACGTTTCAGAGTTGAACGGCGAGATTGACGTAGACCGCGCCGAGACACGCGAGAAGTTTCAGGCGCACTTTGCCGAGAACGGGATGAAGAGTTTTTACGCTCTGCCTTTGAACGACGAAGAAGGGTCGCTCGGTGTTCTTGCCCTGGAGAGCAAGACCCCGCGGTTCCTCAACGCCTCGCAAATAGAGTTGCTCCAGATCTTTTCGGCCCAGGCCACGGTGGCGATCCGCAACGCGCAACTTTACCGCCAGGTGCCTTTAATTGGTGCGCTCGAACCGCTTGCTGCCAGGAAACGAGCGTTTCTGGCGATGCCGAAAGCCAGGCGTTTTGTTACCGTTGCCGCTGTTATCGTTGCCCTACTCCTGCTCATTTTCTTCCCCTGGAACTTGAAGATCGGGGGAAACGGTTATGTACTTCCCACGCGCACCGCAACGGTTAACGCCGAAATCGACGGGGTAATAGACAAGGTAAACTACCGCGAGGGCGACGTGGTTCCGGCAGGCGCGGCTGTAGCGGCTCTGCGAAGTGATGAATACCTGCTTAACCTGAACGATGCGCGCTCTCGCTATGGCATCCTTGAGCGCGAGCTAACCCGAGTGCAGGCCGCATCCGGCGCCGCAGCGGCACAGATAGAGCGGGTGAGGCTCGAGCAGACTCAACGCGAGATTGCTTTCAATCAGGTGAAGCTTGACCAAACACAGATTCGCTCGCCGATCAGCGGTGTCATCGTCACGCCCAGAATTGAGGAGAAGCGCGGTCAGTTTATCAGGCGCGGCGAGATCTTTTGTGAAACGGCGGATATAAACCCGGTAATTATCGAAGCGGCTGTTCCCGAGGACGAGATCGGCCTCGTCAGGCTCGACCAGGAGGTCTGGCTCAAGGCGAATGCTTTCTCGTCACAGAAGTTCATCGGTCGCGTAACGCAGATTAGCCCGCAGGCGACAACTGAACAGGACGCACGGGTTTTCATTGTGCGAGCTGAAATTGAAAACTCCAACCAGATCTTGCGGACAGGCATGGTAGGTCGCGTCAAGATACTCACCGGTCAGAGAAGCATCGGCTACGTCTTGCTGCGCGATCCCTTACGTTGGTTGCAGAAGAAGGTCTGGACCTGGATGCCTTGAATGGTGAATAGTGAACGGTAAATGGATGCCTAATAACCAATCCACGTAATACCGCCATCAGCATTCACCATTTACGTTTGACGGCTCGGCTTTGGCTATTCTCAAAGAGGTGGAGTATGAAAGCAGTTCTCACTACCGGTATCACACTCGGGTTGTTGGGCGTGTTTACCGGCTGTACAGCGAAACCTGAAGCCTTAAGAGCAGGAAATGCGGCGGTGGCCAAGGCTCCCATCGAGGTCCACGTTGTGGAGGCAAAGCCCTCGGTGGCTACAGGCGATCTATTAGTTCCGGCGGCGCTCTCAGTCGAAGCCGTGGCTATGGTGCTGGCGCAGCGTGACGGAACGGTTAGCCAGCTTGTGGCTCAAGAAGGATCGCGCGTGACGAAAGGACAGGTCATCGCCCGGCTCAGTGGTGATGACGACTTGCGGGCACAGTTGCGCCAGGCTGAACTGGAAGTTTCGCGGTTGGAGGTCGAGCAGCGCCAGTATGCCGCGCTGATCAACGTAAACCGCAATGAGCTCGAACGGGAGAGACTTCTTTTCAAGCAAGGTTTGACAGCCGACCGCGACGTTGAGCGGGCTCAGTTTAAGCTCGATGCCGCAGTACTGGAACTCGAAAAGACGCGTGTCGCCAGCCAGAGCGCCCAGGCAAAAACGGTTGGGGTGAAGGCCGAGCTGGAGCGGAGCACCATTCGCGCTCCGATCACCGGCGTCGTTACACGCCGCTTTACCAAGCTGGGGACAAATGTCGTTAAGAACGACAAGCTATTCGAGATCACTAAGCTGGCGCCGCTCGAAGTGAAGTTCCAGGTGCCTCAGACTGAAAAGGGTGGGCTTGGCCCAGGTGTCATGGTCAGTATCTCGTCAGTCGAGAACGAACAGATCATTGCCCGGGCGCGCATTCGACGAGTGGATTCGGTAGCGGACGCTGCCAGCAACACTCTCGGTTTCCTTGCCGATCTCCTGGGTGGCCCGGGTTTGATGCCGGGAATGGCAGTTAATGTTCACGTTCCGCGTCGGGGGGCTAGCCCGACGTTGTGGATTCCGCAAACCGCGTTTCCCGCTGGGGCGGAAGTACACAAGGGCGCAACCAGCACAGTATTCGTTGCCATCGGCGATAAGTGCGCCGCGCGGAATGTATGGATCAACTCGGCTGCCGCTGATCAGGTTGAGATCATCTCAGGATTAGCGATGGGCGACCGGGTGATAGTTTCGCCTCCCACCGAACTAAAGGCCGGCGATCTAGTGGCAGTTAAGAACTGAATTCCTAGTTCGCCTCCACCAGCAAGTCTACCCACAAGCGCCAAGGGCCATTAAAGTTCGGATCTGACTCCTGATTCAGTTGGAATTATCTATGGACAAGTTTCGGCCAGACTTAAAGGTCATCCGCCAGGTGCAGAGGGGAGAGGTTGCATACATCGTCAAGGATCCACTCATCCTTAAGTATTACCGCTTTCCGGAGGTTGCCGCAAAAGTTTTTAGCTATCTCGACGGAACACATACGCACGAGGAAGTTGGCGAACTTGTATCGGCAGAGATGGGAGAGCAAATTCCCGGCTCGGAAGTAACCGCCTTCGTCGAAGGTATCAAGAAGTGGAACTTCATCGAGCAGTCAGCGAGCGAGAAAAGCCTGCTGTTGCTCGAACGGCTCCGCAAGAATCGGCAGCAAAAGGCCGAAGAGGCAACAGATGGACGCGACGAAAATTACATTCGCTTTCCTTTAATTGATCCTGACCGACTCTACAACCGGATTATTAAACGCATTTGGTTCGTTTGGACACGAGGCTTCCTGATTTTCTCTGTTGTACTGTTCAGTTGCGCGGCTGTCATACTCATCGCCAATTGGGAGATCGTAAACACAGGTTTATCTCAACTCTGGTTATTCTCTGACAAGGGTTTGCGAGAAATCCTGATGTTTGTCGGCGCACTCTCCTGTGTGATTTTTCTGCATGAAAATGGTCACGGACTGACCTGCAAGCGCTACGGCGGAGAGGTACACGAGCTCGGCTTTATGCTGATCTATTTCATGCCCGCTTTCTATTGCAACGTGTCTGATGCGTGGACATTCAATAGCAAGGCGGCGAAGCTCTGGGTGACATTTGCCGGCGCGTTCGTAGAGTTGATCATCTGCTCCATCGCGACCTTTGTATGGTATTTCTCAACTCCAGGCTATTTCACGCACGAGCTTGCTTTTACTTTCATGCTGGTCGCAGGTCTTTCTTCCATCGCAATTAATATGAATCCTCTGATTAAGCTGGACGGCTATTTTGCGTTGGTCGATTATCTCGAAATTCCCAACCTGTCCGAGGACGCGGCCAATTACGTTACCGCTTTGGCGAGCAAGCATATCTTTCGAGTGCCCGTTGCGATTCCGACCTACAACCAGCGGATGAAGCGCATACTCTTTGTCTACGGCGTGCTCTCGTTCCTTTACAAGGTGTTCATCACCTGCTTCATGCTGATCCTTTTCTCCCGCATCGTAAGCTTTTTCTTTCCGGAGAACGGGATTTTTATCTTTCCCCTGATAGCGTTTCGTCTGCTGAAGAAGAGATTGAGAGCGCCCGTAAATGGCTTGAGGTTCCTCTACCAGGACAAGAAAGCAGTGTTGATGAAACCGAAAGGGCTTGTCCTCGCTATCCTCATAGTGAGTGCTGTCGTGGGACTCGTTTTGTTTCTGCCGCTGCCTTACTCGCATCGCGCGACGTTTGTCATAGAACCCGTCGAAACAATTCCCATCAATGCTGCTACCGAAGGATTCCTGGCCAATATATTGGTAAAGGAAGGTGACACCGTGACGCGCGGCGCGCTGCTGGCCGTCATGCGTCACCGGGATATGGAAGAGAAGCGCAATTCGTTGCAGACGCAGATAGCTCTCATGGGTAGGAGCATCATGGTTCAACGCGCGCAGGGCGCGGTAGCTGAATCGCTCGTGGCAGATCGCCGCCGCACGCAACTGAGTCAGCAGTTGACTGATATTGATGCTCAGCTTGGGCGGCTCAACATCACAGCCCCTGACGACGGTGTAGTTGTCACACCCAAGGTTGAACAGAAGGTAGGCCTGATGTTGAAGCAAGGTGATCAGTTTTGTGAGATCGCCAAGTCGGGCTCGGTTCAGGCTCGCATTCGCGTCGACGAGTGGGATCTGGAGGACGTCGCGTTGGGCGCGCCGGCTACACTTTGGCTCAATGCTGTGCATGGTCGAACACTCAACGGTCGTATTACAAGGCTGGCTCCAGCATCCGAGCTGCACCAGAGTCTGTCGTCTTCATTGGACGAAGAGGCTTTAGGCGAGGCAAGAAGGTATTCCGGCGAAGCAACGGTTATGAAAACGAGTTCCGAAAAAACAACGCCGAACAGAGAGCGCTCAGCGCGCGAAGAAGGCGGGGCCGTAGCCGGTGAGGCAACTTCGCCCTTCACGGCACCCCTGACACGCTTCGACGCCTTGATTCAGATTGCAGAGGATCCAACTATAAAGCCGGGGATGTCAGGCGTGGCAAAGGTGTATGGTCCCAGTCGCCCGCTGGCTGTTAC
The DNA here is from genome assembly GCA_041744295.1 of Pyrinomonadaceae bacterium. Classification (GTDB taxonomy): domain Bacteria; phylum Acidobacteriota; class Blastocatellia; order Pyrinomonadales; family Pyrinomonadaceae; genus PSRF01. The sequence continues at coordinate 6,850 of JBGTLE010000104.1, read as the reverse complement.
CCTGTGGCGTGGTATCCGTGACTGGTTTCGGTCGAGAGTTTGGTGGTAACGCGGGTGGCGCTGTTCCTTAGGTCCCGTTGAGCATCAGAGCGTTGCCATTAATTCGAAAGCCCGTACAGATTCCTGTACGGGCTTTCAAGCAATCATGAGCAAGCCAGCCCATCCTCGAAGACACGAGCCTTAATCTTCGCCAATGGCGAAGCTTGGGTTGGACCTATCCACAAGTGCCGCGGAAGGGTTGGCTCTATCCACGAGCGCCGCAGAGGGGTTGGTTCTTTCGGCCAGTCTGGCCGACGGATTGGCCCGCTCTGTTAACTCAGCCATAAGCGGATTAGCGCGGTCTGAAAGCGGGGTAGCCGCTAGCGGGTTGCCGCGATCAGCGCTGACCTTGACCTCAGTGATGTCCTGACCAATCGCATTCTTGATCTGGCTGCGTTGGTCCTCGGTAAGCTTGATCGTAACTTCTTTCATATCTGCCATTACTGTTTCCTCCATCAGATTAGTTGAGACTGAAACGTGCTTTGCCCCAATCTGTAAGCAAGCTCGGTGCCATCGAATTTCATTTCGGAATTACCGGAAAGTTCTCCGAAAAACGGCGTTGTCCCCGATTCCGCAAACCCGCGAGGAGCAAAAATTCCCCCTGCCGAGGGAGAATGATTCCTCCCGGGGCAAAGATTTCCCCAAGGTAGAGATGTGAAACTTGCCCTGGTACGCCTCAAAGATTGTATTTCTTACAGAGATATTTCATCCGATCTTTATTCAAGCCCAGGAGTTCCGCAGACTTTATCTTAATGCCACCGGCCCGCTCCAGGGCCGCCCGCAGCAAGTCATATTCGTAGCGCGCCACATCGCGATCAAAGTTCAGCCCCGCTTCCGGGATAATTCGCGGCGATTGGCCGGACAGATCCTCTACGGATGGTTGGAAAAGGGGCTCCTGATTCAGAATGTTTGGTGGCAGGTGCGACGCCTTGATAGTGTCGCCTTCGATCATCAGGACCAGGCGCTGAACAAGATTCTCCAACTCTCGCACGTTGCCTTTCCAATGGTAATCCATCAGATATTGGATCGCCTCCGCATCCAGACGCTTCTGGTTACCGCGCTCTTCGGAAAAGCGGCGCATGAAGTGATCAAGAAGCAAGGGAATGTCTTCACGCCGGTCGCGCAAGGGCGGGAGGTTGATGGGCACCACATTGATTCGATAATAGAGATCCTCCCGAAAACGGCCCGCGGCGATTGCATTTTCAAGATTCTCGTTGGTTGCCGAGATTAGCCTTAGGTTTACCCTGATAATGTTCTTGCCGCCGAGGCGCGTGAATTCCCGCTCATCGAGTACACGCAACAGCTTCGACTGTAGTGGCAACCCGAGTGCTCCGATCTCATCCAGAAAGAGTGTGCCCCCCTCGGCCCGTTCGAATCTCCCCACGACCATGTCCTGCGCTCCTGTGAAAGCTCCCTTCTCATGACCGAAAAGTTCAGATTCAATCAGCCCTTCGGGAAGGGCCGCGCAGTTGACACTGACGAAGGGGCCGGCCCGTCGCGCAGAATTAAAGTGAATTGCCCTGGCGGCGAGTTCTTTTCCGGTTCCTGACTCACCGCGTAAAATCACTGTAGCGCTGCTATCGGCCACTCGGCGAATGGCCTCGAAGACCTCCACCATCTGCTCGCTGTAACCGATGATCTGTGAGAACGAGTAACGGCTCTCGATCTCACTTCTAAGTCGGTTGTTTTCGCGTTCGATGCGCTGACGCTCCAACGCACGGTTGATAATAATGCGCAGCTCACGCAGATCGATTGGCTTTCGGAAGTAGTCGTAGGCGCCCTCCTCGATGGCCCGTAGCGGGGTTTCCGTCTTCTCATCGCCGGTCATGACGATTACTACTGCTTCGGGGTGGGCACGTCTAATCTCGCCAATGTTTTTCAAACCGTCATTCAGCAAATTTGTAGGTGGCAGATGTAAGTCAAGGAGTACAAGATCAGGAAGCTCCCTGCTTGCAGCCTGCAACGCACTTTCACGATCCAGACACTGAACCAATCCGAAATCACGCTTCAGCGCCCAGGCCAGTTGTTCTTGAAGAGCCGGGTCGTCATCAACGATAAGGATTTTATTGATCATACGCGGACATCAATCGGTCACGGGAAGGTAAATTGAAAAAACAGTACCGCGTCCCAACTCGCTATAGACCCTGATTTTTCCTCCATGCATCCGGATGATCTGCTGGCAGGTGTAAAGACCAAGACCAAGACCCTGTTCCTTAGTCGTCACAAAGGGCGCGAACAGTTCGTTTTGAATGAACTCTTCCGCCATTCCCATGCCTGAGTCTGCAATCTCGACCAGTACCTGTTGGGGAGCGGCTCCGTCGTTCCCCATCAGTTGGGTGCGAACAGCCAGGTGACCGCCCCAGGGCATCGCCTCGCAGGCATTAGCAACAATATTGTATAGGGCGTTTTCCACGAGCAAAGCATCGGCCCAAAGGGACGGTAGTTTGTCATACTGTTCGGTCATACGAATGTTCTGAGCATCGCGACGGACGTTATTCAGGGCACTACGCACCACCTCATTGAGATCGATGCGTAACTTTACGATCACCGTGTCCTTCTGTTCGCGAAAGCGACGGACCATTTGATCCATCTCCTGCGTCGTGTGACTCAGCGTGCGAATGAACGACTCACGGAATTCCGGATCGTCATAGTTGACTTCGGCATTTTGGCCCAGGCAGCGGAGCCGAAAGGAAAGGTTCTTCATATCGTGCGCGAGAATTGAGCCGAGTATGTTGAGTGATTCTATCCGCGAAGATTTAATCAGTAGCTGGTTCATCACAGTCAGGCGTTCGCGCAAAACCCGCACCGCCTCAGCGAGCTGACCCACTTCATCAGGGCTCCAAACCTTGATGGCGCTCACCGGGTGGTTGCTTGCGGTTTCATCTATGGCAGTCCGAATGATACGGAGATCGTTGAGAGTTCTGCGATACAGGCGTAGCCCGGCAAAAACTATTGCCCCAATGCCCACCAGCGCGAAAACCATGCGGTAGCGCAAGGCTACGCCGAGAGCGCTCAGCACCAGCTCAACGAGCGGTAACGATAAGGCACCAGCGCCAAGCAGAACTAGTTTTTGACGTAATCGCATCGGTGATAGAATTAATGCTCGTTCCGGAGCGCCTGTTTGAAAACTGAGTCTAACTCTCGTCTTTTTTCCCGAGTCCAATTCAAGAGCAGATCTGGTGGATTTTGACTTCGATAGATCCTTCGCTCGGTCTTCAAGATGGTTGCAGAGAAACCCCCAGTCGTGTTTGAGCTGAACCGTCCCTTGCGCCGCACTGGCATTGCGGGGCGCGTCCTGGCGAACGGGATGGTCTACCTACGACACCCGAAATTCTCATCGCACATTATCAACGTAACGCAATGGAACTTTCTCGAGATGTGTGATGGAAGCAGTCTAGAAGAACTCAAAGAACTTGCCCCTGCGCGTTTGGGCTTTGAGGTTACCGTTGAGCACTTGCGATCGACTGTCGAATACCTGGCGGAGCTTGGTGTCCTTGAAGGCACCATCGGCGCCTCAAACCACTACCGCGTGGTCGACGCCTCATCACTGATCGCGCGCCTCGCGCCGCTCGTTCGCACCCTGGCAACGCCGTGGTTCGCCTGCTTCACCCTGTTTGCGTTGTTGGCCGCCGTCGGCTTGCTGGTTACCGACTGGGGTCGCTTCACTGATGAAGTAGCACAAGCCGCGCGCCAGCATCCCTTCGCCTCAATCGTGCTTTACTATCTGACTTTCATTCCGATTGCTCTGCTTCACGAACTCGGTCACGCGGTCGTCATTAGGTATTACGGCGGTGAAGTGCCCGAGATAGTAATCCGGCGCAACGCCCACTTTGCCGTACTTTCCAATTGCAGCGTGCTCAAAGAACGCCATCAGTCCCTATGGTACTTGAGTATGGGCACAGTCGTGGATGTCTACATTTGGCTGGTGCTGCTTATTGCTTTCCGCTACACCAGTCACTACCTGCTGTTAATGTTCCTGCTGCCCCAGACAGTCTATTTCCTGCTCTACAGCTATTCGATCTTCAACAACTCCGACTACCTGAAAATAGTAGCTACCTGGCTCGACCAGCCCGTACCCGCGAGTCCCTGGAGATTTCTTCGCAGCGGGTGGCGAAAGCGTCCTGAGAGTAAACAGGCGCGCCAGTTGCTCTACCTCATGACAGTAAGCCTCGTCGTCAAGCTGGCCTTAACAGGCTTTCTCATCTGGACCTTCCTTGTGAAAGAGTACCGTGTGCTGATCCTTTATGTGGTCTACAGAGCGCTGATTTACGCAATCGGTCACTGGCAACAGTGGATGAACCGATTCATACGCCGGAGGCCTGAGGAAGTGACAAAAGTCGCAGTTACGGGTTAGGAGATCAATGACTTCATCTTCAGCGCGATCAGCGTGATGTCGTCACCCTGTGGCAATCCGCGTGTAAACGTCACCACCTCTCGCTCGATTCGCTCTTTTATGTCTTTGGCACTAAGGCCCGCACTCTTCTTCACCAACGCTTCCAGCCGCTGATCACCAAACAATTGGTTTGCCGCATTGGCAGCCTCAGTCACGCCATCTGAGAAAATTACGAGTACATCACCCGGCTCAAGTTTCGTTTCATGCGCGTGGAACTCGGCAAAATCGAAAGCGCCGAGCAACATCGACCCGGAGGATAACAACTCAGTCTTTCCCGACGTACGCATCAGGATCGCCGGGTTGTGACCGGCATTGACGAAATTAAGCGTCCCGTCAGGCGCGATTAAGGCGCAGAAAAGGGTAAGGAAGCGCTGGACGTCAGACTTCCTTACCAGCACGCGATTCAAACTGGTTACCACGTCCGGTAGCGAGAGTCCGCTATTGAACTGGGCGTGAATTACTCCCTGGGCCATAGAAGCAAGCAGCGCCGCAGACATTCCCTTGCCCGAAACATCGCCGAGAATAAGAACCGAACGACCATCGTCCAAAGTCAAAAGGTCGTAGAAATCTCCGCCGACGTAGCGACAGGGAATACTGTGAGCCGCAACCTCGAAATATGCCGGTTGCACAAACGTCGTTGGTAATAAGGCGAGCTGCACCTCGCGGGCCGTGGCAAATTCGCGCTCGAATCGCTTCTTCTCCTGCTCCTCCTGCATCAAGCGCACGCTTTCCAGCGACTTTGACGCTTCGAAGGCCAGCGACTCCAGGAGCGTCAACGCCGTTTTTGAAAACTCCCCCCGCGACTTGCGGCTGTCGACGTAGAGAACACCAATTGTATTGTGCTTCAACATCTCTGTTGCGCCCATTGTCTTTTCGCTCATCTGGAAATGGCTTAGTGGCACGCAAACGATGCTGCGCAGATTGAGGTCGTAGACGCTTTGACGAATGTTCTGATCATTTTCCAGGTGGTCTTTAACTACCACAGTACGCCTTTCCGCAAACGCTTCCTGGACGACCGTGCGGCTCATCTGGAAGTCGACGCCAGAGAGGAGGTTGCGCTTACTGTCACGCGCAAGCTTGAATTCCAATTGACCGGCATCGTTCGTAAGTAAAAGACACCCGCGTTCAGCGTTGGCCATCTCAATTGCCGCGTCCACAATCAGGCAGAGCACATCGTCAGGCGTTAGCGAGAATTTGAATGCTTGATGCACCTCAACATAGCGAGCCAGCTGTTGCAATTCTTCATTGGCGGAGGCGCCGGAAGCGGGGTGAGGCTGTGAAAGGCTAAGGCCCTTGGAACTCTCAAAGATTGGCGGAAGGGATTCCTCAAGAAACTGAATCTGACAATCTTCGTGCCCTCCAATCCCAATGTTGTCCTGGTGATGAAGCTCACAACGAGTGACCCGCTCGCCGTTGACGAAGAGACCACTCTTGCTATCTTTGTCGACCAGATAGTAGGTCTCGTTGTCATAGACTATGGCGCCGTGATCACGTGAGACACCGCTGGAGAGCAACATCAGATCGTTTCCCGGTTTCCGGCCGATGGTGAATACCCGCTTCACTAGCGGCAATGTCTTATTGACGCCGAACTGATCGACAATCTTTAGTAACGCCGGCTTTTGCATGGCTGGTTGATGCGGTGCTGAGTCGCATGGCATGGCTTTCTGGAAACGCTGAACCAACTCAGAAAGACGAGAGAGCTGTTGCTTCGTCGTCGAAGACCTCGAGTACCGACAGCAACCCGGTAATCGAGAGGAGTTGACGCGCAGTCTGGGAAGGGTTGAGCAACTTGAGCTTGCCACCGTCACTCTTGGCACGGCTGAAAGACTTGATCAACCCTCCGATTCCAGAACTGTCGATAAAAGGCACCTCGGCCATGTTAAGCAACAGATGCCTCTGGCCCTCTTTCAGCAACCGGGCAATGATCGCGGTCAGCTCTTCCTCACCGGAGCCGATGGTCAGATTGCCTCTCAGATCGAGGATCGTGACATTCCCATTTGTTCTTGGATTAATCTCCATCCGGTTCCTCAGACGATCTAGAGAACGGGTTTCATAAAGACTGGGTAATCACCATGATTGTTTAGCCGCAACGCAGGGCCATGTTTGATCCTGGTGGCCAGGCTAACCTGTTATGACCGAGACAAGCTTCAAAGCGTCGCACAAGGAGCGAGCGGGGTGGGCCGGATTGTAGCAAAAGGCCAGGTGCGTTGTCTAAATGTTGCCCAGACGGTGGACTCCGACTTCATGAACGGTGAGTATATGCTGATGATTGAGGGCGGACGCGGCTTTCGCTTCTTGTTTGACCGCCGCAAGCGTTCTTCATTTTGCGTGTGCTCGCGCGGCAATAATTTCAGCGCCACGCGGCTGTCAAGACTCGTATCTTCGGCCAGATAAACTTCGCCCATCCCCCCGGTGCCG
>JBGTLE010000103.1:0-11546 GCA_041744295.1 Pyrinomonadaceae bacterium | reverse complement strand
TCCTTTGCGTCTGGTGACCTCAATGGCGACGGTGTCGCGGATCTTGCGGTGACTAGCTATGCCTCAGGGACGGTCTCAATCGTGTTGGGAAACAGAGGTGGCGATTACCAAACCGGAATGGTTGTCGCAAGCGGTCGCAATCCGTTCTCGCTAGTCGCCGGCGATTTTGATGGTGATGGAAAGACGGATGTGGCGATTGCCAACGTCACTTCAGGCGATGTTTCGATCTTCAAGGGCGACGGCAACGGGCAAGTATCACCGGCGACGCACTACAAAGTCGGCAGTTATCCGCGCGGCATGATCTTGAGCGAGAAGACTGGAAAGAGCCAACGCGAACTGGTGGTCGCCATTTCGGGGTCTAACAGCATTGCAATCCTATCTGGCATTTGCCGGTAACCCAGGATCCGGGTCTTCGGAAAAAACTATTCAAATGTCGCATTCGCCCTTCTCTAATCGGGGCAAGCCGCGATACTATCTCGGCCTGAAAAACGATTAGAAAATCCCTTAAGGAATTCGTGGTACCCAGTTGCATCACCGCGCCGCGATTCCACTCCGGGAGATAATCACTCGGCGCCCGCGATTCACGCGGTCTGTTCAAAAGCAATTCGTCCGACCAGTTTTTTCTAAATCCATAAGGATGGTAGAAGGTCGATCCGAAGTCACAGGATTGGCGCTTCTGTCGCCTTCACTACGGCGACTGACAGTAACTTCCAGATTCGCACTTTGTTTAAACCTTGAGGCACCAAGCACGAGCCTCGATCCTGCAGCTAGTGTTTGAGCCCAGTTCCTGTAAACCGGTAGCGGACGGATTTCAGGTCCCACGGCTCCTTAAAATCCCGAGAGGAGTTCCGATGAATCCAACAAAACCACGCCACGTACGATCAGTAAACCGAAAGCCAGTATTGAGCAGAGTAAGCGGCCTGACGCTCGCGCTCGCTCTTTTGGCAGTTGGGATACTTTCAACAACCAGCCCCTTCCCTGTGGAAGGAAAGAAGAACGTTCCTACCCAGGAAAAGGCTGATGAAGTGCAGGCCACGAAAATTGATATGGGGCCGTCAGCAACGGTCAACTTCGAACAACTGGCCAGACAACAGGCATTGAACCCCGAAACTTTTGATCCGGTCCCGCGCGCGATCTCGCCACCAAAGACAATTGAGGAAGTTGACGTCGAGGGCGCGGAAGCGCCGGCGGCCAAGTCGTCACTCGCCGTCAGTGCTCCGCAACCACTGATCCCGTCACCGGCGCCAGCCACCAGTTTCGAGGGATTGGGTGACATTCCCTTCGCACCTCCGGGTACTGCGTTCTTTACGATTCCTCCCGATACGACGGGAGCTGTAGGTCCCGATTCCGTAGACAGAGTTTTCACGACTCTCAACAACAACTATCGCATTACAGACAAAGTGGGTGTCCAGATTGGTACTGATGTTTCGATGACTAATTTCTGGGCGCCGACTGGATCGACAAATCCTTTCGATCCGCGCGTGCAATATGATCCCTACAACGATCGCTGGATCGTCGCAGGCGTCAGCGATGCCGGCACCGCAAATACTGCGATTCTGTTGGGCATCTCGGCGGGAAGTGATCCTGCCGGCCCCTTCACACTTTTCAGAATTCCAGCGCGCATCGCAGCGGACGCTGCCGCTCTGAATTTCGCTGACTTCCCAATGCTCGGCTTCAACCAGAATTGGATCGTCGTCTCAATCAACATGTTCACCAGCGCCGGTGCTTTCAATAACGGGCGCTCACTAGTCATCGACTATCCAACGCTGCGCAACACGGCTACGTTGAGCGGCACCTATTTCACCGGCGTCAGTGCGGCAAATGCTGGTTTCTGTATGCACCCGGCCACCACGTATTCGGCCACCGAAGGCACGGAATATCTGGTCGCGCATCAAGCTAGTGCAGGGGCCACGTACAGGATGCACACGATTACGGGAACGCCCGCAGCCCCGGTATTCACTATAGGCGCCCTGAAGGTCAGACCTGGAGGTGGATGGGTTCAACCTGGCGGCAACCAACTTCCGCAGGCTCAGGGGACATGTGCGACCCCTCCCTTGCGAATGGAAGCTGGTGACGCCTTTGTCCGCTCAAATGTAGTGTTCCGCAATAACAGCATTTGGTATCCCCAAACTGTCGGTTTGCCGGCAGGTGCCATGACTCACACGGCAGTTCAATGGACACAACTCGATACTGCTGGAAACTTAATTCAGGGTGGCCGCGTTGACGACCCCACCGCGACCGCGACCAACGGTGGTAAGTGGTACGCCTATTCTTCGATTGCGGTGAATGCCAGCAACGACGTGCTGTTAGGCTTCTCGCAGTTTTCCTCGACTCAATTTGCGTCCGCCGGCTACACCTACAAGGACCGCACCGACGCGGCAGGCACTATGCGCGACCCGGTGATCTTCAAAGCGGGCGAAGATTGCTACAGCAAAGACTTCGGAGCCGGCAGGAATCGTTGGGGTGATTACAGTCACTCGATGGTAGATCCCACCGACGATTGCTCGTTCTGGACGATCCAGGAATACGCCAAGCTGCAGGCGCCGCCAACTGTCGGCGGTAGCACGAGCAAGTGGGGCACCTGGTGGGCCAGAGTTAATCCGGTGTCTTCCTGTGCGGCACTAGTGGCAGGAACCGCTTCGCTGATTAACGAGAGCTGCAACCCGCCGAACACTCAGATCGATCCGGGCGAACGAGTTACCGTCCATCTGAGAGTTACGAACACAGGAGTCGGGCCTACTGTGAATCTCGTAGGAACGTTGCAGACTGCGGGTGGTGCACTCTATCCGAGTGGACCGCAAAGCTATGGAGCAATCGCGCCAGGGGCGACGGTCGGCAGAGACTTCTCATTTACTGCCTATCCTCTACTGGCGTCCGGCGCAATCATTGAGCTGGACTTGCAGCTCCAGGACGGCGCTACTAATCACGGGACAGTGCAGTACACGTTCACTGCGGGACCAACACCGTGTGGAGGTGTGCGATTGGTCGTAAGCTCGACTCTGGTGCGCACGAGTGGAAGTAATGTTCAAGCCACAATTACTGTTCAGAACATCGGCACCCTGGCGGCGAACGCTGCATCACTAATCACAGCCAAGCTGGGAGCAACCAACGGCACGCCGTTGCCGCAAGCTTTGGGCAACATCGGTCCAGGGGGTTCCGCGGTGGCTGTGGTCAACTTCACTAATTCAACACCGGGAGCCAGCGTGTTCTTAACCACGGGTGGCTCATACACAGGTGGGTCCTTCAACAGTATGAAGAAGGTCACCATTCCCTAAACTCCGTGAGGGGTTCTGACAATCAACCGGGCGTCCAAGGCAAACATGCACTTGGACGCCCGGTTTGGTTATGGAAGTTATGGAGTTATGGCAACGAAGGATTATCAGCCGCGGATTTACGCGGATGACACGGATCTGAGTAAGAACTACACGCTCATGCGGGTGAGGTTCCTTTTCTGTGCCGGGTAGGTCAGTGTTTCGTCTTTCGGCTTTTCTCTTCAGTTCTTGTCTTTTCAGATCCTTGTGATCCGCGAAAACCCACGGCTGATAATTCTTACTCAGATCCCTTCCATCCGCGTTAATCCGCGGCCAAATTTAAGATTTGTGCCAAGCTCTGTCACCGCCTCATTTGCATTTCCGCACCCGGCCGCTTCGTCCATGGGTGAGTTCATAAGTCGCGATGACTTCGTCGCTCCCTGCCATCCTGATTGAGAGCGTCATCGTCTTCACATCCGTAATTCCGGCGTAAACCGCCGGCTGTTCGGCGGGAGTGCGGCCCTGGCGTGTCGGCCCAAAGCCTTCCCTGACGTAGACTCCCTTCACCTCAAACTTCCCTTCACGATCCGGAGAAATCTTTGTGGCGATGGCGCCATGAGCACAATCGAACTCGATCGCCGCTCCCTCGTCAGTCGCTTCAAGGTTGATGCCCTGCCCTCCCCAGGTTCCTTTTGGCAGCGAAGCTGTTTGTATGGGCTGGTCAATCATGTGGGCCGCCGTGACAAAGCTCTCACCATTAAAAGTAACACCCGGCCAAAAAGAAAACAGTGAGCAGCAAACCAGTAACTTAAGTAAGAAGTAGTTCATAGTTTCTAAACGCCGAGTATGTCCACAAGTTCCTGAACCGCTGCCGCACTCTTCTGCAGAGCAATGCGTTCTTCGGCAGTCAAATTGATCTCGATGATTTGTTCAAGCCCGCGCGCGCCAAGTTTGCAAGGGACGCCGACGTAAAGACCATTTACACCATACTCGCCTTCGAGATACGCCGCGCAAGGAAGAATCTTCTTCTTGTCTTTCAAGATCGACTCCGTCATTTCGACAGCGGCCGCTGACGGCGCATAGTAGGCCGAACCGGTCTTGAGCAACGAAACGATCTCGGCGCCGCCGTTTGCGGTTCGTTTCACGATCGCATCGATCTGTTCTTTGGAAAGCAACTCTGTAATCGGAATTCCGGCACAAGTTGAAAAGCGCGGGAGCGGCACCATCGTGTCTCCGTGGCCACCCAACACAAACGCCGTGACATTCTCGACTGAGACATCCAGCGCCTCTGCGAGAAAGCAGCGCATGCGTGCCGAATCCAGCACTCCGGCCATGCCTATGACGCGATGTTTCGGAAACCCGGAACGTCGATAGGCCACCTGGCACATCGCGTCCAACGGGTTCGACACAATAATCAGAATTGAGTCGGGCGAACGACGCACCACTTCATCGACAACCTTTGAGACGATGTCGGCATTGGTCTTTAAGAGATCGTCGCGACTCATCCCCGGCTTTCGTGGCAGACCGGCAGTGATGATGACTACGTCGGAATTCTCTGTCTCGTCGTAGGTGTTGGTGCCCACCAGGCGGACGTCAAAACCTTCAATCGGCGCGGCTTGTGCCAGGTCCAAAGCTTTCCCCTGCGGAACGCCTTCAACGATATCCACGAGGACCACATCGCCTAACTCTTTCGCGGCCAGCCAGTGCGCGGCAGTGGCGCCGACGTTACCTGCGCCAACGACGGTAATCTTCTTTCGTGCAGCCATCAGTCCAGTCCTTTCGCCAGCAGGAACAGTTATTCCAAGTTTTCCTGCGTGGTCCTTTGTATGAGATTGTTAGGATTTGAAACATCGCGAGTTTACGAGCGAGCGCTAAAAGGTGTCAAGAAACCGATCAATTGTGTGCAGGGCAAACTGCTCTGGGATCCACCTGTGGAGATCGGGAGTCTCTAAGTCAGGAAGGGTGGTTCCCCCCGCCGCTTAACAAAATCTTGCGGGGGTAAACCACCCTTCCCGACCTGCAAATTTTGCTCGCTTGAGCGACTCCTCCAGACGTATGCGAGTTCTCAACCTGCTTAAAGAATTGCTGCGTATCAACGAGCGTGAAGATCGCGATCGCAGCACTGCAACGCCCGCCGATGACGATCAACTCGATCCTTTTAATCCTTTTCCGGAACCAATCGAAATCCCGCTGGCTGACGTGATCGACCTGCACACGATCCAACCGCGTGACGTTAAGCGAGTGGTCGAGGAATATCTCGTTCAAGCGAACGAAGCAGGATTCCCGGTAGTGAGAATCATTCACGGCAAAGGCATTGGTGTACAGCGAGAGATGGTGAGATCAATCCTCGCACGCACAGCGTTTGTTCGAGACTGGACTGATGCTCCGCCTGAAGCTGGCGGACTCGGCGCCACGATAGTGCGGATAAGTCCAAAGTCTAACGTCCAAAGTCCAAAGTCTATTAATCAAAAGTGACTTTCGACTTTGGACTTTCGACCTTGGACTTTGGACTTTTATCGGCAATCCAAATTCGTTCGACTCACCACGGGCGCGAAACGCACCTGATACTCCGCCGACGTGAGGAACGAACAGATCATCCCGGGATAGTTGTTCGGCTCGCGATTGTTTATCACGTCTAACCAGAAGTTGTACCCACCCGGATCGGGATCGCGCCGTAAATAACCAAAGTACTGCATCAACACAAACGACGGATTGTATTCACGAGTCTTGAATTGGTTGAGCTCAACGACGGTGCGCACAACCTCCGCCCGACTCTTGGGATTAGTGGGATTCTGCATCGCGGCAATTTCTGCTTGCCGTTCGGCAGTAAATGGAATCAGCTGGGCCGTATCGAACAATAAGTTGACGAACTGCTCGGGAGTTTGGCTGGCCGGATAGTTGGCGGTGAAAGCGGCGCGCGTTACCCAACTATTTGCGAATGCCTGTTTCGATTGTTCGAGGTTGGGTCCAAACACCACTAACGCACGATCTGCATTGAATTCAGCGAAGGTCGGCAACCGTCCAAACGAAGCCTTGTACATGCGGTTGACAAAGAAACCTGTCTCCTGGAACTCGGCCTCAACAAAGAACGAACCTGAAACTCCGACGCGTCGATGGTGAACGCAGAGGGTGTCGCTGCCACATGACGTGATCTGACTTGTCCAGTAAGCCTGTCCCCCGGGATCCGGTCCACGACCAAGAAAGTCCTGATAGTGCTGAGTCACAAAGAACTCCGCCGCATCGATCGGATTGGTCGTGGGAATTCCCTGTAGCGCTCGCAACGCATTCAAGCGACCTGAGCCAATGGGCGTCGTGGCCCAACTCGCCGGCAAAGTCTCAGACGTACTCATCAAAATGCTTTTGAGTTGTGATCGTGTCAGAAGATTATTGCGTGCCACCATTAACGCCGCCGTGCCGGCCACGTGCGGAGTCGCCATTGAGGTGCCGCTAAGAAAGCGATAGCCGTTTTGTGGATCCAATGCGGTGCTGAAGATTCCAACTCCCGGCGCTGCGATATCAACGCTGGTTGCGCCAAAGTTGGAGAAGCCCGCGCGATCATCGGCCTGATCCGACGCGGCCACTGAAAGGATGCTCGGGGAGTCGTAACTGGCGGGATAAAACGGATTCGTGTCGATGTTGCTGGCGCCATTGCCAGCAGCGAAAACATTGAGAATGCCCGCGTTCCCCGCCAAATCGATCGCGTCTTTCAAGGCCTGATCAAAAGCGGGAGCCTCAGGAGCGCCACCCCAACTACTATTGGTCACGCGCAGGTTAATACCGCGGTGGCGCATCATTGCGGCATATTGAAATGCTTCGATGACACTCGCTGAGCTGCCATTCCCAGCGGCATCGTGCGTCTTAATGGCCATCAGGCTGACTGACCAATTCACACCCACAACGCCTTTTCCGTTATTGCCAACTGCGCCGATCGTGCCGGCCACGTGCGTCCCATGCCCGCCATCGTCCATTGGATTGGAATCGTGATTGATGGTGTCGACTCCAAAAACATCATCGACGTAACCGTTGCCGTCGTCATCAATATTGTTCGTCGCCTTGTTTGCTCCGCCGCCATCCAAACCACTTTCGCCGGGATTGCGCCACATATTTGCGTTAAGGTCTTCGTGGTTGTGGTCCACTCCCAAATCAAGCACGGCCACGACTACGCTTGAGTTCCCGGTGGTAATGTCCCACGCGGGTTCCGCGTCAATGTCCGCGCCCGGCGTGCCACCGATCTGACCCGTGTTCTTTAATCCGACCAGCTCAGGAAAGCTCGGATCATTCGGAGTAGCCTGGACTCGATAAATGAAATTCGGTTGTGCGGCCACGATGCCAGGAGCGGCAGCGAACCTCGAGATTCCTTCGCCGACGGTCATGCCCTGCGGCAGACGTATGAGTTGCCAACCAACCTCAACGAACTCAGCACTAAGTTCGCCGCCGAGACGGCTAATTGTCTCTGAAGAGATCTCTCGTTTGGTATTCGCGGCGAACCGCACCAGCAGCTCGTTGGCGACATACTCGCCTCGCGGCTCGACTGATTTGCTATGTGAGTTATGGCCTGAAAAGTAGGAAAGCGACGCTAAGAACAAGAGCACCGCGATGAGAAACTTGAAGGGACGAGGTAGTTTCATGAGTAAGTGTGTTTGACTGAGTTGATGGATTAACGGTTTAGGGGAGTTGTACTGCGCCAGGTGCGGGCCAAGTTACCACTAGTGAGATTACGGGTAAAGGCGAGCTACGCTGATTGGACGGATGCGCGTAGCGCGGCCGTAGCCGCAACCAAAGTTGGATCGTAACGGCTGTGGCGCCGTATGCGAAATTAAGTTTGACTCGTGAACTCATCGAATCATCTACCTGTTTCAGACTCTCCTGCGCGCAGTCGTCGCTGGAGCGACCGCAACTCGTCCAGATGTCCTTCATCGTGCTCCTGCATCATCGAAAGCAGTTTAGCGATCGTCAAACTTCCGACCCCTTCGAGCACTCCTTCCCGTTGCAATTGATCACCATTCAACAGTTTCATCGTCTGCAGGTTCCCGGTCCTGGCACTCACAAATGCGTTGAATGAAGACATGAGATCCTGCCGTTGATAGTCGCGTTCAATCGCCAATCTTCCGCCGTCGAGATCCGGCATTGAAGGACGATCCTCGCCAAGCATGCGGTTGAGACGTTCAGTGTAGCCTTCAACTTCGATGTCGCGCAGATGACAGATGTGCTCGATGATCGAGAACTCATCAGTTGCAGGTTGCCATCGAGAATCCAACGAGGAAACGTCGGCGAGGAAAGCGGCAAGAAGATCGGGTGTCGCGGCGATGAACCTAATGAGATCTTCCGGCAACCGATCCTGTACGTGCCCGTCGTCCATGCACGCTCAGCATACGACAGTAAACCGCTAGTAAAAAGCTTTGCACAAAAAGTCGGAGCCGTAAGTGCCTAGTCTTGAATTTAACTCCGGATCTCCGTCCTGTAGTAGCGAAACTCCACGTTTCAAACCCGAGTGGGTTCGAACAGCTTGAAATTATTTCTCCACACTCATAGGCTAACTTTAGAGTTTTAGAACTCGGCTCTGTATAGATCACGATGCCAACGCCCCGACACCGCGCGGCAATAGCCGCTCTGCTTATCGTTCTTTCGTTTTCATCTCCCTTGCGAGGACTCACGCCGCGCGCGGGATCATCGGTAGATTTACTGACGTATCCTGAACTCGTCGAGTTATACGAAGTCGACAGTCCCTCCGAACTACTCCAAGGCAAGCTGCAAAAACTCTTGACCACGCCTTTTGTGAACAACGACGCGTGGATTGCAGGCGCGCGGCCACTCAAACCAACCTCAAGTGCGATTGGACGCCATCTGCGCTTTGCTCAGTGGAATATTGAGCGAGGACTCGAATACGAAGCGCTGGAAAGCGTCTTCACGAATCCTGCGAAGTTCGCATCGCTTTTGAATGGAGAGAAATATTTGCCTGACAGTGCGAAAAGATCCTTGGCGCTGGAGCAAGCCGAAGCATTACGGAACGCGGACATCATCGTTCTGAACGAGGTCGATTGGGGAATGAAGCGTAGCGGCTATCGGAATGTCGTGGCCGATCTCGCCGCTGCAACAAAGATGAACTATGCCTTTGGCACCGAATTCGTAGAAGTTGATCCGATCTCGCTGGGGACAGAAAGATTCAAAGGCGTGGAGAAGAGGAACCGCGATGGACTCACCAGTCAGATCACGGTTGATACCTCTCGTTACAAGGGTTTGCACGGCACGGCGATTCTAAGTCGATTCCCACTGTCGAATGTCCGCTTGATTCCATTCCGCACGCAGGGCTACGACTGGTACAAAGTTGAAAAGGAGGGCGTTACCAAAATTGAAAAAGGAATGCGCAAGGCTTCTGAGATTGCTTTCCAGGAAAAGATAGAACGGGAAGTGCGGCGGGGTGGGCGCACGATGCTGCTCGCAGACATCGAAGATCCGGAGATTCCCACTGGCCGCCTAACGATTGTAGCTACTCATCTCGAAGCTAGGACGCCGCCGAGGAATCGGCGAAAGCAGATGCAGGAGCTGCTTACCACAATTAAAGACATTAAGAACCCGGTGATCGTCGCCGGCGATATGAACACGTCAACCAGAGATAACACGCCGACCTCGTTCAAACGCGAGATCAAAAAACGTTTGGGCAGCAAGAAGTTTTGGGTGGCACAGGGGATCGGTTTCCTGACCGGTTTAGCCTGGCCCAACTCGCTAATGCTTGCCGGTCTCAACGAGTATCGCAAGCAAGCCGACCCGACCGTACGCAGTGTTCATTTCGTGGCGACTAACCCTGAGGCGAAATTTTTCGAGGAGCTGAAAGCGTTTCGATTTGCAGATGGCGGGGCTTTTGATTTTCGCGGCGATCGCGAACGAGCGATTGGCAGCGGCCATTCACCACTTGCTAATTCCAATCAGAGAGGCAAGAAAGGATTCATCACAACGTTTGAAGTGGAACGCACCATCGGGTTTGTAGGCAAGTTTAAACTCGACTGGATCTTCGTCAAGCCGCCCGCGTTGAAGTCTCCGTACGGCGAGAACCAGCCTTACATCTTTGCGCCGCACTTTGCGCGAACTCTTAAGGAGTTAAACCGCAGCGTCGAAGACGACATCTCGGATCACGATCCGCTGATCGTGGATCTGCCGCTCGGCGAACCGAACAAAATCCCCTCAACCAGGAAGACAGAACTATCGTTCCGAGTTCACCAGGCCTCTCCCGTCGATGCACGAATTGGCTTTCTGCGCGAATGACCAACGGCAATCGCGACCGCTACTGTGAACTGTAGCTCTAACCCTACTACCAACACATTCAGGGTCACCATAACCACTCGCGTTTCAACGCGCGGTTTGACGCTTGTTAAGTGACGTTGTTCTCGCGATCTGTGGCCGCGCGGCGCCGACCATTGTGCCGAGCAGTTTCTCCCAGGA
Source organism: Pyrinomonadaceae bacterium (assembly GCA_041744295.1). Classification (GTDB taxonomy): domain Bacteria; phylum Acidobacteriota; class Blastocatellia; order Pyrinomonadales; family Pyrinomonadaceae; genus PSRF01. The sequence continues at coordinate 858 of JBGTLE010000103.1, read as the reverse complement.
CTCTGCGCAACTTTTCCCAAAAACAATTTCACGACCGATTATTCACCTACTTAGCGAGGGTTGCCACGGCATGTGCATTGCCCCTTGGGATAGGTCAGCCAGTTACGGTGAGATCAAGACAGTAGAGTTCAGATGAGGACAATTACCATGAAAAACGAACGGGTGTTGGATAAAAAAGTGTCGGTCCGAAGTATGGGAAACTTTTTGGGCGGCAGCTTACTGGTGGCGGTGGTAGCCGGTGTGTTTTGGCATAGGCGCGCCATCAAACGTCTCATTGAGATCAGCCGTATGTGAGGAGATAGCCGGCAGCCACAGAGTTGGTGCACTGAATGCGAAGCGATGCTAAACTTCGACTCGGAGCAAGACCATGCAACCGAACAAAGCCTACGACGAAGTGATCGAGTTTATCGCGTCCTCCAGCCCGCAAAACGTGATTGCTTTCCGCCCGTCTGAGGAAGCTAAAGCTCGGGTGGCAGACCTAATCTATCGCGAAAAGACGGAAGGATTATCGGAAGACGAGAGATCCGAACTGGATCACTCTCTGCAAATTGAGCACTTGATGCGGCTAGCGCGGGTCCGCGCTTATGACTATCTAATCCGAGGAGTGAAGGGTCAACGAACGGCTGTGGCAACCAACCTTGCCGATCTGCTTGGTGATGGTGGACCGTCGGACGAAACAGCGGATGAAATGATGCGGACGGTTAGAGAATGGCGGGGTGTTCCATCGAAGTAAGGTGAGTTAATGGCACGACTTAAACAGATTATCGACGAAGCACGCTCCCTCTCCCTGGCCGAAAAGCGGAAGCTACGGCAAGCTCTCGATGCCGAGTTGGAACAACAGGAACCGCACGGCCCTGG
>JBGTLE010000102.1:0-10560 GCA_041744295.1 Pyrinomonadaceae bacterium | reverse complement strand
GCTGCTACCACCTTCAATAACCTTACGATCACTGGTCCTGCGGTCAGTCTGGGCCAGAGTATCACTGTGAGTGGAATCTTAACTCTCAACAATGATCTGACCACCGGTGCGAACACGGTGGTACAACCGAGCAGCGCGCCTGCTTCAGCCGGCGCGTTTGATGTGGTGGGCAACGTGAGGCGGACAAATCTTCCCAATCCATTGCCGACAGGAGTCGCTCTAACCTTTGGCAATCCGAACAACTTCATAAATTTCGCCGCCGTGGGAACGCGTCCGACCGATATTGTGGTGAATCTGGTTAAGGCCGCACCTGTTGGTTTCGCATCTGCGGTACAGCGGACCTACACAATCACGCCGACCGGTGGCGGCGGATATTCAGCTACGCTCCGTTTGCGTTATCTGGAGTCGGAGTTGAACGGCAATATCGAGGGTCCCAATTTTATCTTCAGGAGATTCAACGGTACTGGTTGGGCTCCAGTGTCGCCCACCGCCTCAGACTTCACGGCGAACTGGTTGGAACACAATGCCATCACAGTCTTCTCACCGTGGACCTTCAACTCCACTAACTCGCCCACGGCGGCCAATGGGACGGTCACGGGACGGATTACAACTCCTGAAGGCGCTCCGATTGCCGGGACGGTCGTTAGACTCAGCGGCGGCCAAAATCGTAAAGCGATCACCGACGCGAATGGCGACTACCGATTTGATCGCGTAGAGACCACTGGGTTCTACACGGTTACCCCAACGCGCGCGAATTATCTGTTCAGTCCTGCAACTCGCTCGTTCAATCAACTGGGCGAAAACACTGAAGCTTCATTCAGCGCTTCAGTGACGGGCGATTCAACAAACCCACTCGATACAGCGGAGTATTTCGTTCGTCAGCAGTACGTCGATCTTCTGGGCCGCGAGCCAGACGAAGGCGGATTTAACTACTGGAGCGATCGTATTCTCGAGTGTGGTGGGAATGCTGCCTGTGTCAGCGCTCGGCGCAGAGATGTGGCCGCTGCGTTCTTCATTGAGCAGGAATACCAGATGACCGGCTCGTTCATTTACGGACTGTACAAGGGAGCACTTGGCAGAAATCCGCTGTACGCCGAGTTCTCAACCGATCGTCAGCAGTTGGTGGTTGGTTCGGGGCTCGAAGGAAACAAACAATCGCTGGCAGAAGACTTCGTTGGCCGAGCCGAATTTGTCGCGCGATATCAGTCAGACATTTCGGCTGAATCGTTTGTCGATGCTGTTATTCAGAACGTGCAAACGGCATCGGGCGTTGACCTCAGCAGTCAACGAGCGGCCTCGATCGATCTGTACAATTCCGGCGGTACTCTTAACCACCGTCGTAGTCTGGCCTTGCGTGAATTAACGGAAGGTGCTGCTTTCAGGGATTCTGAGTACAACAGTGCTTTTGTCCTGACCGAGTACTTTGCCTATCTCCGCCGGGATCCCGATGCGGGAGGTTATACCTTCTGGCTAAATGTGCTGAACAACCGCGAGCCGGGTAATTTCCGCGGTATGGTTTGCGCATTTATCAATTCGGCTGAATACCAGCAACGATTCAGCTCAATAATCAGCCACAGCGATCAGGAATGCAGGCAATAGACCAAGGGGAGCGATTCAATAGTCCATCCCGCGCGGGTGGGTCAAACAGGGCCGGCGAAGATAATCGGAGGACATAATATGAAGCAGTTTCCCAAGGCACGCAGAGACAAGTTGGTAATACAGGAACTTCCGGATGAGCTGTTGGTCTACGATCAGCAGCGAGACATGGCGCATTGCCTAAATCGATCAGCAGCCTTGATCTGGAAGCGTTGCGATGGGAACACTTCAATTGCAGAGATTAGCCACAGCGTGGCGAAGGAACTAAAGACCCCGGTCGACGAACGCGCCGTCTGGTTTGCGATTGCGCAGTTTTCCAAGGACCATCTGCTCGAGAATCAACCTCAGGTACCAGTAGGAATGCTGCAGGGAATGAATCGGCGCCAGATGGTAAGAACGTTGGGAATTGCAGCCGTGGTTGCGGTACCGCTGGTGACGTCGATCGTGGCGCCCACTCCGGCTCAGGCGGCGACTTGTCTTCCAAGTGGAGCTGCGTGCACTAGCTCGGCTCAATGCTGTTCGGGACTTTGTTCCGGCGGCACCACGTGTGCCTGATAACACGGCAAGGGAACAAACAAATGCGGGCAGGGACTCAAAGTTCCTGCCCGTGTTCTTATATGAGCTTTGGCTGCAATTTAGCCCTGCCGAACAGTTAGTGGTTGAGGTTCTGGTTGGCGACCTGTCTGCTCCATTCCGGCGGTAGGTTGAATAGGCGGAGGCGGCGGATTCGCAACCAGAACTTCCAGCGCTGCGTCGATCACTTCCCCTATCCGATTCACAAAAACCAAGTGCAGCTCTTTCAACACGTCTTCCGGGATATCGCTGACATCGGCCTCGTTTCGCGCCGGCAAAATAATTCTTCGAATCCCCGCGCGGTGTGCCGAAAGTACCTTTTCTTTGATCCCGCCAACCGGAAACACCAATCCGGACAATGTGATCTCACCTGTCATCGACGTGTCCGGTCGCACCCTTCGTCCGGTGTAAAGCGACGCCAGCGCGGCGGTTATTGTTACACCAGCACTCGGCCCATCCTTGGGAATCGCGCCTGCCGGAACGTGCAGATGCACGCCGTATGATTGAAACATCTCAGGCTGAATTCCAAAATCCGCAGCGTGTGACCACAGATAAGACAGTGCTGCTCGCGCTGACTCCTGCATTACTTCGCCGAGCTGTCCAGTGATTGTCAGCCCGCGCCCACCCGGCAAGAGGGTAGCTTCGATGAAGAGCACCTCGCCGCCCATCTCGGTCCAGGCCATTCCGGTGGCGACTCCAGCGGGAAGTTCTTTGCGCGCCTGTTCCGGATAAAAGCGGGGTGGACCAAGGTATTCAGGCACGTCCGCCGCCGAAACAATCACTGTTTCAACTTCGCCTTCAGCAATCTTCAAGGCGACCTTGCGTGCAACTCGTCCGATGTTGCGTTCGAGCTGTCTTACGCCAGCTTCACGAGTGTAGCGGGTAGCAATCAGTTCAATCGCTCCGTCCTCGATCTGCAATTGACCCGCGCGCAAACCATTGTCCTCAATCTGTCGCGGCGCCAAATAACGTTTCGCAATCTCCAGCTTCTCTCGATCGCTGTACCCGGCAAGTTGGATCACCTCCATCCGATCGCGCAGCGGTGGTGGAATCGGACCCAGTTGATTAGCCGTGGCAATAAAGAAGACCCTCGACAGATCAAACGGAAGGTCAAGGTAATGATCGCGGAAGGAATTGTTTTGTTGCGGGTCAAGAATCTCGAGCAAGGCCGCCGCCGGATCGCCGCGATAATCCGCGCCCAGTTTGTCAATCTCGTCAAGCATCATTACGGGATTGTTCACGCCCGCGCGTCTGATCGATTGAACGATGCGTCCGGGCATTGCCCCGATGTAAGTGCGGCGATGTCCCCTCAGTTCAGCTTCATCACGTACGCCTCCCAACGAGAGGCGCTCGAACTGACGGCCAAGCGCGCGCGAGCAATCGATCTTCCCAGTGACGTCTTGCCTACACCTGGCGGTCCAACGAAACAAAGGGTTGGACTCTTGGCATCGGGTCGTAACTTGATAACGGCTAGAAATTCGAGAATGCGCTGCTTTACGTCTTCGAGCCCGTAGTGATCTTCATCAAGTATCCTGCGTGCCTCTTTTAGATCAAGTTTGTCTTCGGAGGACTTAAGCCAGGGAAGTTCCAGAATGAATTCCAGGTAGGTTCGAATAACGTGATAGTCAGGAGCGGCTTGTGGAAGTTTTTCCAAACGCTTGAGCTCGCGCTCAGCTTCCTTTCGCACTTCTTCCGGAAGCTCAGTCTCCGCCAGACGCTCGCGGAGCATTTCAGCTTCTGCGACTTCACCCGTTTCGTCGTCGCCCAGCTCTTTCTGGATTGCCTTCAACTGCTGGCGTAGGACGTAATCGCGTTGCGCCTTGTCCATTTCAGTCTGTGCTTCGGTCGCGATCTTTGAACGAAGCTGAATGATCTCCAGCTCGCGAGCAAGGTAAGTGTGGCCCAGACGCAGCAGCTCGTCAGCCGTATTGGCTTCGAGCATCTTCTGCTCCTGTTCAACGCCCAGGTTAAGGATCGATCCCAGAAAGTATGCGAGGCGCACAGGCTCAACCGAACCGAGAATTGCGACGCGAATTTCTGGCGGGATGCCGGGTAGTAACGCCAGCGCATGCTGAATCATTGCCTGAACGTTTCGTTTCGTGGCCTCGACTTCTTCCGGGTCTACGATCTTTACCTCGGGAAGAATCTGCACAATCGCCCGCAGGTATGGATCCTCCAGCTTCCATTCGACGACCTTAATTCTTTCGGTTCCCTGCACGATGATGTGCATCGTGTCCTCAACGCGCTCCATTCGTTTGATCATCACGAGCGTGCCGACCTCGTAAAGATCAGGCGAACGCGCATCGGCGGGACCGTTGGTACTGTCGGGCGTAACGGTGATACAGCCCAGCAGTTTTTCCGGCGTAGCCAAAGCGGCTTCAACCGCAGCCACAGAACGCGGGCGTCCTACGGCAAGTGGCACCACCGTCTCGGGAAAGATGGTGGTGTTTTGCAACGCCAGAATCGGAACCTCGAAGGGCTGGCTAGCCGCAGCCAGAGTCACAGCCTCGCCTGGCTCGGCGTTGGCAGGCCCCGGCTGATCGGGATTCTCAGTTGTGGTTTCGACGTGGGCTTCCGGCTCAGGATTAAGAGTGTTTGGAGTTTCAGGCATTACGCTATAGTCATTCGCAACGTAACTTGATGATTAGAAAACCATCGCTGTAGTGATGTTCCAGCGAGGCGCCCTCGATGGCACATGGGAATCGAATTGTTTTCTCAAAGCGGCTGTAAGCGATCTCCATTTGTTCATAGACAAAGCCTTCTCGATAGAAGGTGTCGCGACGACAACCCGCCAGCCTCAATCCCGCACCGGTGATTTCTATTTGCAGATCGTCCGCACACACCCCAGCAAGATCGACCTTCACGAGCCAGCCATCGCTACTGCGATAGACGTCGGCGGCCGGACTCCATAGCCGTCCGGACGGGCGCACGCGACCACCAATAGCAAAAAAAGAGAATTCGCGCTTGGGCTTCGGCATAAAGTCAGGATAAGACAAATAAGTGAAAGCTGGAAGCGGGCGACTAAACTCAAGGTCCAAAGTCCAAGGTCGAAAGTCCAAAGTCAAAGACCGAAGACTCACGACCAGGGACTTAGACCAACAGCCGCTCTAGTTGAATATCCGCCCCCAGAACGACGACTCTTTCGAGATGTCTTCTAACGCCTCGGCTAATTCACGATCAGCTTCCGTTTCAAGCGCGATATCTCCCATCGAAACCATGCCGCGCAGATAACCATTGTATCTGGCCATAAATCTCCTCCTCACTCGTGCTATTCGACGTCGTTCATTGTTCGAAACGAGACGAACACTCCATTTAACCAGGGGGCCAAAACGCAAAAAGCTCTTGCTAAGGGAATTGATCCCCTATGCAAACTGCTTTCCGCTCCATTGTTTATTTCCAACACGCGGTATTGCCAGCGCCACCTCATAAAATCGAAGCAGCACTGACAAAAGCCGGATGGGTAAGCGTCGAATGGTTTTTCCTGCTACGGGCGCTGGGTCTAACCCATTTAGGCGATTTCGACTTCCGCAACGAGCTGTACTCGCGAGGTGATATCGAGCGTTCCGATTTCAATCGGTGTGGATGCCTGCGTTGCCTTCATTTCCATCCGGTCGGACGCGGGTTGTGGTCGAACTACACCTTCTTCCTGAACCTCGACGATGCGGGCAACTCGTCCACCCAAAGCAGTCGCAATCACCTGAGCTTTGCTGAGGGCTTCGCGTGTCGCTTGACGCAAGGCTTCATCGCGGGATGGCCGGTCCTGACGCAACGTGAAAGTGATTCCTGAAACGTCGTTTGCTCCGGACTGTGCCGCAGCATCAATAAGCGAGCCAACTTTGGAAAGATCGCCGAGCGTCACCGTGATGCTGTTGCGTGCTTCATAGCCTACGATGCTGGGCGGTTGGTTCTCTTTGTAAACACGCTGTGGTTGCAAGCTATAGCCGCTGGTCTTTATTTCCGCCCCGGCGCCGACCGCGTTCTTGAGTGCCTTCACGACCGCATCTGTTCTGGTCGCATTTTGCTGTTGGGCATCCAGCGCTCGAGTTGCTTGCGTTACTATGGAAAGGGTCAGAATCGCAGTATCCGGTTGCGCCCGAACCACGGAATCGCCAGTCACCATCACGCGAGTAAGAGCTCTGGTTGCGACACTTCCCCCCTGGACGGTCTCGCTTGTTTGGGTGAAACCCTGGCCGGCAAACAATGTAACTAACAGCAGCGCGCCTAGAGTTTTAGAAAAAGTCTTAGTCATCGTGGTCTCCATTCTGGTTTCGATTCATCTGATTATTCGACGCCAGGAGAGAAAAGTTGCGCCGCAAACAAAGAACGCGGCAAGCAAATGAATCTTGCTTCGTTGGCTCTTTCAAATCCTGGTTTGTTACGATTCAATGCAGCTATTCAACACCAATGCAATCATTTGATACCAGCGCTGAGGGACAAAACCTGCCCGGTGAGCGCGAAACCATCACTGTGGGCCGCGTCGAGGAGGTCGGTTCCGGGCGCTGCGTCGCCGTGGAACTTTCAAACGGGAACGAGCTTGCTCTGTACAACGTCAACGGCGAGTTCTATGCCACCAACAACTTTTGTCCGCACAAGGGCGCGCCGCTGGCTGAGGGAAGGTTACGAGGTCACACAATTGAGTGCGATTGGCATGGCTGGGAGTTTGACGTGCGAACCGGCGAGTGCCGAAACACGGGGCAACGAGTGGAAGTCTTTAAGGTGATTGTTGAGGACGGCTGGATCAAGATTGAAGTTTGAGGTTCAGATACTTGTACAGCCAATTGAAGCGTGAAAGATATTCAGGATTGGATTAGTGATTCAAGCCTAACCAATCTTGACTGATTAAATTCACGTTAAATCACTTTCCAATTCACTCTCCATCATTCCCGATCGCTTCCACGGGACAGCAGGTCAGTGCTTCTTCACAAGCCTCGCGCTCGCTATTACTTTCAGGCTGCTTGTAAACATAGGAATAATTGTTTTCGTCGGAACGACAAAAATTGTCCGGGGCAGTATCACGACAAACATCGCAGTCGATGCAAGATGAGTCGACGTAAAAAGCGCCAGGCACGTTCTCTTTCACTTGGTCGTTACGATCAGGCAAACCTAATTATTCCTCCAGAAAACCTATTCCCGGATTTCACGGATTCGAAACAACGGCAAACGTCAAACAACCCAGTAAAGGAACGGTAGTCACTGCTCTTCGCTTTGAATCTGTGGAATCTGTGAAATCTGTGGATGCTAAGGATGTGTCATCTCTTCTGGTTTCACCAGCCGATCAAAATCTTCGCCTGACAAAAACCCGAGTTCCTCCGCGGCCTCTCTCAAGCTGATTCGTTTCTTGTGAGCATGTTTGGCAACTTGCGCTGCTTTGTCATAGCCAATATGAGGATTCAGCGCCGTCACCAGCATCAACGACTGTTTCAGGTGCTGGTCAATCTTGTCGCGATTCAACTCGATGCCCTTGATGCAGTATTCCACAAAGCCGTGGCAGGCAGCTCGCAACAGTCGCAGCGAATGCAAGAGATTGTGAATCATGACGGGCTTATAAACGTTCAGTTCGAAGTTGCCCTGCGATCCCGCCACAGTAATGGCAACGTCGTTTCCGAATACCTGAACGCAGACCATGGTCAGCGCTTCGCTCTGTGTCGGGTTGACCTTCCCCGGCATGATCGAAGATCCGGGTTCGTTCTCAGGCAGACTGATCTCACCCAAGCCACAACGCGGGCCTGATGCCAGCCAGCGAATGTCATTTGCGATCTTCATTAAGGACGCGGCAAGTGTTTTCAGGGCGCCGCTGGCGAATACGACCTCGTCATGAGCGGAAAGCGCGGCGAACTTATTTGGATGCGATTTAAAAGGCAGCCCGGTAAGTTCGGAAATTTTTCGCGCGGCTCGTTCACCAAACTCTGGATGTGAGTTGAGTCCGGTGCCGACTGCTGTGCCGCCAATTGCCAGATCGAACAAGCCCGGCAGCGTCAATTTCAAACGCTCAATGTCACGTTCCAAAAGGCTCGCCCATCCGGACATCTCCTGACCGACCGTTAAGGGCGTTGCGTCCTGTAAGTGGGTCCGACCGATCTTTACGACGTCCTTGAACTCTTCCGCCTTCTCGGCAATCGCATCGTGTAAACGCTGCACTTCGGGAATAAGGCGGGTTACCTCTGCGGCTGCAGCGATGTACATCGCCGTTGGAAAGGTGTCGTTCGACGACTGCGACATGTTTACGTCGTCGTTGGGATGAATGGGCTTTTTGCTTCCCATGACGCCGCCGGCAAGCTCAATGGCGCGGTTTGAGATGACCTCGTTAGCATTCATGTTTGTTTGAGTGCCGCTGCCTGTTTGCCACACGCGCAAAGGAAAATGCTCGTCCAGCTTTCCTGCGATCACCTCATCGGCCGCCTGCTCGATATGTTTGAGTTTGTCCACGGGCAGCTTGCCTAACTCTGCGTTTACCTGAGCGGCAGCTTTCTTGAGGATGCCCAAGGCGCGGATCATTTCCCGAGGCATCTTGTCGTCGCCGATGTCGAAGTGTTTCAACGAACGTTGCGACTGAGCGCCCCAATACTTGTCATTGGGGACTTGAATCTCGCCCATTGAATCGCTTTCAATGCGCATGTTCGAACCTGATTCCTGTGTCTTTGATGATTGTGCCAAGGTGTGTGGTTTCTTTCGAGATTAGTGCGCGAGAGCCAAAGCAATTGTACACCGCGGCGACAGATAAGCTTAATCCCTTGATGACGGCGCCTCTATTTTGATGATTCAAGTCTTGAGAATTTGCAGGTCGGGAAGGGTGGTTTACCCTCGCTGTTTTTCATTTCAAAATGGGACATCCAAGGGAACCCAGCGGGGGTAAACCACCCTTCCCGACCTGCAAATTCCCCAATCTTCATTTCCCAATTAGTCATCATCTCATTTCCCAAATAGTCATGATCAAATGAGCCATTCGGGGCTTCCCTTGAAATCGTCTCGCTTGGCCTGATATAAGGTTCTTCCCCAAGTTCCCAAAACAATCCCTCGAAGACGGCCTTTCCCCCGAAGCGCTTTATGTCCAGAGATTCAAATATTGCGACGCAGAATAGTGCCGTCAACAACGGAAAGCACGGCCGTGCGCTAACCCTGGTCGTCGAACGCAATCCGGCAGTCCAACGATTGGAACGTTATTTTCTCGAACAGGCCGGCTACTCGGTTGAATTCGCATCCGATGGCGAAACCGCCTTCGAACGCGTCAAAGAATTGCACCCCTGCATCCTGGTAACCGAGATTCTGGTCCCTTCCCTGGACGGTCTCAGTCTTTGCCGAGCCGTGAAGAAGGATCCTGAAATCAAGTCGACCGTGGTCTTAATCTTCAGCCATCTTCACGCAGAGGATCGCGCTCTCGAGGCGGGAGCCGATGCTTTCCTAATCAAACCGCTCGACGAGCAAATGTTGGTTGAGACAGTTGAGAGACTAATCGGATTGCAACAGCGGTCAGGGGGTCAAACGGCGTGAGCATTGAGAGAATAAAAACTGGAACGCCAGGTCTTGATGAAGTGCTTTCTGGCGGCATCCCCGCGAATACGATTAGTGTGATCATGGGCGCTCCGGGTACCGGCAAGACCATCCTCGCCGAACAACTCGCCTTCGCTAACGCTACTGCGGATTCGCGAGTGCTGTATCTCACCACACTCTCAGAGCCGCTTGAGAAGTTTATTACCCACGGTCAAAGCTATGACTTCTTTGATGTCGCTAAAGTCGGCGTTTCGGTTTTTTACGAAGATCTGGGTTTGATGCTGCGCGAGCAGGGAATCGAAAAGCTGCCGGATATCATCCCCGATCTGTTGACGAAACGGACGCCCAGGTTCGTCTTCATTGATTCGTTCAAAGCGCTTAACGAGTTGCTCGGAACGCCACAGGAACGTCGCACCGTCACCTATGATCTTGCCAGCGTGCTCTCTGCTTACAACTGCACCAGCTTTCTGATCGGCGAGTACTCTCAGGAGATGATGACAGACCTGCCTGAGTTCGCAATCGCCGATGTGGTTTTGCAGCTCATCAAGCTTTCAACCAATGTCCGCGAGCAGAGATTCTTGAGAGTAGAAAAACTGCGCGGGTCAAAATCGATACCGGGAATGCATGCCTTTTCGCTCTCAAGTGACGGCATCGAAGTGTTCCCACGTTTATTGACGCCGGTGCTCGCGCCCGACTATGCACCCAAGCTTGAGCGCGTAACCACGGGAATCAATGGGCTCGATGAAATGATCAAGGAAGGTTTTTGGCGAGGCAGCACGACGTTGGTTGCGGGACCTACTGGCTCAGGGAAAACAATCATCGGCTTACACTTCATCTCTGAGGGCGCCGCGAAAGGCGAAGCCGGGATTTACCTTGGCATGCAGGAAAACCCAATGCAGATGG
>JBGTLE010000101.1:0-7333 GCA_041744295.1 Pyrinomonadaceae bacterium | reverse complement strand
CGCAACAGCCGGTTCTTCTCCGGGACCTGGACCGATTTGCCCAGCACCTGAATAGTGACCAGCCGGTCATATGGCTCGAGCAGATCGCTTTCCAGCGAGGCTGGTGAGTCGGGCTTAATTGTCTCTGGAAGTTGCTCGGTGGTGTAATCAATCATCTTCGGCGGCAGTATAGCCGTGTTTATCCAAAACTATGTAGATCGTTTTGCAGCCATTTTCTCGCGCCCCGGCTTCGCATCTGCTGGCTTACATTGCTAAACTACCCCCACAACGGAGGTCTACAAAATTTGTCGCTGGTTATCTACACTAAACCCGGGTGCCCGTACTGTCAGCAGGCGCGCGACTTTTATGATGCAAAAGGTATTCAGTATCTCGACTATGACGCCCAGAACGATCGCGCCCGGCGTGCTGAGATGTTTTCCTACTCGGGTGGCGATCCGACTGTTCCCTGTATCGTTGAGAATGGAATCCATAAGGGTTCAGGCTGGGGCGATCCCCCACGTGGTTGAACCGTGCACGACTAGCCGGCCGTGAGCCGGCGCTACCTCGAAAACCTGGTTCTCAAAACACGCTTAACGCATGACGACGGCTATCAATTCTCGACGATAGCGTCTGCACCTAATTGCTTCAATTTTCTGCGCAAAGAAGGTACCGCATGAGGAAACATCTGACGCCCCTGCTCCCCGCACTGTTATTGATTTCAACCATTTCTATCGGCAGCGCCGTCGTTGCCCAATCAACCCGACACGGAGACGGCTCGGGCACAACCACACCGAAACCACCAATGGCTGAGAAGAAATCCAAAACCACAAACATCCATGGGACGACTCTCGTTGATGAGTACTTCTGGCTCCGCGAGAAGGCCAATCCTGAAGTCATCTCTTATTTGGAAGCAGAAAATGCTTTTACCGAAGCAGCGATGAAACCGTCAGCGGCGCTGCAGGAGAAGCTTTACAAGGAGATGGTCGGTCATATCAAAGAGACCGACTTAAGCGTGCCTTATCGCTGGGGCAGCTATTTCTATTACACCCGAACCGAGCAGGGAAAACAGTATCCGATTTATATGCGCAAGCTCGGCAGTCTCGACGCGAAGGAAGAAGTAGTCCTCGATCAGAACGAAATGGCAAAGGGTCTGAAGTTTTTCAGCATCGGCGCCTTTTCGGTAAGCGATGACGGTAACCTGCTGGCGTTTTCCACCGATACGACGGGCTACCGCCAATACAAACTTCAAATAAAAGATCTGCGCACGGGCGCGATTCTGCCAGAGACTTTCGAGCGGGTCGGCAGTGTCATGTGGGCCAGTGACAACAAGACTCTGTTCTTCAGCACGGAAGACGCAGTGACCAAGCGCTCCGACAAATTTTTCCGCCACGTGTTGGGAAGCAAAACGCCCGACCTGATCTATGAAGAGAAGGACGAGCTGTTTGACGTCTATGGCGGACGAACGCGCGACAAGGCGATGATCCTCATCGGCTCGTACGCCAAGACGTCGACCGAGTTTCGTTACATTCCGGCTGCTAATCCGACGGCCGAACCAAAGTTGATCCTGGCGCGCCAGCCGGACCATGAGTACGACGTTAACCATCACGGGGATCTCTTCTACATTCGCACTAACAAGGGGTCAAAGAACTTCCGCGTGGTGTCGGCGCCGGTTGCCGAGCCGTCCGAGAAGAATTGGAAAGAGTTCATCGCGCATCAACCAGCGGTGAAAGTAGACGATCTCGACTTTTTCGCGAACCATCTGGTTGTCTCTGAATGGGAAGGCGGCTTGCAAAAGCTTCGGGTTGTTGATCTAAAGTCGAACAAGTCTCACCGGATTCAGTTTCCCGAGCCGGTTTATGCCGCCAGCGTCGATGTGAACCGTGAAAACAACACGGCTGTGGTCCGTTATCGCTATCAATCGCTGGTTACGCCGAGCTCAGTGTTCGACTACGACATGAGCAAGCAGCAGTCGACCTTGTTGAAAGAGACCGAAGTGCCCGGTGGTTTTGATAAGAAGAACTACGCCTCTGAACGCATCTTTGCGGTCGCTTCTGACGGCACAAAGATTCCGTTGTCGGTTGTCTACAAGCGCGGAGTGAAGATGGATGGCAAGGCGCCGCTACTGCTTTACGGCTATGGCTCGTACGGCGCGTCGATGGCGCCGACGTTCTCGTCGAACCGCTTGAGCCTGTTGGATCGAGGTGTGGTTTACGTCATCGCGCACGTTCGGGGTGGCGGCGAGATGGGTGAAGAGTGGCGGCAAGCCGGCAGAATGATGAACAAGATGAACAACTTTACGGATTTCATCGCCAGCGCCGAGCACCTCGTCAAGCACCGCTACACGTCGACTGACCGACTAGTGATTCAGGGTGGCAGCGCGGGAGGCTTGTTGGTGGGCGCAGTTGCGAACATGCGGCCTGACTTATTCAAAGCTGTGGTTTCGCAGGTGCCGTTTGTTGACGTACTCAACACAATGCTGGATGCGACCCTGCCGCTGACCACCAGCGAGTACATCGAGTGGGGAAATCCGAACGACAAGCCCGCGTTTGAATACATGAGGAAATACTCCCCTTACGACAACATCGCGGCCAAGGACTACCCGTCGATGCTCGTGAAGGTTTCGCTCAACGACAGCCAGGTGCCTTACTGGGAAGGAGCGAAACTCGTAGCCAAACTGCGGGCCACTAAGACCGACAACAATCCCCTACTTCTAAAAACAAATATGGGAGCGGGCCACGGCGGCTCATCGGGACGCTACGACTATCTACGCGAAGTAGCGTTCGATTACGCCTATATGCTCTGGCAAGTGGGCTTGGCCGAGTAACGTGCCATAACAGGCTGAAACTGAGGCGGCCCTTCACCGGCCGCCTTTGCTTCGTTTAGTGAAGTCGCGCCCGCGTTGCGGTTATGGTTTAGTTAGGAGTTAAATAGGGCGCACTCAATCAAAGCAATGGTCGGAACAACCTTAGGGAACTACAAAATCCTCGAGAAGATAGGAGCCGGTGGGCAGGGAACTGTCTATCGGGCCATCGACTCGAAACTTGGCCGCACAGTTGTGATCAAGGTTCTGCCGGCCGAACTCACCACCAAAGAAGCAAACCTCAAACGTTTTGAACGAGAGGCGCGGCTGGCTTCATCTCTGGATCATCCCAACATCTGCACCATCTTCGATCTCAACGAGATCAACGGAATTCACTTCATCGCCATGCAGTTTGTAGAAGGCCGCAACGTCCGGCAACTGGTTAGCGGCCAACCGCTCGAACTAAGCAGCGCACTCTCAATCCTAATTCAAACTGCGGATGCGTTGGCAGCTGCTCATGCGTCCGGAATAATTCATCGTGACGTCAAAGCCGGGAATGTCATGGTGACGAGCAAAGGGCAGGTTAAGGTGCTCGACTTTGGTCTGGCAAAGTTGCTCGACGAGGATGCGGCCAGAACTTCCGGGATACATCACACCGAGTTGACTGAAGTTGGCGTTCCGTATGGCACCGCAACCTATGCAGCGCCGGAGCAGGCGCGCGGCGATCGCGTCGACTCGCGCGCCGACATTTTCTCAACCGGAGTTCTGCTTTACGAAATGCTAACCGGCTCCTGGCCGTTTCGTGGGAAGACCGCAATCGACGTCAGGCATTCTGTCTTGCACGAGGAACCCGTGCCGCTGGCAGATGCTCGAGCCGGGGCTTTGCCGCCTCGTCTGCAGCAGATTCTGGACAAAGCACTGGCCAAGGATCCGCGCGATCGTTATCAAAAGATCACGCAGTTTCGCGACGACTTGAGCGCGGTTCAACGCGATGTCAGTAACGCGTCCGGCATGCCCGTCGTCGATGTGGCGCCGGTTGCCCCGCGGCATCTGCATTCTCAGAGCCCGGTCTCGCGGGCACTGCGTTGGCTCAAGAACGTTACCGGCGTAGAGAGTCCGGCAAACACCTCATTCGGCCGCGGGAAGGGAAGTTCATCTGTGCGGGACGAAACGCCGACGAGCTTTGCCGATCGCGAGCGAAAGAGCGTTGCGATCCTCCCTTTTAAGAACCTTGGTAGCGACGCCGAAACCGCTTTCTATGAGTTCTCGCTGGCCGATGCCGTGATTACCGAACTCGCCCGCGTTCGTTCACTGGTGGTGCGAGCTTCATCAGTCATCGTTAAGTATCAGGGCAAACAAGTTGACGCAGCCGAAGCGGGTCGCGAATTGGGAGTGGATGCGATTCTGACCGCGAGCTTCCTGCGCTCGGGGGATCGGCTGCGAGTGACGGCGCAACTGCTGGACGTGCGCACAAGTGAGATTCTGTGGAGCGACCGCCTGGATGCCGACGCCAGCGATATCCTCACGGTCCAGGACACCATCGTTAATCACATCGTCGAAGGCTTGCGTTTAGAGCTGACGGCGGACGAGCAGAAAGAATTGGGTAAGGCTTCAACTGCAGATGGAGCCGCTTCGGAAGAGTATCTCAGAGGCCGAAACTGCATGGGCCAGTTTATCTATCACACGCTGGCGCGCGAGGATGTTGATTCGGCAATTCGTCACTTCGAAAAGGCCATCGAGCTCGATCCAAATTTTGCTCTTGCTTATTCGGCGCTCGGCGGTTGTTATGTCAACCGCGTGCTAAAGGGACTAGGCGAAACCGGCGATCACTCGAAGGCGAAAGAGGATTTTAAGAAAGCGCTGGAGTTGGATCCGAAGCTGCTCGAAGCGCGTATGCACATGGTCTTTATCTATCTCTCGCAGGGCAAGAAATTGAAGGCTCGCGAAGAGGTCAATCATTTGGCCCGCGAATATCCCAACGACGTCGGTGTTCACTTCGTGCGAGGCGTGTTGGCACGGCTGGATAGCCAGTATGAAAAAGCTTTGCGTAGTTTTGATCGGATGGTGAAACTGAATCCGGCGGAGATCGTGGTAGCGAGTTATAACCGGGCGCGCATTTTTACCTATCAGGAGCGTTACGAGGAAGCGTTGGCCGAGTTGGATAAAGGCTCGGCGCAGGAACCCGATCACCCGCTGGTGAAGACATTTCGCGCCCTCGTGTTTTACTACCGGGGAGACGTCGAAGCCGCCACACAATTATTGCAAGAGGTGCTGGAAAGGCACCCAAAAATGGATGGCATCCGTCCCATTCTGGCAATTTTCCTCAGCGCCCAGGGAAAACACCAGGCTGCAAGCGAGCAGCTGTCAGCTCATGTCAAACAGGTCGCTGAAGCCGATCACGATATTGCCTATTGGCTTGCTTCCGCCTATCTGTTGCAGGGAAAACAGGTCGAGGCTTTCCGGTGGTTAGAGACGGCTATCAATCTCGGTAACGAGAACTATCGCTGGTTTCTCGCCGATGCGAACTGGTTGGACATGCACGAAGATCAGCGCTTCAAAGATTTGCTAGCGCGGATTGAACCAGTAGATCAAACCGAGGACAAATCTGAATGAAGACCTTCGTTATCGGAGACGTTCATGGCCGCTGTGCCCAACTACACATTTTGTTGGACATGCTTCCGCGAGATGAGAGTGTGGACACGCTGGTTTTTCTCGGTGACTTGATCGACCGCGGACTTGATGCGCCCGGTTGCGTCGAGCACGTAATGCAGCTTTGCCGGCAGAATCCTGAGCGCGTCATATCTTTACGCGGCAATCATGAAGAGATGTTGCTCGAGTTTATTGCGGGCAAGACCAATCTTTGGATCACGCCGGTTACGGGAGGCGAGCGGACCTACGAACAGTACACCAGGAAAACACTCGCTATCGAGAAGGAGCAGGATCTTGAGGAAGCGCGCAGTCTGATCGAAGAGAGCGTTCCTGAAGAGCACCTGGAATTCTTCCGCACGCGACCTTTCTATTACGAAGACGAACACGCGCTCTATGTTCATGCGGGGCTTGACGATGGTAAGCATCCGAGCGAGACATCGCCGCAGGCTTTGATGTGGACGCGCGATATGGAGTTCTACAAAAACTATCGCGGTAAGCCGTGTGTGTTTGGTCACACGCCGACGCCTTTTCTGCCCTTACTGGGAAGGCTGGGCCGACATGGAATCTACATTTCTCACAGCGCGATTGGAATTGATACCGGATACAACCAGCAGTCGCCGCTCAGTTGTTTGTCGCTGCCGGACTTCACTCTTTATCAGTCGTTCGCAGACGGGACCGAAGAACTTCACCAGATCACGTCGTTTATTCCGGAAGCATTGAAGGCGATGCAGCGCAAGGCCGGGATAGCGTAGCGACGTGCGTCCACATTGCGCGAGAGCCTCGGCTACGCCGTGCGGTCGCGAATAAAGTCGGCAATCTCTCTCAGCTGCTCAGTAGGCCGGTCGATTTCACCGAGTATCGCGCACGTCTCCGCGTGCAGTCGCGATGCGCGTTCACGTGCGGACTCAATCCCATAGACACTCGGATAAGTTGCCTTCTGCGAACGCGCATCCTTGCCCGGCGTTTTCCCTAACGACTCAGCCGTCGCCGTCACGTCCAACAAGTCATCTGTAATCTGAAAGAGCAGTCCCAGCTGCGACGCATAGGTCGTAATCGATTGCAGCTCTGCTTCCGAAGCGTTCGCGATGATTGCGCCACAACGGGCCGCGGCAATTATCAAGGCGCCGGTTTTCAGCCGGTGAATTTGCTCCAGCTCGTCACTCGAGACTGCGCGGGTTTCAGCTTCAAGATCATGCGCTTGTCCCGCGACCATTCCCGCCGGAGTGCCTGAGGCGCGGGCCAGTTCACTTGCGAGCCGAACCCGTGTTTCAAACGACAGCCGGCTTTCTTCGGCGATGGTTTGGAAGGCCAGTGTTTGCAGCGCGTCGCCCGCCAGAATTGCAGTAGCTTCCCCAAAGCGAACGTGACAAGTCGGTTTACCGCGGCGCAGGTCGTCGTCATCCATCGATGGTAAGTCGTCGTGAATCAGGGAGTATGTGTGCATCAGCTCCAAAGCGCAGGCGGAAGTTAACAGTAGTTCCTCGGCGGCGCTGAACGTATTTCCTGTAGCCAACAACAGCAGTGGTCGAAAACGTTTACCGCCGGCGAAAACACTCCAGCGCATGGCGACATGCACGCTAACCGGAACGACAGCGTCATCCGGCAGGATGCGCTCGAGTTCTGCCTCAACGATGGCGCGAACGTACGCCGCAAATTCGCTGAAGCTCTTGTTGTTGATAGTGGCGGAGTTGGAAACAGTCATCTTTCGGATTCGATCTCTTCCGTTAACGCGCGCGCGTCTTCGAATGCGCTGACGACGGGGCGTCCCTGATTATCACGCAGCAGAACTTCAATGCGCCGTTCAGCCTGGCTGAGTCGTTCCTGGCATTCACGCGACAATCGAATCCCTTGTTCAAACAACTCCAGGCTCTTTTCGAGTGGCAGGTCGCCTTGCTCGAGGTCGCG
>JBGTLE010000100.1:0-3416 GCA_041744295.1 Pyrinomonadaceae bacterium | reverse complement strand
CTGCAGCAGTTGAACAACTGGAGCAAGTTACAGCGACGATGGTGAGCGAACTGCTTATCTCAACGCAGTGGGAACAGTTCGGACCATCACAATCGGAGCAGCGAAACTCCGTCTCATATAAATACAACTGTTTGCAGGCCGTACAGATTTCCGTACCTTGCTCAAGCCACCAGGGCGGTCCAGCTCGCTGTTTTGCCATTCTGTCGAACAACAAGGCAGTTTCAGTACCACAGTCTCGCGATAGGCTTTACTCCGTTCCCGTCTGGCTCCTGACTATTCTGGTGCGGTGCAGAACAAGAATCAAAGACAAAACCCCGGCAGTCGTCAAACTGCCGAGGTTCCAAAAGAACTTAGATGGGATAAACGAGTCCGTCGTATTAAGCAGCAGCCTCGGTCGCCCTTCTTCGCTTCGATGCCCGGTAAAGACTGACGCCATCCTTCGCCAACTTAATAATCGGTCGCCGATTCTGGGCAATCAGTTTCACCCAGGAACGCTTGTTCATCTGTGGGAAATAGATCCCACGGAAAAACATGCGCATCACAAAGTGAATCATCCGGTCATCAAAGCGTTGATCGCGAAGCGTATCGACCATACGCTCATTATTCTCCGGACTATAAGAAAGGCTCCATGCTTTATCGAGTTCAATCTGCGCCTCGGGAATCGTCATCTTAAGCGGCGTGTGCGCCATTTTATTGTGGGCGAATTGAATCCAGTGCTTCGGCCGCGTGAGCCGGCCTTCGGCTCCCAAACGTTTGTACAACGGCGTGCCGGGCAAAGGAACGAGCGGACTGAACACCGGCATTACCGGCGGCCAGGAAGCGATCTGTTCCAACGTACGTTCTGCCACCCCCGGCGTGTCGTTGTCCAAACCGAAGATGAAAGATGTGATGCAGTAGATATTTCGCTTCGCAAGTCGATTGAGCACCGCAGCATACTCGCCGGGCTTATTAAAACTCTTATTAACGTCAGCCAGGTTTGCCGGGTCGATTGACTCCATGCCGATAAACACCCATCTTCCGCCTGACTCGGCAATCAGATCGACGAGTTCTTCGTCGCGCAGAAGGTTGGCACTAATTTGAGCGATCCACGGTAGCTGCGCTTGGGCGGCAATAATGTCACGAAGGAGGGACTTGGTGCGTTTGATGTTGATGGCAAAGTTATCGTCGATAAAGAAGATCGTGATCTGACGGCGATCCTCTTCAGACCTCTTCTTCAGTAACAGCAATTCATCGACCACACTCTGGTTCGAGCGGAAGCGAATCGAGTCGCCAAAGAATCCCGTGACCGTACAAAACTCACATCCATAAGGACAGCCGCGGCCCGACTCAACTGGAATTGTATTGAAAAATTTCCACCCGAATCCGTGACGCTCAGTTAACGGGCGCAGAAACTTGGGAATCAGATTGAACTGATCGAGGTCGATCGTGTCCCAGGGAATTACTGGATACGGCTGCAGTCCCGGCTTTCGTTCTTTCCCAGCGTCGTCGACGGGTTCGTAGACTTCCTTTAGCTGGCCCTTCGCCGCGTCCGCAAGGATTAGCGGCCAGGTTTCATCAGCTTCTCCCAAAGCTACTGCATCGGCGTGTCTCGGTCCGCCATCTTGTCCGAGTGCCTCTGCCGGCAGCTCAGTTACATGCGGGCCGCCCATCACGACCTTGACTCCAATGGCACGAATCGCATCAGCAACGCGGTAAGCCTTGGCAACCATGCGCGTCATCGCGCCGATACCAACCAGATCTATCTTCTGGTCACGGACATACTGGACCAGTTCTGCCTCGCTTAATGGCTTAGCATTACCATCGATGAGCAACACTTCGTGTTCTGAGGGAGTAAGTGACTTAAGAAGGAACATCCAGAGGTGCGGCATAAAATTACGCGTTACACCGTTATCAGGATTGTAGAGTAAAATTCTCATCCGCTCTCCCCCGTTCGAGTAGCAGCAAACTGTTAGGATTCTATTTGTTTAGTTGGCAACAGAGGACTAATACGCTCGGACCAAGCCATGTCGCGGATTGCGGCGACACTATAACACTATTCGATTAGGTACACTATCGCACATAGAAACTCGCGATTCTGGGGGTTACACAATATTTCTTTAGTTTTCTGCCGTTCCTCCGATGTGATGGGGGTGATGAAGTCCCAGGAGAGCGGTCACCTCGTTTCAACTGAAAAGTACTGGCACGCATCTCGTCTAACATCAATCAATGCCCTTCCTTGAAGCAATAAGACTTGCGCTGTCGTCGATCCTTTCGCACAAACTGCGATCGTTCTTGACCTTGCTGGGAGTCATTTTCGGCGTCGCCACGGTGATTGTGGTGGTGTCGCTGATCGAAGGGTTCAATGCTTACGTTGACGAAAAGATTGCCAACATCGGCACCAACGCCTTTTCAGTCAGTAAGTATTCCATAGATGATTTTTCCAGCGTGGCTGCACTCAACGCTGCTCGCCGGAGAAACAAGGATGTGACTCTCGACGATGCCGCCGCACTCGTAGCGCGTGGTGGTGCAATCCAGGCCGTCGGAGCGAAGGAAGACGCCGCCGGAGATGTAAAGTTTGGCGCAATCAATCTTCTGCGCATTCACATCAGCGCAACCACGTCCAACATTGCCGAGATTGAGAAGCTGGAAGTTAGTGAAGGCCGCTACTTTGGCACGACGGAAGATGCCAGCCGGCGGTACGTCACGTTCATTGGGGCCGACGTAGCAGATAAGCTTTTTCCCACTACCAACGCCCTGGGCCAGATGATTCGCATCGATGGTCGCCCGTTCGAAGTAATCGGAGTCGGCAAGGCGAAGGGTTCGGTGTTCGGTCAACCGCAAGACATGTATGTGGCAATGCCGCTATCTACATTCCTCGGCATCTATGGTTCGCGGCGCTCTCTCAACCTGAGCGTCACGTCGGTTAATCAGGCGAGCTACCAGGACGCAGTTGACGAAGCTCGAGTAGTAATGCGGACCAGGCGAAAGTTATCTCCGAATGACGCGGACAACTTCGGGATTATCACGCCCAGCGCGATTAACGAGTTGCGCGACAAGATTTTTGGCACGATTCAAACTGCCGCGGTCGGAATCACTTCGATCTCGCTCGTGGTTGGTGGCATAGTGATCATGAATATCATGTTGGTTAGCGTCACCGAGCGCACGAAAGAGATCGGGATTCGCAAGAGCATCGGCGCCAGGCGAACTGACATATTGAAACAGTTCCTTGCCGAATCGACTCTGTTGTCGCTCGTCGGGGGCGGCATCGGAATCTCGATCGCCTACCTGCTGGCAAAGTTGGTGGCGGTATTGACTCCGGTGCCGACCGCGTTACCTCTCGTTGCAGTCACGATCGCTTTAGGTGTTTCAGCCAGTGTTGGTTTGATTTCCGGTGTGTACCCCGCATGGAAGGCAGCGGGGTTGGATCCTATTGAAGC
>JBGTLE010000099.1:0-12371 GCA_041744295.1 Pyrinomonadaceae bacterium | reverse complement strand
AAGCGCCGCGAACCATCCTTAATGGCTACGCATCAGGCACAATGCCGGCTGAATACACCGGTGGCCTGGGCCAGGAAGGCGTGAAAGCGTTGCGCGAGTTTGTCGAACAAGGCGGAAGGCTCGTATTTCTCAACCGCGCCTCAGAGTTTGCGATCGAGCATTTCAAACTGCCGATTAAGAATGTCGTCGCTGGAATTCCACGCACAGACTTTTACGTTCCCGGATCGATCCTGCGAATCGAACTCGATGACTCTCATGGTCTAACCGAAGGCATGCCTAAAGAAACGATCGCGTGGGTGGAAGACTCGCCGGTCTTTGAAGTGACTGATGCGCCTCGAATCGGTGAGTGGGGTGACACCGAAAACGTCCGAGTCGTCGCTCGCTATCCCGTGAACAAAGATCTACTGCTATCGGGTTGGCTGCTCGGCGGCGATCGCATCAAAGGTAAGGCTGCACTGGTAGAAGTAAAGATGGGCAAGGGTCGGATTATTCTCTTCGGCTTTCGTCCGCAGTATCGCGCGCAATCGTTGGCGACCTATCCGTTGTTCTTCAACGCGCTGTCAGCACAGTAGCGCCCGCTCATTAATTTCTTTGAGTAGCACTCGTCAAGCTAGGCAGTCTCGCAGTCAGGAAGGCGGACCATGTGCAAGAGCGCGCCCGCTTATCCCTGGGAGCGCGGACGGCCTCGTCCGCAAACGCTGCTCACCAACCAACTGTAAATAGATCTCAGACTTTGCGGCATTCAACGTTATGCGGACGAGGCCGTGCGCGCTCCCAGTGAAGAGCGTGATTGGTTCCTTTGAGACTAAGGGTGTGGGAGAATTAAGAGGCAGTAAACTTCCATCTCACTGGAGTTTGAAACATGGGCCTCACAGACGATCCTCACAAGGCTGAACTTCGTGCAGCCGGTTGGCACAGCCACGGCTACTTACCCTACTTCGATGGTCGAGCAATTCCACAATTCATCACACTCCACTTGGCGGATTCGATGCCGCGCGATGTTATTGAAAGGTGGAGGCGTGAACTGACGAAGACTAAGTGCGAGCAGGCACGAATTGTTCTTCAGCGGCGAATTGAAACCTATTTGGATCAGGGCTACGGTCAGGCTTTCCTTCGCGATCCGAAGGTGGCTACAGTCGTGGAGCAGGATCTCCTAAAGTTTGACGGAGAGCGCTATCGTCTTCACGCTTGGGTGATAATGCCCAACCACCTCCACACGTTGCTGACTAGATCTGAGGACGTGACTCTTAGCAAGATCATGAAGTCACTCAAGTCATTCACCGCGCATGAAGCTAATTTTATCCTCGGACGAAGCGGCCAGTTTTGGTTCGAAGATTATTTCGACAGATACATGCGCAACGCCGAACACTTCCGAAAGACGGTTGCCTATATTGAAAACAATCCGGTAAAAGCGCGGCTATGCAAAAGGCCTGAAGACTGGCCATTCAGTAGCGCTTGGTTTCGAGCACGGAAGTAATAACAGCGCAGCCGATGACGGAGTCATGCACCCTCCAAGCTCCTTACCTGGGAGCGCGGACGGCCTCGTCCGCATAACGTTGAATGCCGCGAATTCTAAATCTAATTGAGCTTGTTTGGGATTAGCAGTTCTGCGGACGAGGCCGTCCGCGCTCCCAGGACAGAGCGAACTTGTTTTTTGGAGAGTACGAGGTAGGCCGAAACTAAGCTTTCAAATACATCTCTGCGGCCATGCGCGTCAGCTTCCAAACCTTGCCCCACTCGATTGGGTTGCCGTCGCGTCCCGTTAATTTGTCGAAGACAAGTTTCCGGAAGTTCTTTCCTTCGCGTCGCAGCATGAACTCCCTCGCGTAGGGCTTGGCGGTTTCGAAAAAGCTGAAACCCGGATCAGTGACAATGGCGATGCCCTCGAGCGTCATCAACGCCCTCATCACATAAGTGAAATTAGCGGGCAGCCGGAAGGGATACTCGTACATCACCTCGGCGAGGTCGTAGGTCAACTCTTTGAAGTTTACTTCGCCCAGCTTAAGGTTCAGATAATGTTTGAAGAGTCCTTCAACAACCGGACGAACCGTTTCAGGACTAACTCCCGGCTTCAGGAAATTGAGGTTGATGATGTCCTCGCCCAAGCCATGAACGTCCCGCGCGACCACGTGGAAGAAAGCATCAATCATCTGCGACTGCAACTGCGGCGTAATCCGACCAACCATGCCAAAGTCGAAGAACGCCAGATGGCCCGAATCCATCACCAGCAGATTTCCCGGATGCGGATCGGCATGAAAGAAACCGTCTTCCAACAACTGCTTCAAATAAGTGCGAACTAAAAGCCGGTTAACCTTCACCGCCGAAATCCTTCGCACCCGCAAACCTTCAATATCAATCACCTTAGTTCCGCGAATAAACTCCAGGGTCAACACCTTCTGACTGGTGTGTGACCAATAAATCTTAGGCACGCGAATGACCTTCCACGTGCGGAAGTTTTGACGGAAGCGATCGGCGTTGCGACCTTCCTGCGCGTAATCCATCTCTTCAAAGACGGTCGCGTGAAACTCCTGCAGCATTCCTTCCCAGTCGGCATTCTCGTTAGCTTTGGGAAAGACCCGGCCGATCAACTTCACCAGACGATAAAGCACAGCCGTATCGACGCTGATTATCTCTTTCAGCTTGGGCCGCTGAACTTTCACGGCGACTTCTTCGCCTGTGTGGAGTCGAGCGCGATAGACCTGGCCCAGCGAAGCTGCGGCGATCGGCTCAGCATCAATCTCCGCGTACAACTCGCCGAGCGGCTTGCCGAGCTCGCTTTCAATTCTGCGAAACGCATCACTCGTTGGAAACGGCGGAACCTGGTCCTGCAGCGTCGCCAACTCTTTGATGTAAGGCAGTGGCAGAAGATCCGCACGCGTGCCCAGCGACTGTCCGATCTTAATGAACGTCGGCCCGAGTGCGATAAGGCTCTGGCGAAGCCACGAGGCCTGCTTTTCCAACCGAGCATCCTTTTGCGCACTCCCATCTGTTCCACGGAAAACGAACCAGCGAAGCAGCCGCACAACTCTGTCAAGAGTTGAATAGAGAACTCGCCGCTGCCAGCTTAGAAATCGTCCGCGCCATCCTTGCCCGCGAGCCTCTTCCCGAAGCCTGGCGATTGTCCGCTTATTAAACTCAACCCGAATGTCGTAGCTATCGAGGAACAGATAAAGCGTAAGCAAACCCAGAACACGCCCGACGTTCGCCGCTCGCAGCCAACCCCGAAATCCCCGTCCCGCAAGAATCCTGTTCACCAGTTCTTCATCAAGCGGAGGTGGCAGTGCGATCGGCGGCCGTTTCGTCATGGGAACACGGTCCTTTAGAATCACTGCCGAAGCAGCAACACTGTGCTGACGGTTGCCGTTTCCCGTCACCGGAACTAATGCCTGTTCTTTATTCATCCGTAATTAGTTTATAGCAGCGCCAACGTGTGTCGAGCACCGGAACGGTCGAAATAGTTTCGGGCGCGGCGAACGTCATTTTCAATCTGTTCTCTCAACTCAGCGACCGAGCCAAAGCGCGTTTCGTTTCTCAATCGATGCAGAAAGCGAACCCGAATCACGTCGCCATAAAGATCGCCCGACCAATCCATTACGAAAGTCTCGACTGAAGGTTCCGAATCGGCCGCAAACGTTGGCCGAATGCCGATATTCGTTACGCTGCGGCGCCATTGACCCTCAATCAGGCTGCCCGTCACGTAAACGCCGCGAGCAGGTATGACGCGGTTCTGCGGACGCAGGTTGGCCGTCGGAAAGCCTAGGGTGTGCCCGCGTTCATCGCCGCGCACAACCCGACCTTCGACTCCGTAGGGACGACCCAGCATGCGACGCGCGAGGTTCACCTTCCCTTGCGCGAGCAGTTCACGGATTCTGCTGGAGCTGACACGACGACTACGCAACGACACTTCGGGAACTTCCTCTGCGAGAAAACCCAACTGAGCGCTGACTCTGCGAAGCAGATCTATGTGTCCCTCGCGGTTGTGTCCAAAGGCGAAGCCTTTGCCAAGATAAACTTCTTTTGCGTGCAACCGTTCGTGCACGACGTCGCGAAGGAAATCTTCAGCCGGGACCAGGGAAAACTCTTTGGTAAAGGGCACAACTATTGTTTGTTCAATCCCTAGGACTCCAAAGCCTTCAACTTTTTGATCGAGAGTTTGCAGCAGCGGTGGGGACGAAGCGGGATGCAAAACGGCACGCGGATGAGGATCGAAAGTAATTACAGTTGGAACTGCATCGGCGGCGTGAGCTCGCTCAACAACCGTGCGCATGATGAGCTGATGGCCCAGGTGCAAACCATCAAACACACCGAGCGTGAGCACGGTCGGACGGTGGATGTCAGCATTATCAGTTCCGTGGAATAAGCGCATTAGTTAAGAAAGGATGAAGGCGGAAGGATGAAGGATGAAGAGGGACACGGGGACGCGGCGAGACAGGGAGACGCGGGGACGCGGCGAGACACGGGGACAGGGAGACGCGGGGACAGGGAGACGCGGGGACAGGGAGACGCGGGGACAGGGAGACGCGGGGACGCGGGGACGCTGAGACCTGGACGGCTCGGCTACCCGCAACGATGGTTAGAAATCCGATTACTTTTGTCACCGCGTCTCCATCTCTCCGTCTCCATCTCTCCGTCCGTGTCTCCGCGTCTCCGCGTCTCCGTGTCCCCGTGTCCCCGCGTCACCGCGTCCCCGTCTCCCCGCGTCTCCGTGTCTCCGTGTCTCCGTGTCTCTTCCATCCTTCATCCCTCGACCGTCAGTCCGTCGTACGCCCACTCAACCGCTGGAGGCAGTCGCGCGGCGTCGCGAGCGTGCCTGACGTCATGAGCAATGTGCGTGAAATAGGTGCGTCGCGGTTTGATTTCTTCGACGTATTCGAGAGCTTTGTCCAGCCATAGATGCGTCGGATGTTCCTTGAATCGTAGGCAATCGAGCACTAGCAGGTCGAGATCCCGCAAGCCCTCGATCGTCGCCGGCGGAATCTCACTCAAGTCTGTCGCATATGCAAAATCGTTAAAGCGATAGGCCGTCACCGGGAGTCGCCCATGAATTACTTCGAGTGGCGTGACCTCCAGTTGATCACTTAAGCAGAATGGTGCGCCGTGCATCACGGTGTGGGGAATCACCAACGGCAAGCCGCCCCCAAAATAAGTGGGTTCAAAAACGTATTTGAAAATGCGTCGGATGTCAGGCCAGGCGTGTTCATTCGCGTAAACACCGAGGGCCCCGTAGCGAAAATTCAGGGGCCGAATATCATCAAGACCAAAGATGTGATCGGCGTGGCAATGCGTGATGAGGACAGCATCAAGCCGCTTCAATCCATAGCGCAACGCCTGCTGGCGGAAGTCGGACGAGGTGTCTACCAACACGCTTTGGCCACCGTGCTCAATCAGAATGGAAACACGCAACCTTTTGTCCCTCGGGTCGTCTGATAAGCACGTTTCGCACTCGCAACCAATCGAAGGGACGCCGGTAGAAGTTCCTGTTCCGAGGAATGTCAGCTTCATTGGAGTCCAATGTCCAAGTCGGTGTCCAATGTCTAATGTCCAAAGTCCAAAGTCAAACCCTCTGGCGGCACCTGCGGGTTTTGGACTTTGGACTTTTTTGGACTTTGGACTCTGTTATCCGCCGATGATATCGCGGCCGGTAAAAGTTTGGGCGGTCTTGGCTGCTGCTGAACTTGTTAGCGACACATACTGCATTCGCAAGTCAGCCAGCAGACTTTCGACAAGTTGCTTTTCTTGCGGAGAAATATTGCCGCGCGTTTTCTGCTCGAGCATTCCCAGCACATCGATCCAGTGCTTACCCAGTTCGAGATCCAGTTCGCGCTTGTGAGTGACGGGATGCTCCATCATCCCCAGCGATGAGGCAGCGTTGGATGCGATAGACATGACGAAGTTGGCGAAACTTGCCGGATCGTCAGCGTCTGGAAAATCTACTTCGCTCTCATCGTGAGCCGCCGCTGCGGCGGTCGCAGTGGCAGCTGTCGACGGCTCAACGGGCATTGATTCGGTCTCCACCGCCTGCGTCTCGGCCGGCGCAGGACGTGTCACAGGCGCCGCCGCCTCAGCCTGTGTTGACTCAGGTTTTAGTTCGGGCTTTTCTTCAGGAGGCAGCTCCCTGGGACTGCCGTCCGAATTAAACAATCTGCGATCTGTGACTTTGAAGTTGATCTCTTCGTCGCTCATTATAGTTTGCCCGTTCTCGACGCGGCTTGAGGGTAGGTCGGCGTCGCAAGTGTCCTTGAACTGGTTGATTGTGTTGTGATGGTAGCATCCGCTTTGCAGGAAATACAAAGCGCAAGGCGCAAAAGTACTGAGTGCTGAGTTCCGGTGAGCCGTGAAAACTTGAAAACAAATACGAAACGGTGGAATCGCTGCTCAGCAATCTAGCTACTAGCAATGGAGTCATAGAAGGGTGGAAAACGCTAAGACGGAACTCAGCACTTTGAAGCCGAGAACTTGAAACTCGAAACTAGAAACTGGAAACTACCCCCATGTCTGCTACATTCAACGACCTGTTAGCTTTGATGGAACGACTGCGTTCGCCTGAAGGTTGTCCCTGGGACCGCGAACAGACATACGCATCGCTGGCTCCGATGATGCTGGAAGAGGCTTATGAAGCCTTTGAAGCAGTTGAGTCAGCGCGCGAGGGACAGCCACGCGAACTTGCCGCGGAACTCGGCGACCTACTTTTCCAGATCGTCTTCTACTCACAAGTGGCGAAGGAGCGCGGCGATTTCACCATCGACGACGTTACCGATGCTGTGCACACGAAGATGGTCCGTCGCCATCCACATGTCTTTGGGGATGCGACTGCCGAAGATACTGCCGATGTGCTGCGTAGTTGGGAAGCGATTAAAGCGGAGGAGAAGAAAGCCAGTGGCGTCGCGCTCAATACCTCGCTGTTGGAAGGTGTCTCGGCGAAAGTCCCGGCGTTGATGGAAGCGCATCAACTATCGACGAAGGCGGCGCGTGTCGGTTTTGACTGGGAGAAGCTCGCCGACATTTTCGAAAAGCTAAAGGAAGAGATAGCCGAGCTGCAGACCGCAATCGAACACCACTCGGCGTCAAACATTGAAGCCGACCACAATCTGGTTCGCGAGGAAGTAGGCGACGTGCTATTTGCCGTCACGAATATTGCGCGACACTTGCAGGTAGAACCGGAAGCAGCCTTGAAGTTAACGAACCGGAAATTTCGGAAACGGTTCAGACACATCGAGAAGAGTCTTGACGAGCAAGGACGTGGATTTGATTTAACAAGTTTGGATGAGATGGAATCGTTGTGGCAGGAAGCGAAGAAGATGTAAGTCGTGAACCCCCCAGGTTAGATTTGATGATTGGTGTGATCCGAAAGCAGCAGTAAGACCGTCTTGAGCTTTTGGGGCGTCGCCCTTCGAAAATATCGGCGCCGGGAGGTCAAGAGACCTCCCCACATCAAACGGCTCAGCCGAACCCATGCATGTGAAGCTGACTCTTTTCTAACATTTGCAAGACAGAAGGCTGCTTCTCGCTCACTCAAATCAATATTAAAGAAAGAAGCGTGTCCACTGAGGGACACCCCTAATGTCTTGCAGTACTAGTTCAACTGGACTGAGTTCACAACTTCGCCAAACGTTCGCTGATAACGCTGGTAATCGCTTTGCGGTGCCACTCCGACGACATACGCCAGACTGCCGTCGCGTAGCTGCACCGTGTAGATGTTTACGATCTCGTTCTGGTTCAGTAATGGCGAACGTCCCACCAAAGATGTTGCCAGACCCGGTCGTCCATCGATTGTGACTCGTTGATAGCCGCCCTGTCGTCGCAGATACGGATTGTTCTGCAATAGCGAATTCACAACCGCCTCGGTTGCCTGCCGTAGATTACGGCTGCCAACGTTGGCGGCCCCAACCATCATTCCGTGCGAGAAAACAAACTGACCCTGCACACTGCCGTAGGCTCCGGGTGGGGCGTACGTCACTGTGTTGTTGCCGCTACCAACCTCGCGCCAGTTATCCGGAATCCGCAGACTAAACAAATTGCCGGCTGACACGGTCCGATATCTAGTCGAGGGATAAACTACGCGCTCACCACGTGGATAGTTGTCCTCGTTCGGATAATTCTGACCGTTCGTTGGGTAACGTTGACCGCTGCGCGCGATCTCAGCCATGGTCGGCGCGGGCGACATACTTCTTAAGCGCGCTTGTATGTTCTGAAACTCACGTGAGTTTTGAACCGCGCCTTCCGGACTGACTCGCAGGGCCGCGGCTTCCTGCATGATTCGCTCATAACGATTGCCGGGATTCGGGTGACTGCTCAACCATTCCGGCGCCCCTCGTCCGCCGCCCTGTTGTTCGATCTTCTGAAACATCCGGGCCAGGTCGCGTGGATCGTAACCGGCGCGCGCCATGATCTGCGCGCCAAGAATGTCGGCCTGCGTTTCATACTTGCGGCTGTACTTCAACGCTCCCGCACCGAATCCAATCTGACTAACGCCACCAATAACTGCCCCGGGTACTCCGCCGATCACAGCGCCGGCAATTTGACCGAGAACGGATCCAATTTGAAACTTCTGGGTTTCAGTCGCCTGGGCCGTAGCATGACGCAAAGCCACGTGACTAATCTCATGCGCCATCACGCCCGCCATTTCACCTTCACGGCTAGCGGCTTCGATCATTCCGCGGTTCACGTACATTGGACCACCGGGCAACGCGAAGGCATTTATGTCGCGAGCATTCACAACGTCAAAGCTGTAGTTGAACTCAGGATGACGAAACTCTGCTGGAATCGCCGCTACCAACCTGCGACCAACAGACTCGACATAGTTGTCAGTGTTGCCATCGCGCAGAATCGGCAGCTGCTGGCGAACTTGTTGCGAAGCCTGCTGACCCAGCTTCACATCATCCTGCACGCTGTACTTGTTCTTTGGCGTCTCGATGCGTGTTTGCGCGACAGCAGCCAGCGGCATCGCAAAGATGGCGCTCACTACTACCCAGGCACTCAATCGTTTCATTGCTCGCTGACTCATGTTCATTTCTTCCTCCGCTGCTTACCCGCAGATAACAGGTTAGATTTCCGACCGATGTGTACGCGGGAGAGCGTTTTGCTCATCTTGATAATGAATCGGCTTAAATCGCCGGCTGCAACATTCTCAACGGGGCGGGCGACAAGCCTGCACCAAATCGCAACATGAATACACGTTAAGAGACTGTTTTCATGTCGCAAAGTGGCCGTTGAAAGCGTTTCTAATACGCGTAAGCTTGAGTAGCAATGTTGGTGCCAAAGCAGCCCCAACAGAAGGGATTACTTGCGCTCAATTTTTTCGTTCAACCATTTACTGGGTTCGGCAAGCGGCGCAATCCGGTGCGGCTCGCCTTTCCACACACGAATCATCGAGATAATGAGAAAGATGGTGGATGCGAGCCAGAACAGCGTTCCGCCAACTGAACTGTTGGTAATCGCTTCTAACACGCCGAACAGTGTTTGGATGACCAGGATGGCGATGTGGAGTGAAAGACCCTGAGCGGCGTGAAAGCGGACCTTCGATTCCTTACGCGGCACCAGAAATAGCTCGAGCAGCGACGCTACCACACCGATATAGAACGGTGCGTACGGCAGCATGCACGCCCATTTTTCAGGCAGGCCAATACCCTCAATCGAACGCGATGTTGGGTGTTGAACGGTATTTGGCGCTTGATAGGCTAACGGCGGCGGCTGATAAACTTCAACCGGGGGTGCATGCGGGGGAGCTACGAAGATCGACGGGTACGGAGCATCGAGCGAGGGATTCTCAATTCTTCTGGTTGGAGCTTCCGAATAGACGTTCGAGCGACCACTCTCGCTGTTTGGAACCTCTACGTGCTGCGTCGCCCCGCCGACTTCTTTTGTATTTGAATCACTATCAACACGGTCGCCCCAGATGTCGTCAGTCTCTCTAACGAAATCCGGATCCAGCGGATTAGTGTCGTATTTGCCCTTCTTAGTCTCCATCATTCAAGAGCCACTAACGATAATCGATTGCGGTCTGTTCAATCTTACTCGTCAGAGATCTCATACTCAACCTGTTCCCAGCGTTGCTCGCGCTCAGATATGCAGAACGCACGCAGTGAGGGCTCGTCGCCGGCCAAACCGACTATGAGATAGGTGGCTGCCGGGTAATAAGCGAGCCTGACGTCAGTGTCCGACGGCATCGGATCGGTGGAACGCGGATGCGAGTGATAGATCGCAAGTAGTTGCTCTCCGCGCTCTCGCATCTGGCGTTGAGCGTTGAACAGCTCTTCCGGTGCAGCTTCGTAGGCCACTTCTGAATTGGGCGATACGTTGCTGAGTGGATAGATGGCTCTGGCGCGACTGTCCTCGCCACCGATGAGACCACAACACTCGTTCGGATTGGTCGAGCGAGCGTGCGCAAAGATTTGTTCGAGCTGAAAGGTGGCGAGCTTGATCATTGCTTGTCGAGAAGTTGTTTTAGCCGCGGATTAAGATGATGAAACGGATCTGCGAAAACGAAGCAAAAGACCAGGGCTGTCTGCTCTCGAATTTAAAACAAGCTGTTCCTTCAGTTCATTCAGATTCATCCGTGGAAATCCGCGGCTGGATTTAGGCTCGCCGAAAAAGAACCCAGAGAAAACATCCTCACTCCTCCGTCACGATCTTCAAGTGCAGTTCTTCCAATTGCTTTCGATCAACTTCGCCAGGCGCGTCGATCATTAAATCAGCAGCCGAGGCAGTTTTTGGAAACGCAATCACGTCGCGCATGTTGTCAGTCCCGGCCAGGACCATCATCAAACGATCAATTCCTGGAGCGATGCCACCATGCGGAGGCGTTCCATACTCGAGTGCATCGAGGAAAAACCCAAATCGCGATCTCGCCTCTTCAGTCGTCATGCCGAGGGCTTTAAAGACCAGCCGCTGAACGTCGCGCCGATGAATACGAATCGAGCCACTAGCCATTTCGACGCCATTGATAACGGGGTCATACGCCTTCGTCCGAATGCGTCCCAACAACTCGGTCTTGCCGCCTTCCACGGCGCGTTCCAATAACTCGAGATCTTCATCCACCGGAGAAGTAAACGGGTGATGCATCGAGTAGTAACGCCCATCCTCTTCGTGAAACTCGAACATCGGATACTCGGTAATCCACAACGGCGCGTACACTCTCTCGGGAATCAACTTTTCACGACGAGCCACCTCGTTACGCAAAGCACCCAACGCGGCCGCGACCACCTTTGCCTTGCCGGCAACAATCAACACTGCATCGCCATTAGCCGCACCGGCTTCGCGCGCCAGCACCCGGACTTGCTCGTCACCCAATGCCTTCAACAAAGATGAGGTGAGTTCGTCGCCGACTTTTATCCAGGCCAGCGCGGTTGCACCGTACCGCTTAACAAACTCCTGCAGCTCGTCTAACGCCTTGCGCGACATTGCCGCTCCGCCGGGCACGACGATTCCCTTTACCTGGCCGCCACCTGCAAGCGCCGCAGCGTATGGCGGAAAAGCGGTACCAGCGAGCGCTCCGGAGAGATCCTGCAACTCGAGATTGGGAATGCGCAGGTCTGGCTTATCGGAACCCCAGCGGCTCATGGCTTCAGCAAAGCTGTAGCGGGGAAACGGAACGGGCAATTCAACGCCAATCAAACGGAACACGCGTGCGAACAATCCTTCAATCAGCGAATAGATCTGATCGAGAGTGGCAAAGCTCAACTCAACGTCGAGCTGAGTAAATTCTGGTTGTCGATCGGCACGCAAATCTTCATCGCGAAAACAACGCGCAATCTGAAAGTACTTGTCGAGCCCCGCGATCATGCACAACTGCTTGAACAACTGCGGTGATTGAGGCAGCGCAAAAAACTTTCCAGGCTGCACTCGTGCGGGAACGATGTAGTCACGCGCACCTTCCGGGGTTGACTTGATCAGCACGGGAGTCTCTATTTCAGTAAACCCCTGTTCGCTCATGTAGCTGCGAATCTCAGAAAGCACGCGATGTCGCAGCCGCAGATTGGCTTGCAGCTGGGGCCGGCGAAGATCCAGATAGCGGAACTTTAAACGCAGGTCTTCGCTGGCGAGACCCTCTGACGCGGGCGCATCAAGTTGAAAAGGAGGTGTCCGCGCGTCATTCAAGATCAAAAGTCGCCGAGCGTGAACCTCAACCTCACCGGTTGCGAGCTTTGGATTGCGCGACGCTTCATCGCGCAGAGTGACTTCTCCAATCACGGCCACCACATACTCACCACGAACGTCTTTGGCTTTAGCGTGAGCTTCGGGAGCGTCTTCGGCGTTCAAAACTACCTGAGTCAGCCCGTCGCGATCGCGAAGGTCGAGAAAAGTCAGTACCCCAAAGTCGCGGCGTTTCGCGACCCAGCCCATCAACGTCACCTGTTTGCCAACATCTTCTG
>JBGTLE010000098.1:0-2294 GCA_041744295.1 Pyrinomonadaceae bacterium | reverse complement strand
CGAAGGCGGACAGATTTGGGTTTACGAACCAACGACGCGCGAAGAGGGCCGTCTGACTCTGCTGTTTGAATCGCCGAATAGGGAATTGCTCGACATGCCGGATAATATTTGCATGCATCCCAAAAACAATCTGCTGTTTATGTGCGAGGACGGGAACTACGCGCAACTCGCGCCGTCGGATAACCACGTTCGCATCCTCACACCCTCCGGCAAGATCGCCGACTTCGCCAAGAACATCGCGCCTGGTTTTGAAGCCGCTGAATTTGCGGGCGCGACTTTCAGTCCGGATGGACAGACCTTATTCGTCAACATCCAACAAGCAGGCGTGACTTTGGCGATCCGGGGTGACTGGAAAAAATTTGCCGGCTGAGCCAGCTATGACTGAGTCAGCTTAGGATCATCAGGCCGCCCGTTTAAGCTCTTCCAGGAAAATCAAGCGCATCAGCCAACCGGGCATCGTCCAGGTCTTTCCATCCACATCGCGTTGAACCCGAACTCGGCCAGGATCGTCAACGCAGACGTCAATAACGCTAACCGTGGCCCATTTGTCCTGCTGGTAAGACCGGCCAATCAGATCACGATTTGAATAGGCACGCGAGGTAGCCAGTTTATGCCGAAATGGCAACGTGAATTGTCGTCGTGTGTTCATACTCGTACCTCTTTGGGCGCAGACGATTCCGAAACATCTATCGAGGAATCGTCGAAAGAAGTTGAACTAAGGGGATTACAATCGGGGAGTATCAGGAATGTGAGTTACGTCTCGGTGAACAGTTTGAAAACACCGAGTTAAATCTGTCGAGCGTTATCGATCGCTGGCGCGAATTTCGGCTTGATTGGTTTTCAGCGACCGCTCGTATTCGGCCAACATACGCTCGTAACATGCCGGGCACATAGCCAACGCAAGCTCGTCGCCTTCCAGTCGAATGATTTCGCCGCACCAACTGCACTTCACCGTTGGGCTTGCGAGTTGGGCGAGTTGTTCTTCTTCAGACAAACCGTCTTCAATAAGCATTAGCGTCATGAGTTGATACCTCTTCGCTCGATCAGTCTTGTTTGGATCACAGTTAATCTGAGCCGTGTTACGTGGCGGTTACTTCACAATTAAAAGGTAGTGAACTTGCCCCCGCTCTTCTTATAAGCTTGGCCAACTAATTCGTCCAGCTGGTTAATCTGCCGTTCAGGTTCAATTCAGACAGCGTTTCGGTCACAAAATCCCACTATTCATCCATATAACATTTTGGTAACATGCGCTCATCCGCGCTGCCCCTCAGCGTGGCAACGGTAACCAGAACCGACGCAGCAAGCGGGCTTTCGCCGGTCCAATCCTTGAAGGAGAAGAAGTGCGACGCGAGACTCAAAGGAGAGTCGTCTCTGCACTTGTCAGGATTTGTTTCCTTTGCATCACGCTACTCGTCTGTCTATCAGAACCTCTAGCCGCTAAGGATTCGCGTGACAGAATTATTTGTCGAGAACAACTCCCCGCGGCGCGACGCGAAATCCTGGCCGAGAAACTGCGCGGCATCACGCACTTGCCCATTAGCTTCGATGAAAACGGTGCGTTACGCGTGGCAGATACAGGCGTCAGCGGCGGATCGCAAACTGCGCGAAGGCTGATATCCAAAGCTCTTGCGGGGAGTAATGTGATCCTGCTTGAGGATGCCAGCGGCCGACAGGACGTGGTTTTCTCTCAGGTGGTTTCAGCCAAATGGAAACACCACACGTCGAAGTTGCCGCCGGCGTTTGTCGTGCTAATCGACTTTGCCGACTTTGACCACTTGCTTGGCGATGAAGCAGCGCTCAAAGCATTTGATGTCGGTTGGGCCTTTCTTCACGAATTGGATCATGTCGTAAATAACTCTTTGGACGCGACCGATGCCGAACAAACCGGTGAATGTGAAGCTCACATCAACTTGATGCGCCGAGAATGCAATCTTCCGTTGCGAGCCAACTATTTCTTCACATACTTTCCGTTTTCACAGCGCCACTTTCGCACCAGGTTTGTGCGATTGGCGTTCGAGCACACCGACGCGCTAACAAACAAGCAACGTCGTTACTGGGTGATGTGGGATGCGGGTCTGGTGGGCGGCCTTCCTGAGATGGCGAAAACCAACTAGTTCGCGCCGACTTTAGACTCTGACTGATTGTTTCGATCAGCCGCACCGGCCGCACGTGCGCGTCTTACCGTGTGCTGGGTTTCCGCGACCCGCTCTTGAAGGGTGGCGTGAATCCCAAGGATCAGATCTTTCATTTCCTTCAGTTGCTCAGGATCCTGGCCTCCTCGTGCGAGCAAGGCC
>JBGTLE010000097.1:0-10482 GCA_041744295.1 Pyrinomonadaceae bacterium | reverse complement strand
GATGAACTCTTTTGGGTGGTAATCGGAATTGATAATGCGATGATCCTGCCCGAGCAGTTCTGCGCGCGAGTATTTCGAGATCTGGCAAAACTTATCGTTGACAAAATTAATGATGCCGCGCTGATCGGTCTTAGCGACGATGGCAGATTCATCAAGCGCAAACTTGATATCGGCTAACTCTTTGAGCGAGCGTTGGAGGGCTTCTTCCTGAAGCAGGGCGGGTTTGCCTGGGGGTGAATTGCTTAAGACCATACTAGGTAACACTCTCTGATTTCGAAGCCAGCCCCCGCAGTTCTTCAAGCTTCTTGAGCCGGTACCTGAGCTGGTCTCGCGAGATTCCCAACAGCTCCGCAGCCCGTGTCTGGTTTCCGCCGCTCCGTTCGATAGCCTGCTTCACAAAGGACAGCTCGGCTTCGTCAAGTGAAATCCCTTGGGTGGGGAGCACAAACTGAGCTCTTATATCATCACCACGACTACCGGCTACGCCACCGGCTGTCGCTGCTGGCCGCGCCAGGAGGCCGCCCGGCAAATATTCAGTCGTGATGGTATCGCTTTCTTCGAGAATCAGTGCGCGCTCAATCACGTTACGCAGCTCGCGAACATTTCCCGGCCAGTCATAACTGCGGAACACGCTAGTCACTTCAGGCGACAACCCAGCGACCTTCTTGCGCAAACGAAGTCTGGCACCAATCTTATCGATGTAGTGCTGCGATAACAGCAACACGTCGTCACCACGCTCGCGTAGCGGCGGAATGTCGATCTGGATTATCGAGAGCCGATAATAAAGGTCGAGCCGAAACCGACCGGCTTCGCTTTCAGTTTTCAGATCGCGATTTGAAGCCGCAAGGACACGCACATCGAGCGGAATATCTTTCAGACCACCAACGCGCCTGAACATTCCCTCTTCGAGCACGCGCAGCAGTTTCGCTTGCAGGGCCAGCTCTAACTCGCCGATCTCATCCAGGAGGAGAGTGCCCCCTTCGGCTTGCTCGAACAGACCTTCCTTGCGTGCCTTTGCGTCTGTAAACGCGCCTTTCTCGTAACCAAAGAGTTCCGACTCAATCAGGGTGGCCGGCAAGGCGGCGCAATTGATGGCGATGAAAGGACTGTCGGCACGCTGCGATCCGTAGTGAATTGCCTTTGCGACCAGGTCTTTGCCGGTGCCGGATTCACCTTGCAGCAGCACGGACGAGACTTCACTCTCGGCGACCTTCGCGGCGAGGCTCAGCATCTTTTTCATGGCCGGCGACTCGCCGACGATCTGCCCGAAGTTAAACTCGCGAGCGCGCTCCTTTCTTACTTGTTCCACCTCGCGGCGCAAACGACGAGCTTCAATTCCGTTGCGGATGGTGACGCGAAGTTCCTCGAGGTTAATCGGCTTACCGATAAAATCGTACGCGCCACCGCGAAGCGCCGAAAGAGTGTTTTCGATCTGGACGTTGCCAGTGATCATGATCACCACCGACTCAGGACGATCCTGCATTACCTGGCGCAACACATCCAGACCTGAACCATCGGGCAGATCGATATCGAGCAGGATTGCCGCAGGTAACTCTCCAGTGAATTGCGAAAGCGCTTCCGCGACGCTGCCGGCTTCGAGCGGAGCAAAGCTCCAACTTCGCAGAGCTTCGCTCAACGACCAGCGGATTGCCTGATCGTCATCGACAACAAGAATCTTTTCTTTGCTACTTTTCAGATGAATTGGACTCCCATCTCGGCCTTAAAGAACGAGCGGCTGCGGTAGAACGCCATTATATTCAGTAGCAAACGATTGAGAAAGTTGATCGAGGGTCACACTCAACGGCTGGGGGAATTTCGCCTAACGAGCGCCGTTCAATGCGAGATATTGCCCATCAGACGATTGGAAAAGCAACGGCTGTCAGGTTTCCTCGGATTTAGGAAGCAAGACTTGGGGACTCGTTCAACCGCGGACTAAGGCGGATGACACGGATCTGAAATGGCTGCTTGTCAGCCAAGTAATTCTTCAGATCCGTGTGATCCGCGTAATCCGCGGCTTTGTCTTCTTCGCTTACCTTCCGGCTCGTGGCGGCGGTGGATGTTGTGGAAGGTTTGGGGGCGCTGGGTCGTTTGCATATCCGAATGGAGTGTCTAAATAACGAGGGGTCCCACGGAGGGACACCCCAGCATTACTACTACATCGATGCTGAATGCGCTGTTATCGAGGGGCGCGCCGGCCACGGACTCGCAGGCCCATCAGGCGTGCCGGGAAAGTACCAAAGTCTTCAACTTCCCAGGTGTTGCCGTCACGCAGCCTGATCTTCGCGGCGGGAATCAGAGTGCCCTGCCCTTCTCCTTTTCGATCCAGGTACAGTTCCGCGTAGCCAAACTTGTAGTCCTGCGAACGCGCGCCATAACGCAGCTCCGAAAATCGGATACTGCGTTCATAGACAACCATGATCTTTGTTTCGCCGTTCTCCATCCGCTGCGCCGTGATCACATTGGCGGAAACCCCCAGGCCTGATCCTACTTGAATGCGACCGCAGTCCAACCGACTCAACGCGCGCCAAAGTTCATCCTGACCTCCCGATCGTAGCGCTTCGTTCAGCATCTGGATATCGGCGTCGCTCGCATACTTCTGAAGAATCAAACGAAACGTACCGGATCGGCCAGCCACTCGACCGCTCATCGCGTATGCAGTTCCGGTGACCGTCGCCCCGACGTAACTTTCACCCTGCCCGCGAACAACTTGCGGCACGCTGACCAGCAGCAACCCGATCAGCAAACTGATCATGGCTAATTTAGAGCTGTGCCCTTTGTGTCTCATTTTTTCTAGCTCCGGATTGTTCTTACTTAGCAGGGGGGCACAAAACTGACGGGGTAAGTATTGTACTCAGGAAATGAGCAACGGGCCAATGGGGACGCGGAGACGCGGAGACGCGGAACCGCGGAACCGCTTCGCGGTAAATAGCTCGTTTCGCGCCGTCGTCTCAATCTCCCCGCGTCCGCGCAAAGGACCCAAGCGCTGTCGGCGCCGTCTGTCGCGACTGCCATGCGCGAGTTGATAAAAAACCGAAGTTGCTGCCAGAGATTCCTCAAATCAAGCTTGAGGTAGGAACCGAACTCGTCACGCTGACCAACCAGCAGGCTTTCCATCGCAACTGCGCCGGTTGTCACGACGAGATCGTCAAGAGCAGCAAGGACGTAAATCCGCCAACTTCGAAGAAGTGCACGGCGTGTCATAAGAGAGCGGCAGCGTGAAGGGACCCGAGTGTTGGGGAATGAGTGCTGAGGACTAGCACTCAGCATTAGTACTCAGCACTCGGCATTCAGTACTGCGGAAACAGTACTGCGGAAAGTTTCGCAAATTCTGCGCAATGCGTCGCAACGAGCCGGGTCGAAACAGCATTCTCGGCCTTATTCGCGGCGGCACGGGCATTGCCCATGCTGTGACTGAGGGGCCTGGCCCCCATGCAAGGTGAATACGGGAAAGGTGGAGGCAATGATGGAGAGTCTATTAATCCGTTTGAAAAAACCGGCACTGGTGGTTGCGGGAATGGTTTTCGCAGTGACGACGTCAATTGTGTCGGTACCGGCGCGGACGAATCCACAAGAGGATACCGGCGCACAGTACAGATCGAAGTGTTTGGCTTGCCATGGAGCGACGGCCGAAAAGAAGTTCGACACGGCCAAAGCAGACGACGAACTCATTCAGATTGTGTTGAAAGGCAAAAAGTCAGAGAAGCCGCCCAACATGCCCGGTTATGAAGAGAAAGGTATCAGCGCAGATCAGGCAAAAGCCCTGGTCGAGTTCATGAGATCGCAGAAGAAATAGTCTCGGTTTCGCTGATTGCGCCGTAGAGGGGCGCTAGTTGAATTCTTGATTGTCGATCTCCTGTGTCGCAAAACAGCGGCACGGGGGGGCGTTCCTCTGTTTTTAACGACGGCTCGAGTTCGGATGACGCGCAGCGTTCTACTTACGGCTGTCCTATCAGTGCTGCTACTTTGCGGCCTACTTGAGTTGCGCTCTCCCGCAGAGGCGCAGACACAGCAGTCAGCGAAGGCCCAACTCACCTCATCCGCCTCTCCTGCTCCTGAAAGTGTCCCTGATGCGAGCAGCAACAAGCCAACCCTCGAGTGCAACGGTTGCCACGGTCCAGGCAAGACCCTTCCGTACCTCGGTGGTGCACAGTTTCATACTGGTCCGCACACCGAATACGACGTTAGCTTCCACGCCCAATCTCTCAATGGAAGGAAGGCCGCCAAGTGTCTTGACTGCCACATACGGAACGGCGACTCGACAAGCATGCTGCCGGCGACCGATCCCAAGTCGACAATCAATCGAGCGAAGCAGAGTGTGCATGGGACGGCAGTCGCGCGCGGAGTTTCTCGATCGCCGGTCTGCACGGACTGTCACGGGATTCACAAAATCGAGTCACCCATCGTAAAGACAACCTCAACCAGTACCACAGCGATTGCCACTGACAGTTGTGCCAAGTGTCATGAAGGCGTGGCCCTTTCACAGGAGTTTGGCGTGGCGAGTGAGCGTGTCAGCAGTTATCGCGACAGCTATCACGGCCTGGCCTCGAAGTTCGGTTCCAAAGTGGCAGCTAACTGCTCCAGTTGCCACGGGGTCCATAACATTCTGCCCTCCTCCGATGCGCGATCGATGATTAGCGCGAATAACCTGCCACAAACCTGCGGCCAGTGTCATGTGGGAGCGAGTGCAAATT
This sequence comes from Pyrinomonadaceae bacterium, assembly GCA_041744295.1. GTDB lineage: Bacteria > Acidobacteriota > Blastocatellia > Pyrinomonadales > Pyrinomonadaceae > PSRF01. The sequence continues at coordinate 5,791 of JBGTLE010000097.1, read as the reverse complement.
TTGCAAGTGGCTAAATCCACCTGACGTCCGGTTTGGTTTCTGAGATCGGATCCCAGGATCTCGGTCTGACGGGAACACGGATTGTCCGCTGGATCTATCTCCCGTTAATAGTCCTGACAATTGGCGGTATGTTGGTTCATAACGCTCTGATCTGGCGAAAAAAGGCGGCCGCTAAGCGACGTCAGGAGCGCAGCGTCATTCGGCTAACGGTCAATCAAAGAGCGCAACACTGGTTCTTGCTTACCAGTTTCATTGCCCTCGTCTTAAGCGGCTTCGCGCTCCAGTATCCTGAGTCCTGGCTCGCATGGTTAATGGGAGGGAATGAATTCCTGCGCCGTATAATTCATCGCGTGGCTGCGATCGTAATGCTGGTCGTGGGTGTGTATCACTTGCTTTACCTGGCGTTGACTCGTGAAGGAAGGCAGTGGGTCAAGGACATGCGTCCGAGATTACAGGACGTCCGGGATGTTATTGGAAACTTTGCTTATTACCTCGGACTCAAGAAAGAGAGACCAAAGATCGCGCGCTTTGGCTATCCGGAGAAAGCCGAATACTGGGCCGTCGTGTGGGGCACAATCATAATGGGTCTGACCGGATTAATGATTTGGATGAAGCTAAGCGTCTTTGGTTTTCTGCCGCGGGGTTGGATTGAGATCGCTTTGGCTGTTCACTATTACGAAGCGATACTAGCGACGTTGGCGATTATCGTTTGGCATTTCTATCACGCCATCTTTGACCCGGATGTTTATCCTATCAACTGGGCGTTCTATGACGGACGGGTTTCTGAAGAACTTTTGAGAAGAGCACGAGCTCGCCTATCAGCAGAATCTGGAACAGAAGGCTGAGCAGGCTTCCGAATCAGTTCAGCCAGAGCCGTTACCCGGTGAGACTGCGCCGGATTGAAACGAGTCGCAACCTCGAACGAACTTCCTTTCTCAAGACATTGAATGTTAACAACCGCGAATATGGACGACTATGGATGAAGAAGCAGCAGTAAGCAGGAACAAAAGCAAAACTCCGACGCTCTTTCGGAACTACATTAGTTTCGTGGGCGGCGCTATTACACTGGCAAGTCTGGTCAGCGTGATCCTCCTTTTTCTGTTGGAGATAACAAGCACGGATGAAAATCCGTATCTCGGCATCCTTACTTACATCATCCTGCCGTCGGTATTGATCTTTGGTCTGTTCGTACTGTTCCTGGGAGCGTTTCTAGAACGCCGCCGCCGTCATCGCTCGTCGGATTGGTCAGTGGCGCCTTATCCACGACTTGACCTAAACGATCCCCATTCGCGGCGCGCGTTTTTTGCATTTCTGGTGGTGACCTTTTTCTTCGTATCGGCCAGTGCATTCGGCAGCTATCGCGCGTATGAATACACGGAATCGGTCGAGTTTTGTGGCGCGACCTGTCACACGCCGATGAAGCCCATGTTTGTCGCCTACCAGGCCTCGCCGCACGCACGCGTGCGTTGTGTGGACTGTCACGTCGGTGAGGGCGCCGGATGGTACGTGCAGTCAAAACTCTCGGGTGCTTATCAGCTCTACTCGGTAACTTTCAACAAATATCCGCGGCCAATCACCACACCGGTTCACGATCTCCGTCCGGCGCCGGACACTTGCGAGCAATGTCACTGGCCCGAAAAGTCCTTTGGCGCGCAGCTCAAGATTTTCAATCACTACGCCTACGACGAAAAGAATTCGCATCGGCAAACGCGCATGCTAATCAATGTTGGCGGGGGCAGCCCCACGGCAGGGGCCGTCACTGGCATTCACTGGCATATGAACATCGGGAATGAAGTGACTTACATTCCCATTGATGAGCAGCGCCAGCAAATTCCCTGGGTGCGAGTAAAAGACCGGGCGGGCAACGTGACGGAATACTTTGATCGCGTGCGTCCGCTCTCTCCGGAACAGATTCAAACCGCGCCCAAGCGAAAGATGGATTGTGTTGATTGTCATAATCGTCCCGCGCACATCTACCAACCACCGGATGTGGCCGTCGACCAGTCCTTCGTGGCGGGCAAGCTGGATTCGTCCATTCCTTATCTAAAACGAAATGCGGTCGAGGCTCTGAGTGGGCAGTATGAGACGACCGAACAAGCGCTTAGTGCTATTGATCGCAGCTTGAATCAGTTCTATCAAACTCACTACAAGGACGTGTACTCGCAGAAGCAAGCGCAGGTTAAGGGAGCGGTTACCGAAGTTCAGCGCATCTACCAGACCTTCTTTTTTCCGGAGATGAAAACCAACTGGCAGACGCACCCCAACAACATTGGGCATCTGTATTTCTCCGGCTGCTTCCGTTGTCATGACGGGGAACACGTCAGCAATACCGGCAAAGTGATTACCAGCGACTGCAATGTTTGTCACACTGTGATCTATGACTCAGCCAGACCGCCGGAAGAGAATGCTAAGACGGGCTCCTTTCAACATCCAGTTGATCTGGGAGGACTTGAAGATCGCAAATGCGTAAGCTGTCACAGACCGAATGAACCGTTCAAACATCCGGTTAATCTCGGGGACATATCCTCGTTTCAGTGTGTTGACTGCCATCCGCGGAAGAGCTGAAACTCGACCGTGTAATACTGGTGAAGTATATTGTTGCCGTAATACTCATTACTCGGTTCGTTGATTCAGTTCTAAGTTAGTGACCGTTGCGATTTTTTGGCTTTGTGCGTTACCGCACAGACCACCCGTTGAGTCCAGGCATAATGGGTCGCATCGCTGGAACGGCAGACCAATACCGGGACGGACCGACATTCCTCCCGCAGTGATGAGTCTCGCAAGCGATCCAAGGCGTCTCCTTACCGGTGACGCCTTCTTGTTTCGCGTTGGGCGATTCTTCGCAGTAATCCGACATATTCCGCACCCACCCGCTCCCCAAGCACCGCGAACACAGTCTTTTAGTCAGGGTATGAGTGTTGCTCTGTGAATACTCATGTACCAGTTCGCTTGCGGGTGAACTGCAATCAACCAGAGAAGGGGAAGGAACTGATTTAATGATTAGCTTAAACAGAACTGTGCGCGAAGTGGCGCTTGAATTACCTCAGGCGACGCGAGTTTTTGAAAAACTCAAGATTGATTATTGCTGCGGCGGTGCTCAACCATTAGCCGAAGCCTGTGCCAAAGCGGGAGTCGATCCGGTGAATCTCGAACGGCTACTCGAGGAAGCCAGCAGGATTGGGGGACTTGAAAACGGGTCGCTTAATTTTCAGAACGCGACGCTCAGCGAACTTATCGACCACATTCTCGAGACCCATCACGTCTATACTAAGGAAGAGATGGCCAGACTGGAATCACTGCTCGAAAAAGTTATCGGTGCGCACGGTCAGAATCATGCGGAACTATTCATGATCCGCCAATCGTTTGCACGACTCTGTGCTGACCTGCGCCCGCACATGTTCAAGGAAGAACAGATCCTCTTTCCATATGTTCTTGCAATGGAGAAGGCCGCTGTTCAGAATAGCTCACCACCCTCTGCACCCTTCGGCACAGTAAACAATCCAGTTCGCATGATGATGATGGAACACGATACGGCGGGAGAGATTCTGCGTGAACTGCGCTCCTTAAGCTCGAACTACAGCGCGCCCTCGGATGCCTGCATCAGTTACAAAACGCTCTATCAGGCAATGGAAGCGTTCGAGAAGGACTTGCACCAGCACATTCATCTTGAGAACAACATTCTATTTCCGCGAGCGATTGAGTTGGAGGCAAGTTTTCGATAAGTCGGTCCTGCTTGCAGCCTGGTTGCTATGATTTCAATCGGAAGCCTCGTGCCCGCGAAGAAACTCCCGAAGGCAGGCGAACACTTGATAGCCTGCGTTCGGGGTTCTCTGCCTGGTCCGACGCTGGTGATTCTAGGTTCCATTCATGGAAACGAGCCTTCCGGGGCGCTTGCGGCTGAACGTGCGCTTCCCGAGCTTCAAAAACGGATAGGTGATCTGCGCGGCGAAATAGTTCTGCTGCGAGGAAATACTCGGGCGCTCGCGGCAAAGGTTCGTTACGTTGACGCTGATTTGAACCGGCAATGGACGAACGAAAATGTTCGAAGTAGTGAGACAGGGAAGAAATCTAGTCTTGAGATCTCGGAGTTGGTTGAACGGCGCGAATTGATTGCAGTGTTACGCGAGGCACTCAACCGCGCTCGGGGAGAGGTCTACTTCCTTGATCTGCACACGACCTCAGCGGAAGGCAAACCCTTTGCGACCGTCGGTGATACCCTCCGCAATCGCCGCTTTGCGCTGCACTTTCCCGTGACGATTGTGCTCGGGCTTGAGGAACAGATTGATGGCACGCTGCTCGAATACTTTAATAATCTGGGCGCAGTAACTATGGGTTTCGAGGCCGGACAGCATGACGCCGTTACCTCAATAGATAATCACGAAGCAGTAATCTGGATTGCGGCCGCAGCAAGCGGGAATTTTCGTGCTGAGGATCTGGTCAAATTGGATCACTACCAGTCTGAGCTCAAGCGTGCGGGCGGCGGCATGCGAGTGATTGAAGTGCGCCACCGTCATCCGATCGCGCCTGCCGATAGCTTTCAAATGAAACCAGGCTTTCGGAATTTCCAGCCGGTCGAGCGTGGACAGATACTGGCAAGCGATCGGACGGGCGAAATAAAGGCACGCGAATCAGGACTGATGCTAATGCCGTTGTATCAGAAGCTCGGTGATGATGGTTTCTTCCTAGCTCGAGACGTTAAGCAGTTTTGGATCTATTTGTCCGAGTGGTTGAGACGACTAATGATCAGTCGTTACGTTCATCTGCTTCCGGGAGTTCGCCGCGACCCCTCGAACGATAACTTCTTCATCATAAACACTCGCATAGCCCGGCTTCTGCCACTACAGGTTTTCCACCTTCTCGGCTTCCGCAGGCGGCGCTGGATTGACAACGAGTTAGTCGTCAGCCGGCGCGCTCATGATTTGAAAGGACCAGCAACAGTCGTTCTCTAATGTCGCATCTCTTGAACGGAGACGCGGAGAAGTGAGTCGCGGGGATGCGGAGAAGGGGAGACGGCGGGGAGCGGCCGCGTCTCCGTCCCCGCGTCTCCGTGTCCCCGCGTCGTTCAGCCAGAACTACGGGTTGGCCCGAAGGAGCGCGGCCATCTTCTGATGAATTAAGTTGATTGCCTTGAGCGGGCGGATAAGGACCTTGAATTCGACGATCCTGCCTTCGTCGTCCCACTTGATCAGGTCGATGCCATTCACGCTGATGCCATCAATCTCAACCTCGAACTCCAGCGCTGCATCGCGAGGCCCCGTGAGTTCTCGGACATATCGGAAAGACTCGTTGAAGAACACTTGGAAGGCCGCGGAGAGATACTGAAGCGTAATCTCTTTGCCGACCTGCGGCGTATGGACCACCGGCGAGAAGAACGTGACGTGGTCTGCGAGCAGGGAACTGAGGCCCTTACTGTTTCGGGTGCGCACGAGTTCGTGCCAGGTAGCAAGCGTGGGGAGAGTCATTGATGGCCTCCAGGTTTCAGGGCGGAACTAGCGATGCCTTTGCTGTTTTACTTTAGAGGTTGTGCGGGTAGCTTTCGAGCTCGACCTGATCTTCCCGGCTCGCGGTTTCGTCTCAACTTTCAAAGATGTCTGCTGCTTCTCATCGTCGTTTGCTTGCTTCGCGGGCGGGCCCACTTCGTCTAATGACTCGGTGATTAGATCGTCCCTGGGGCGCTGTCCCTCAATAAAAGCAAACACGTGGTAGTTGGCGCCGCGTTCGCGGAGGACTTCAATGCGGCCCTCGGTCTTCATGCGCGCCAGTTCGCTCATCACAAAATTCTGTTCGGCAT
>JBGTLE010000096.1:0-8346 GCA_041744295.1 Pyrinomonadaceae bacterium | reverse complement strand
CGGGCCGTGAGAGAATTCGAAGATAATCTATCAGGACAAGCGTGAAAGTTGAACTGCCGATCAACGGAACATGAGAGATATGACTCCCAAGACTCGTACAGAATTGATCATTGAAGTCTGGGAAGCACTCGATTGTGAGTCGGTGGGTGAAAAGGAGCTGCGTCAAATACAAGAAGCAGTCGCCGAGCGCTTTGGTGATGGCGCCGTGGACAGCCCGGCTTCGATCGCGCGCACACTTGCCGATGAAGGAGCCGTGTTACGACATCCGGAAGTGCTCGAGTTCGATACTAAGTGGCGAGAGTCGGAATTATCAGGTTTGGCAGATCTCCAGTTCATCACAATTGTCGCTGCGATTGAATCAATGAGTAAACTTGATGATGCGAGGCGAGAGTTTGGTCGTGATGGACGTGAGAGACTGGTCAGCGCGATGGCTTTGAAACTGAAAACCAGGGCGCAAACGCTGGCGCGTAGTGATCTCTTGAATAACGATGAACGGGCGATTGCGAAAGAAGTCGCGCAATGGTTGACCATCTGGCTTAGTGGGCCAGAGTTGTTTCCGGAGTGGTTGAGTTTGCGCCAGCGGTCGGCCGACTTCATCGAGAAATTTGGGAAATAGATATGGAATGGCGGTTCGAGGTCAGGAAGGGTGTTTACCCCCGCCGACTTTGGAAACCTAAACCGCGAGGTGGTCGAAGTAAGCGGGGGTAAACCACCCTTCCTGACCTCGAGATTCCCACCTTGAAATTGGCGGACATAAGCACAAGATTTTAGAATTTGGAACTTTCCCAGCGCGCCGCGCGAATTACAGTCGAAAGCAGTGACGGAGCGAACTTGCCGGTTGTTCGGAAATCCAATCAGGGATGAAAACGCACCACAATCATTCAGACGGTGAACTGCTGAAGGCTATTCATTCAGGGGACGAGGCAGCCTTTGCCGCGCTCTATCGCAGTCGTCAGGCTGGGATTTTCCGCTTCGCCTTACAGATGTGTGGCTCGCAAGTCCTGGCGGAAGACGTGACGCAGGAAGTTTTCCTGGTGCTGATTCGCGAGACTCATGCTTTCGATCCTGCGCGTGGCTCTTTGAGTGGTTTTCTTTATGGCATCGCACGGAACCAACTGCTGCGCAGGCTACAGCGGGAACGTTTTTACGCTCCGCTCGAGCCGGAGATTGAAGACGGGCCGTCGCTCGCTGAGGGGGCTGGACCACTCGAAGCACTTTCTCGAAGCGAGACCATCGAATCTGTGCGCAGGGCGGTGCTGAGTTTGCCGGAAAGGTATCGCGAGGTGGTAGTGCTGTGCGATCTGGAAGAGATGAGTTACGTCGAGACGGCGGAAGTTCTCGGTTGTGCAATTGGCACAGTGCGTTCGCGGCTGCATCGCGGTCGGGCCATGTTGATCGAAAAGCTGCGGCCAGCGGTACTCGAAAATGCGGAAGGTGAAGAAGTGAAGACAGCGAGGTGTTTCGCATGAATTGTCAGAACTTTGAAACAGTCGTGAACGAACTGGCGCGCAATCAGATGATGGAGGCGTCGGAGCGAGAGCAGGCCTCGCTGCATAGTGATGAGTGCGATAACTGTGCCGCGCGTTTGCGAGCAGAGCGGCGACTGACCAGTAGTCTGAAAGAGCTTTCAGCCGATATGCGAACAGCTAATGCGGAAGGCGCGCCGGCGAGAGTTGAACAATTGTTGCTGGCAGAGTTTCGCAGCCACCGTTCTGCAGTGAAAGTCGCACGCCAGGGATCCCACAGTAGCTATTGGATCTATGCCGCGGTGGCGGCGTTGTTTTTGGTAGTCGTGGGAATTGGCGCCACTCGCTTGTTTGTGTCCGTTCCCACGGAAAGCAGGGCCGAGAACAAAGTTATCAAGAATGTCGCGCCGTCCCCGATCACAAACCCTTCTCCTGAGGTGACTGCAGTCCCCGAACTAGTAGCTGTAGATCGCCCGCGTAAGCAACCGCAGCGGTCGCCGAAAAAAGCATCTGCGGCTAACCGCGATGGCCTTACAGCCGGCGCGCGGGAAACAGTCTCGCCCAGCAACCGTGAAAACGAAGTTACCACAGATTTCTATCCCGTTGGCTATTCGAGTGCCTTGAGTGTTCAAGACGGCGGACAAGTAGTGCGGGTTGAGTTGCCGCGATCTGCCATGGCGAGATTTGGAGTGCCCGTTAATATGGATCGGTATGACGAGAGGGTGAAAGCAGATGTTTTGGTAGGCACAGATGGATTGGCTCGCGCTATTCGTTTTGTTCAATCGCGCGATTAATTTAAGGAATAAATAACCGGGCTGAGGCCCACTACAAAGAAGGAAGAGCTCATGAAAATCAAACTTGCCAGCGGTATCGCCATCGGTGTCCTGATGACACTCAGCGCCGTTCCGGGTTTTACCCAGGAACAGCAACCGGCAACCAAAGTAATCATCGAAAGAAGCGCACCAGGGCCCGACGGTCCGCCGCCGGGACATCCGGGTGAGCGCATTCATATCGAGCGGCATGCACAGGGACAAGGCCCAATGGCTCCTCATGGCCCAAACGACTTTATTTTTCTCGCGACGGAGATGAGCTTCAGCGGCAAGTTGGTTAAAGGCTTACCATATTCAGCACAGGCTGTTACCGAAAGCACGCAGACCCTGAGCGATGGCAACCGCATCGTTAACAAGTCCACCGCTTCGATCTATCGCGACAGCGAAGGCCGTACGCGACGTGAGCAGAGCTTGAGAGCGATTGGTTCTATGAAGGGCGGCGCGGGACCGCAGCATGTGTTCATCAACGATCCGGTTGCAGGGACGAGCTTCTCGCTCGATCCGGAAGCGCGAGTGGCGCGCAAGCTGCCGCCAATGCGTTTCAGATTTGAGCAGAAACTGCCACCTGAAGGAGGAAAAACCGGCGCGACTGGCGAAAAATCCGGTGCCCCCGGTGAACGGAATGGCCAGTATCGTATCGAGGTTGGTCCCGATGTCATGTTTGAGAAGAAAATGACCGAAGGCGGCGTTTCTGTGGGTTGGACTAGCGCGCGCAATGGCAACGCAAAAACGGAAGCACTTGGTAAGCAGAACATCGAGGGTGTCGAAGCGGAAGGCACTCGTACGATCGTGACGATTCCTGCGGGTGAGATCGGTAACGAACGAGAAATTCAGATCGTGAGTGAGCGTTGGTACTCGGAGGAGCTGCAGACGATCGTAATGACTCGTCACAGCGATCCGCGATTCGGCGATAACAGTTATCGGTTGACCAACATCAGTCGCACCGAACCGGCGCGTTCGCTTTTTGAAATCCCAGCGGACTACACGGTAAAGGAAGGCCCAGAGCCGATGAAGTTTCGCATGAGGAAACCGGCACAGGAGTAGCGCGCAATTTGTTCAGGACTCGGCTTGCTCGGGAACGCGAAACATAGAGTGGACTCCTAGGTTTGCGAGAGTTTCGGCAAGACAAACGGCCGCTCGGAGAAATCCGAGCGGCCGTTTTGTGCTTAAAACCAATCTGCGCAGATTGCTAAAAGAAGCACAGCTGCCTGGCCGATGCTCATACTTTTCTCTGCTAATCCGTGCAATCTGCGTATCGGCGGATGAACGCTTTACTCTTCCTCTTCGCCGCCGCGGATTCGTCCTTCAGCTCTCGCCTGATCTACGATCTTCTGAGCCAGTTGACCGGGAACGGGATCGTAGTGTGAAAACTGCATATGAAACGACCCACGCGCCGCTGTGATCGAGTTCAGTGTCGATTGGTAGTTCAGCATTTCAGCCATCGGCACTTGCGCCTTGATTGCCTGCTGATTGCCACGCGTGTCCATGCCCTGCACGCGTCCTCGCCTTGAGTTTAAGTCGCCCATGATGTCACCGCTGTATTCCTGCGGCGCCACGATCTCGACATCCATCACTGGCTCAAGCAGCGCCGGTCTCACTTTCTCCATCGCAGCGCGAAAGGCCTTGCGGCCCGCGGCCCGAAACGAATGCTCGTCCGAATCGACACTGTGATAGGAACCGTCGACGAGTTGCACCTTAAAATCGACAAGTGGATAACCGGCGATTGCTCCGGAACTTGCTGCTTCGACAATTCCTTTTTCAATCGCCGGTCGAAATTGCTGCGGGACCGAACCGCCAAAAATCTTGTCTTCAAAGACAAAGCCACTGCCGCGTGGTAATGGTTCAAAGACGCACTTGCAGTCACCAAACTGACCACGACCACCAGTCTGTTTTTTATGACGGCCCTGCACCTCAGCGCGCTGAGTGATTGTCTCTTTGTAGGGAACCTTCGGCGGGTGCAACGTCACTTCGACGCCATATCGCTTCTTCAGTTTCTCGACCACGGTTTCAACGTGCAGCTGTCCGGAACCGGAAAGCAGAAACTCCTTTGTTTGCGCATCGCGGCTGAAATGAAGAGCCGGATCTTCCTCGAGAATTTTGTGCAAAGCAACGCTGATCTTCTCTTCGTCCTGGCGAGACTTCGGTTCGATGGCAAATGCAATCGCCGCCTCAGGGTATTCGACCGGATCGTAAACGATCGCGGCTTGCTTATCTGATAACGTATCGCCGGTCTGCGTCTCTTTTAGCTTTACGCAAGCAACGATGTCCCCGGCATGAGCTTCGCTAATCTTGTCGAGCTGCTTGCCTTGAATCGAGTGCAGCGCGCCCAATCGTTCCATAGATCCGCGACTGGCATTCAACACTGTCGCATCGTTCTGCAGTTTGCCGCTGATAATCTTCATTACGTTGATGCGGCCGGCAAATGGATCAGCCACGGTGCGGAAACAATAGGCCGAGAATGGTTCGGCATCGCTGTACTTCCGCGAGATTTTGTCGGCATCCGGGGCTGCGTCGACGGGCAGTCCGTACTCAGCGTCGTGATGCGCCGGGTCGGGCGCATAATCGACGATGGCGTTGAGCAAGGCGCGCAGGCCAACTTGCGTGATGCTCGAAGCAGCAAAGACGGGACACAGCTTGCTCGCGGCGATTGCTTTATTGATCTGCGGCAGAATGTCAGCTTCGTCCAGCGTGCCTTGTTCAAAATACTTCTCCATCAAAGCATCGTCAGATTCCGCCACCAGCTCCACGAGTCGCTCGCGCGTCCTATCAACAATGTCGCGGCCTTCGCTCGGAATATCGATCTCCTTCGCCTGTCCGTCCGGACCGAGTTCATAGGCCTTCATGTGAACTACGTCAACCACACCACGAAAGTCCTTCTCCTTACCTATCGGAAGCGTAAAAGGAATGATTGCGCGGCTGAATAACTTTTGCGCACTCTCGAGGGACTTGCCAAAGTCCGCATGCTCCTTATCCAATTTTGTGATCACCATAATTCGCGGAACTATAAACTCGTTGGCGAAGGCCCAGGTTTTTTCCGTCTGAACCTCGACACCTTTCACCCCGTCAACGACGACCATGGCACAGTCGGCAACGCGCAAAGCCGGACGGGCGTGCGAAATGAATGCGGCGTAACCCGGAGAGTCAATAAAGTTTAATTTAGTGTCGCGATGTTCCAGGTGGGCCAGTGAAGTGTTCAGCGTTATCTTGCGCGCGATGGAATCTTCTTCGTAATCGGTAACGGTTGTGCCTTCATCAACCTTACCCCAACGCGGTGTGGCGCCGGCGACGTAGAGAAGCGAACTGATCAGTTGCGTCTTCCCCGCGTCGCCATGTCCAATGACGGCAAGGTTGCGAATAAATTCAGTCGGATAGGCTTTCATAATGGATTCCTTTCAGACATGCGGATTTGGCGAAGGATACTCATCCATGTTCGTCCCTTAGGGCCCGATGAATTGGCAGGATGTGTTCCGGATTGGTTAGTAATTTATCCGAGCGGCAAGGGTAAGGCAAGCGAGGCCGCTGAGAGGGCAAGTGATGCACTTTTCCCCGCCATGCTTACACAAGGAGAGCAGTTGAAATTGGGTGAACATGAGGCTCTTACGGAGGACGAGTGGCCTCGGAGTTTCACAGTCACGAAGGCGGACCCTGACCCGCTTCCAGTACCACTCACTTCCCAAATCAACTCTCAAGCCAGAGAGTCTCATTCAAGTTTGAAAGTCTCACTGTCAGGAAGGTGGACCCTGACCCCGCTCTTACCCAGCCAAGCAGAATTAGTTAAAACTCAAAATCTGTAATGAGCCGCTCGCAGTAGATCATGATTGGTGGTGGCCTGATGATTCCGAAAAACTGTCAAAGACTATGAAAGAGTTGGGCTGGTACAGTTATGAAAAGAGCAGGCATGAGTGGGTGGAGAAGAGCGGGGTCAGGGTCCACCTTCCTGACAGTGAGACTTTCAGGCTTGAAAGGTTGGGCTTGGTGAGTGGTTGAGAAACGCATCGTCCTCCTCAAGCCACCTTCGGGTGCCATTTCGCATCTGAGTAGCCGAACAGAAAGGGTTCCGCAGAGTTCGGAATTAGGTAAGAAAATCCATGATTTATCGAAGATTTGTTTCACTCGTGTCCGGTTTGGTAATGCTGGTTGCTTTAGGCGCAGCAGCATCAGCAAAGACCGTGAATACGTATGACAAAAAGGAAAAAACTGCGCAGGTTGTTACGCCCCTCAATATTGCAATCCTGATACAGGACGATCTCGTTTCGCAGGTTGGCAACGAGCTAAATGTTACCCGAGAGTTCATTCGCTCTTTGCCGCGGGGATCTCAAGTGATGGTTGGTTACATCACCACTGGGACTTTGCAGGTGCGACAACCGTTCACAACTGACCTGGAAAAAGCAGCGAAGTCGCTCAGAATTTTGCGCTCGAATCCGAGTGCAGCGGCCTTCAACCCCTACGTTGAGGTCATCGAAGCGCTACGGAAGTTTGATAACCTGACAGGTCGCAAGGCTGTGCTCTTGATCTCTGACGGCCTCGATACGTCGCGCGGCTTCGACGTGAGTTCAGCCGGCAACACACTCGATCTCCACAGGGCTGTGCGTGAAGCAAACAAGCGCGATGTGGCGGTCTATACTTTCTATGCACCGTCAACCGGGTTCACCAGTCGCAGCCGGCTGGCAGCGAGTTATGGACAGAGTTCACTGAATCGACTTGCTGATGAAACAGGTGGGAAGGCTTTCTTCCAGGGCACGAGTGGGTTCGTAAGTTTCGACTCGTACTTCAAGCGTCTGCGCGAGGCGCTGAACGATCAGTACGCGCGCGCGTCTTAAACTCAACCATCAACGTAGACAAAAAATGCCGTCGAGGAAAATTTCTCGACGGCATTCGTCTTTTATCGGAACCTGCTCCTTACAAATCTTTCGGCTCGAGGCCTGTATTCTTTGCAATGCGCGCCAACATCTTCGGGCCAATCTCTTCCTTATCGTGAAATGCAAAAACGACATCCTGCCAACCGGGTCGCGCAAGAATCTTATGAGAACTGGATTCTCGCTTGATAGACCATCCCAGACGGAGCAGGGCGGCGAGGACGCGCTTGGCTTTGGCTGAGGGCCACTGGCTCATGCTGCCGCAAAAGAGATGCTGACAAATTCAGGCTTGCCTTCACCGTGCTCAAGGCGATCAGCGAGCACTCGCAACGCCAGCGCCTGAGCCTTGGCAATGGCTTCATTGGAGCTGGTTCCATAGGCCAGGACTCCAGGCATTTCCACCACTTCGGCCAACCAGCGGCCATCATCCTCTCGTTCGTACTCAACTGTGAACGTCATCGAATGCCACCTCAAGCGAATCGTACCACGATAGGAGAAGCGAAGCAGCTAGCGCTGCGCATTTCGGTCTGCTCACTCAAACTATCGATTGCGCCCGTTCGCAGCAAGAGCTTGTTCTCCGCGGCCCGCCTATTTCAGCCCGACAGGGATGCGACATTCTTGACCGCAGTGGCAAGGCACCGCCCCTTTCGCTTTTAGCGAACTCTTTCATTCGCTCCAACGCTTCTTTCTCAGAGACCTTCGGCGAGGACGCACAACTCTAATTTCTCTGCTGCTTCTCAACTTCTTCATAGTTTCATTTTGCGCCGGAGTTCGAACATGTCAATGGGCCGCCCAACCCCTGAGTTAACCGGCGAACACAAGAAACCAGGCATTAAATCTTGCGATCGAGTGAAGCATCTAGCATGAAGAAAACCAGAGGCCGAGGAAGCGATGCTGTAGACGCTTCTGGCTTAATGAGTTGTTGGGCTGAGATTCAATCATATCAATCGTTCTTACTGGATGACACTCACACTACGGTTAACGGCTTTCACTGCGGCTAAAAGCGTTTCTTGAGAAATCGTTTTATGACCATAGCATCGTGATTTTGTCTCTTCGATTACAGCTTGGGAAAATGGCTTGGTCTTAAGACGATCACACAATACCGTCGCAATAGCTTCGCTTACTCTTATTTTTATAGCTGTAGATGGTCAACTCTTCTTCGGCTGGAGAGAGAAAGCGATAGGCAATCATTTG